>NZ_JAUEYW010000006.1:0-345897 GCF_032489875.1 Bradyrhizobium sp. SZCCHNR1015
CTGGCGCAGCCGTCACGTCCATCGCAGCCCACCTCAACGTATCGTGACGACGCGTACGTCCCTCTGCTCGAGGCGGGGTACGCACAGATAAGCACAATTTCTGAAATTACGCAATATAATTATTATTACCGGAAGATCAAGCGATCAGCGCGGGCAACGGGACGAGGCCGACCGGTCGGTCAGGATGTCGCGCGCGGCCACCGCGATCCGCCGACACAAGGACAGCGCCGTCTCCTTGTCCTTGACATGGAATATCCCGTCGCTGATCAAGCGGTCGTCGAGCCAGGCGCGAAACGCCTGTTCGCTGTCCGGCGTGAACGTCCCCTCCTCGTAGATAAAGCCGCTCAGCGGGCCTTCAATCACGTAGTCGGTGTCGGCGGCATATTGAGAGGGACGCGCACATTGCGCCCAGATGCGGCCGTCAGCGTCGACAAAGGCCAGGACGCCATCATCACGCTCGTCAATTTTCACCCGAACCTCCTCGCCACATCCCCGAACGAGCTCTCTCCTTGCGAGCGCAGCGAAGCAAGCCAGAACCATGGCGGGACTCTGGGTTGCCTCGTCGCGTCGCTCCCCGCAATGACGGAGGCCCTCATGTCGAAGCGGCTCAGGCATGGACCGTTCTCCAGGTGCGCAGCCTCGATCAGCAATCGGCGCGAGCGGCGAGCCAACCGACCGAGATCACGATCCGGCGGCATCGCCACCCCGCGTGCGCGTCGGACGTTCGACCGCTCGCGGAGATCGATACAAGACTTATGCCATGGAAAGCCGCACGTGACGGGCCACGACGACGGATCGTTCCTACACGGCGCGGGCGGGACGCAGCAGGGATGGCGTCAGCCGGCGTCGTCACGCGCGGCGCTCAGCCGCGCCGCTTGCGGCCCTGCGCTGCCGCGGCCTGCTTGCGCAGACCCTCGGCCGCGCTGCCGACGATCTCGGAAATCTGCATCAGTTGCTTGGCGAGCGGGCTGGTCTTGCGCCAGACCATGCCGACCGTGCGCTGCGGCTGCGGATCGGCGAAGCGCGCCAGCGACACCGACGCCGAGCGCGTCTCGACGCCGACCGCCATCTCCGGAATCAACGTCACGCCCATGCCGGCGCCGACCATCTGCACCAGGGTCGACAGCGAGGAGGCATCGAGCATCTCGCGCGGCGCCTGCATGTTGCAGAACGACAGCGCCTGGTCGCGGAAGCAGTGCCCCTCCTCCAGCAACAGCAGCCGCATCTCGCGCAGCATCTCGCTGCTCGGCACGTCAGCGCCTTCATATTCCGGCGGCCGCACCAGCAGGAAGTTCTCCGCGAACAGCGCGACCTCGGTCAGCGAGGGCTCCGAGACCGGCAGCGCGACGATCGCCGCATCGAGGCGGCCCTCGACCAGTTCCTCGATCAGGGTCGGCGTCTTGGACTCGCGGACGTGGATGTCGATCTCGGGATGCTTGCGCGTCAAGTTCCCGATCACCTTGGGCAACAGATAAGGCGCGACAGTCGGGATCATGCCGAGCCGCAGCCGGCCGGTGAGCTTGTCGCGCGAGGCGCGGGCGAAGTCGCCGAGCTCGTCGACCGAGCGCAGGATCTCGCGGACGCGTTCGGCGAGCTGCTCGCCGAACCGGGTCAGCACGACCTGACGGGCGTTGCGCTCCAGCAGCACGCCGCCGAGCGCCTCCTCCATCTCCTTGATCTGCATCGACAGCGCCGGCTGCGAGATCGCGCAGGCCTCGGCGGCGCGGCCGAAATGCCCCAGACGCGCCAGCGCGTCAAAATAGCGAAGCTGCCGCATCGTCAGATGTATCATCAGATTATCTTATCGCTCATCGACGCGAAGTCAATTTTCCCTGACCACAATCCTGGGGTGCGCCGCCAAGGTCCGGCGTCGCTCTGCGTCTGGACGGCGTCACACCGCGCTCATCAGATAATCTTATCGTTAGGATCATCAATCTCAATTTCCCCTGATCGAAATAGCCGCGTAGGGTCCCGGCTCCCACCCCAGGGGGAACCATGACGATCACGTCAGGAGGCAAACATGGATGACGTCAGCAAGTGCCCGTTTTCGGGCGGCTTGAAGGGATTTTCGAACAAGGATTGGTGGCCGAACCAGCTCAACCTCTCCGTCCTCCACCAGCATTCGAACCTGTCCGATCCGCTCGGTGAGGCGTTCGATTATTCCAAGGAATTCAAGAGCCTCGATCTCGACGCGCTGGTCAAGGACCTGCATGCGCTGATGACCGATTCGCAGGATTGGTGGCCGGCCGATTTCGGTCACTACGGTCCGCTCTTCATCCGCATGGCCTGGCATGCCGCCGGCACCTATCGCATCGGCGATGGCCGCGGCGGCGCCGGCACCGGTCAGCAGCGCTTTGCGCCGCTCAACAGCTGGCCCGACAACGCCAACCTCGACAAGGCCCGCCGCCTGCTGTGGCCGATCAAGCAGAAGTACGGCCAGAAGATCTCCTGGGCCGACCTGTTCGTGCTGACCGGCAACGTCGCGCTGGAATCGATGGGCTTCAAGACCTTCGGCTTCGGCGGCGGCCGCGCCGACACCTGGGAGCCCGAGCAGGACATCTATTGGGGTCCCGAAGGCAAGTGGCTCGCCGACGAGCGCTACAGCGGCGACCGTCAGCTCGCGGGCTCGCTCGCTGCCGTGCAGATGGGCCTCATCTACGTCAACCCGGAAGGCCCGAACGGCAACCCCGACCCGCTGGCGGCCGCGCGCGACATCCGCGAGACCTTCGCCCGCATGGCGATGAACGACGAAGAGACGGTGGCGCTGATCGCCGGCGGTCATACCTTCGGCAAGACCCACGGCGCGGGTGACGCGTCGCTGGTCGGGGCGGAGCCTGAGGGCGCCGACATCGCGCAGCAGGGTCTGGGCTGGGCCAGCAAATACGGCTCGGGCAAGGGCGGCGACACCATCACCTCCGGCCTCGAGGTGATCTGGACGACGACGCCGACCAAGTGGAGCAACAACTTCTTCTGGAATCTGTTCGGCTATGAATGGGAGCTGACCAAGAGCCCGGCCGGCGCGCACCAGTGGAAGCCGAAGCACGGCGCCGGCGCCAACACGGTGCCGGACGCACACGACAAGTCCAAGCGCCACGCGCCGTCGATGCTGACCACCGACCTCGCGCTGCGCTTCGATCCGGACTACGAGAAGATCTCGCGCCGCTTCATGGAGAATCCGGATCAGTTCGCCGACGCCTTCGCCCGCGCCTGGTTCAAGCTGACCCATCGCGACATGGGCCCGAAGGTGCGCTACCTCGGCCCGCTGGTGCCGAAGGAAGACCTGATCTGGCAGGATCCGGTGCCGGCCGTCGATCATCCGCTCGTGGATGACAGGGACGTCGCGTCGCTGAAGGCAAAGATCCTCGCCTCGGGCCTGTCGGTGTCTCAGCTGGTCTCGACCGCCTGGGCTTCGGCCTCGACCTTCCGCGGCTCGGACAAGCGCGGCGGCGCCAATGGCGCGCGCATTCGTCTGGCCCCGCAGAAGGACTGGGCGGTCAACAATCCGGCCGAGCTTGCCAAGGTGCTCTCGACGCTCGAGGGCATCCAGAAGGAGTTCAACGCGCAGGCCAGCGGCGGCAAGAAGGTGTCGCTCGCCGACCTGATCGTGCTGGCCGGCAATGCCGGCGTCGAGGCGGCCGCCAAGAAGGCCGGCGTCGAGGTGACGGTGCCGTTCGCGCCGGGCCGCACCGACGCCTCGCAGGAGCAGACCGACGTCGAATCGTTTGCGGTGCTCGAACCGACCCATGACGGCTTCCGCAACTATCTCAGCGGCAAGCAGTGGCTGTCCGGCGAGGAGCTGCTGGTCGACAAGGCGCAACTGCTCACCCTGACCGCGCCGGAGATGACCGTGCTGGTCGGCGGCCTGCGCGTGCTCGGCGCCAACGCCAACGGCTCCAAGCATGGCGTGTTCACCGCGCAGACCGAGACGCTCTCCAACGACTTCTTCGCCAACCTGCTCGACATGAGCGTGGCCTGGCGTCCGGTCGATCAGGGCGAGCACACCTTCGAGGGCCGCGACCGCAAGACCGGCGCGATCAAGTGGACGGCCACCCGCGCCGACCTCATCTTCGGCTCGCACTCGCAACTGCGCGCGCTGGCCGAGGTCTATGCGAGCTCGGATGCCAAGCAGAAGTTCGTCAAGGACTTCGTCGCCGCCTGGACCAAGGTGATGAACCTCGACCGGTTCGAGCTGAAGGCCTGAGGCGAGACGCCGACTGACTGCTCATACAGAGAAGCGGCGCTTCAGCGATGAAGCGCCGCTTTTTTGATGGAACAGGCTTATCAGTCGCGAGCCTGTCAGCGCGCCGCGGCCGAGCCGCCGCCGTCGATCTGGCGGCCCATCAGCGCGATCGCCTTCTGATAGACGCCGGCGGCGTTCCAGGCCTCGATGGCTGCGAAGTTCGGCTCGCCCGGCTGATATCCGGCGCCCGCCTTCCAGCCATTGGCACGCAGGAAGTTCGCCGTCGAGGTGAGCGCATTGGCGGCGACGTCGAGATTGCCGACGCCATAGGCCAGGATGTTCTTCGGCATGAACTGGGTCTGCCCGACCTCGCCATGCATCGAGCCGCGGGTGTTGCCAGACAGAATGCCGCGGTCGACCAGCTTGAGCGCGGCATAGAGCTGGTCGGTGAAGAACTCCGGACGGCGGCAGTCATAGGCGAGCGTCGCGATCGAGGACAGCATGTGCTGATTGCCGCGCTGGCTGCCAAACGCGCTCTCCATGCCCCAGATCGCGATCAGCGGTCCGGGCGGCACGCCGTAGCGCTGCTCGATCGAGGCGAACATCGCGGCCTGCGACTGCTTGAGCTGGCGCCCGCGCGCGACGATCGCAGCAGCGCCGCGCTTGACGAGGAACTGATCGAGCGACAGCGAGAAGCTGCGCTGGCCACGATCGGCCGCGATCGTCGCCGAGGCGTAGTTGGTCTGCATCAGCGCGGATATCGCGGTGCCGCCGACGCCCTTCGCCCTCGCCTCCTCGCTGAACTCGCGCTTCCACGCCTCGAACCCCGCCGGCGACGAGCCGCACTGCGCCGCCTGCGCAACGCCGCCGCAGGCAGCGAGCAGCGTCGCGGCGGTGAACGTGAAGGTGATCATGGCCCGGCGTTTGCTCATTCAGACTCCTCTGGTCGCGTCCGCCGATGCGGCTCGCACCATTATCCTGCGGGACATCGGACGCCGCTGGCGGCGGTCATATCGGCTGCCCCGGTTTGCAACGGCGACAACCTATCGGAAATGGAAGAAAATCATAGCCGGGCGGGAATTAGCCGCAGATGAACGAGCGTCGACCATCGCCTGTGTGCGCACCAGCGCCGCTGGCGGAACCGATCGCCATGCGGGTTCCAACGATCGCCTTCTGAAATCGCGATGCCCGGCTGCGGCCGCATCGGAGTTCGGCCCACCCGGCATTATTATACGGTTTCGTTTAGCGAGAGCGGCGTGAGACGCGCGGGCGCGTTCGCGCATGGACGGGTGCGTCACCAACGTCGAGATCGTCGGCCTCGACGACGATCTCCGCTCCGCTCGTCCGCGGCCTCGAGAGCCGCGCAGGAATGGGTCTCTTCTGGATCCAGACACCTCCCGGGGGAGCCAACCTTGACAGGTCCTCCGGCCGTCATTATAAAACGATACAGTTTCGTTTTATCGCAACCGTTTCCCAAGGGAATGCTCTACAAGCACCGACCGAGATCGGAGACAGCAGGCCGTCATGAAACGAATCATTCTTTTGAGCTTGATCCTGCTGTCGTGGACTCCCCTGGCGCACGCCGTCGCCGGGACCGGCAGCGGCATGCAGACCGAGAGGGATCCACAAGTCTCCACCGATCCGGCACTGAGTCAGGAGACGATCGATCGCGAGCTCGACAAGTTCCGGCGGACGGAGGTGTCACTGCACCAGGCGCTGCGGATCGCCGAGAGGATTCATCCGGGCTCCAAGACCGCGGACATCAGCTTCGAAGGTGGGCTCGACGCCCCCGTCTACAAGGTCCGAACCCTGCAGAGCGGACGGATCTGGGAATCCGACATCGACGGCACCACGGCAAAGGTGCGCAACAGCGTGCTGTTCTCCACCGTGGATGGACTGAGCGAAAGCGACCGTAACAGCCTGGCTGCCCTCACCACGGTCCGGCTCAGGATGTCGGATGCGATTCGGATCGCCGAGCGCTCGGCGGCCGGCCGGGCGATCAGTGGCGGCCTGATGAACAAGGACGGCAAGCTCGCCTTCGTCGTGGTCGTCGTCAGCGGCAACGATCTCAAGCAGGTGACGCTCGAACCGTCATCGCTGCGGCGACGCTGATCGCGCCGCTCACGCCTTCGGCTGCAGCGTCAGGAACGTCTTGACCCGGTCACGGACGAAGCCGGGCAGCTCCCTGCGGATCGTCCTTTCGCTCTCGCCCATGAGCGAGCGCATGATCACCGGCATGACGATCAGATCGATGAAGATCTCGGCAGAGGCGGCCGACGCCTTCGACGGCGTCCGGCGGGCGGTCGTGGCCGAGGCGCCGATCGTCTCGCCGAGCAGCACCGCCACGGCATGGGCGGCCCGTTTGCGTGAGACGTCATGAAACTGACAACTGAGATCGGGAAACCGGTAAGCCTCCCCGATCGTGACCCGTAACAATCCCAGCGAGTCCTTCAGCGCGCGATCGACGATGGCGATGGCAAGTCCGACCAGTTTCTCCTGTGCGGTGCCGGCCACCGGCGTGTAGGATCCCAGATTCATCACGTCGTTGATGGAGCGCGCGACGACGGCGGCAAACAAGGCGGCCTTGCCGGTGTATCGGGCATAAATCGTCGGCTTGCTGGCGGGGGCGCGTTCAGCGATCTCGTCGATGCTGGCACCGTCGAAGCCACGCTCGAGAAACACCGCGCGCGCAGCGTCCAGAATACGCTCCTCGATGTTTCCAGCGAGCGCCTTCGGCGGCCGTCCCACCCGCCCGCGAAACGCTTCCGTGCGGGCAACGTCCGTACGTTTCAATTTGGCCTGCGTGCGGGCCATACTCAACGACCTCGACTCGACATGAAGACATGTCGTCAAGGGATTACACGTTCTTGTCGAGACGGCAATAGAACGACCACGCCACGCGGCTATGCGCATGGTGGCGTACATAATCGGCAACGTATCACCACAAACACCTCAAAATACCTCAGGCAACAAACTCCCCGAGGTCATCGAGCACGGCGAGCGCACCGTCGAACGTGTCGTCATGAAAGTAGAGGCTGCGCGTGATCAGCACGGGAACGCCGGCGCGGGTCGCAGCCATCAACCCGTTACCGGAGTCCTCGATCGCGATGCAACTGGCCGCGGGTAGATCGAGCTGCGACAAGACCTCCAGGTAGACATCCGGTGCGGGCTTCTTGCGCGCGACATCGTCGGCCGCCACGACGGCGGCAAATCCTGCCTCCCAGTCGGCGCCCAGCACGGGCGCCAACAGGGCATCGATATTGCCGCGCGTGGTCGTCGTCGCGATCGCGAGCCGCTGCCCGCGGGCCGAGGCAGCCTCCAGCAAGGCTTGAACGCCCGGGCGCAACGGGCAGCCCTTGTCGGCCATCAGCGCGGCAAACCGCTCCGTCTTGATGCGATGAAGCCGGGCAACGACGGCGTCGCTGAGCGGCGGACCCGTGCGCCGCATCTGGTCGAACGCACGGACGCGCTCCTTGCCACCGGTGACACGCAGCAACTCCTTGTAGATGCGGCGGCCCCAGTGCCAGTCGATGCCCACCGCGACGAACGCCTCATTGAAGGCCTCGCGATGGATCTCCTCGGTCTCGGCCATCGTGCCGTCGACGTCGAAGATCAGTGCGCCGGCGTCGGCGATGCGGCGCCGGAGGTCGTCGAGCGGCGCGTTCCTCACCAGAGCCAGACTCATGATTGCGCCTCCACCCTGCCGTCTCCCGCGTCGGCCCCCTTGGCGAACACGCGGCTTGCCAGCACGTCGCTGGCTTCGATCGACATCACGTCATCGGACGTCAGCACGCGGTCGAGCCGCGACACCAGCCGGTTGGCCTGGCGCAGGCGGATCCGATCGAGCGCGTTGCGGATCGAGCGCGCGTTGGAGAACAAGGGCTGGGTGCGCCGGACGGCGATGTACTTCTCGAAGGCGGCGCGGGCCTCCGGCGTGAAGCGGTAATTCTGCCCCTCCAGCATCATCTCGGAGATCGTCAGCAGCTCGGCTTCCGAATAGTCGGGGAAGTCGATGTGGTGGGCGATGCGCGAGCGGAAGCCGGGATTGCTCTGGAAGAACTTCTCCATCCGGTCGGCATAGCCGGCAAGAATGACCACGAGGTCCTCGCGCTGCGACTCCATGATCTGCAGCAGGATCTCGATCGACTCCTGGCCGTAGTCGCGCTCGTTCTCGGGACGGTAGAGATAATAGGCCTCGTCGATGAACAGGACGCCGCCCATCGCCTTCTTCAGCACCTCCTTGGTCTTTGGCGCGGTGTGGCCGATATATTGGCCGACGAGATCGTCGCGGGTCACGCTGATGACGTGGCCGCGGCGGACGAAGCCCAGCCGATGCAGGATGCCGGCCATGCGCAGCGCGACCGTGGTCTTGCCGGTGCCGGGATTGCCGGTGAACGACATGTGCAAGGTCGGAAACGTCGTCGCCAGCCCCATCTTGCGGCGGATCCGCTCCATCATCAGCAGCGAGGCGATTTCGCGGATTCGCGTCTTGACCGGGGTGAGCCCGACCAGCTCGCGGTCGAGCTGCTCCAGCACGGGTGCGATGTCGACGCTCTCGAACTCGCGGCGCAGGTCGACGGTGTCGACCGGCGTGGCCTTGTCGGCATCCGCCTGCGTGGCCTGCATCATGGGCTGGTGCTCCGCTTGGCCGAAGTTCGCACACGCTGGCGGCAGATCCTCCCGCGAACTCCGGCAAGCAGGGGACGCCGTCGAATCGGACTTGATCAATGCGGCAGAGCCGGCGCTGAAGTCCCCTCCCCGACGGGATGGGACTTCAGCGCGGTATTCTTATGAGTAGCGCTCGCCTTCAGGGCGCTCGGCCGCATAGGACCGCGTCGAGTAACGCAGATTGCGTCCGACGGTTTCCTGACGATCGAGCCGGAAGCCCGGCTCGTGCTGCGGCCGGTTGACGATGAAGGACAGCCGGATCGACTCCCAGCCATGGCTGGAGTCGAAGGCCGAGATGCGGATGTAGCGGTCGCCGTAGATCTTCCGGCACTCGGACAGCTCGCGCATGATGCCGGCGGCGTCGCGCAGGTCGAACATCGGCAGGCCCCACATCTCCCAATAGGTGTTGCGGGGATGCGGATCGTCGGTGAACTCGATGTTCACGGCCCAATTCTTCTCGAGGCAGTACTGGATCTGGGCCGTGATCTGCTCGTCGGTCAGGTCGGGCAGGAAGGAAAAGCAACCCTGGGTCACGCGCATGTTGAAATCTCCTGATGTTGTGCTGCCGGGCGAGCCGATGTCCGGCCCGCAGCACGGCGACGCATCGAACGTGGTTCAAGCGGCGGGGGTGACGGTCGGCACGAAGTCCGGCGAGTCCGTCGATTCGTAGTTGAAGGTGACGTCCTTCCAGATCTCCAGCGCCTCGCGCAGCGGCGTGCAGGTCTGTGCCGCCTTGGCCAGGATCTCAGGACCTTCATGCACGTAGTCGCGGCCCTCATTGCGGGCCAGGATCATCGCCTCCAGCGCGACGCGGTTGGCAGTCGCACCGGCGGCGATGCCGCGGGGATGGCCGATGGTGCCGCCGCCGAACTGCAGCACGACGTCCTCGCCGAGCAGGTCGAGCAACTGGTGCATCTGGCCGGCATGGATGCCGCCGGAGGCCACCGGCATCAGCTTGTTCAGGCTCGCCCAGTTCTGGTCGAAGAACACGCCATGCTCCAGCCGCATCGGGTTGAAGTCCTCGCGGCAGATGTCGTAGTAGCCGCGGGTCGTGTTGGGATCGCCTTCGAGCTTGCCGACCACGGTGCCGGCATGGATGTGGTCCACGCCCGCGAGCCGCATCCACTTGGCGATGACGCGAAACGACACGCCATGCGAGCGCTGCCGGGTGTAGGTCGAGTGCCCGGCGCGATGCAGATGCAGGATCATGTCGTTCCGGCGCGCCCACTTCGCCATCGACTGGATCGCGGTGTAGCCGATCACGAGGTCGATCATGATGATCGTCGAGCCGAGCTCCTTGGCGAACTCGGCACGCTCATACATGTCCTCCATCGTCGCCGCTGTCACGTTGAGGTAGGTGCCCTTGATCTCGCCGGTCGCCGCCTGCGCCTTGTTGACCGCCTCCATGCAATACAGGAAGCGCTCGCGCCAATGCATGAAGGGCTGCGAGTTGATGTTCTCGTCGTCCTTGGTGAAGTCGAGTCCGCCCTTCAGCGCCTCGTAGACCACGCGACCGTAGTTGCGGCCGGACAGGCCGAGCTTCGGCTTGACGGTGGCGCCGAGCAAGGGACGGCCGAACTTGTCGAGCCGCTCGCGCTCGACGACGATGCCGGTCGCCGGCCCCTGGAACGTCTTCACATAGGCCACCGGCAGCCGCATGTCTTCGAGCCGCAGCGCCTTCAGCGGCTTGAAGCCGAACACGTTGCCGATGATCGAGGCCGTCAGGTTGGCGATCGAGCCCGGCTCGAACAGGTCGAGATCATAGGCGATGTAGGCGAAATAGCTGCCCGGCGAGCCCGGCACCGGCTCGACCCGGTAGCACTTGGCGCGATACTTCTCGGCGGCGGTCAGGCGGTCGGTCCACACCACGGTCCAGGTCGCGGTCGAGGATTCACCGGCGACGGCAGCGCACGCCTCGACCGGGTCGACGCCATCCTGCGGCGTGACGCGGAACAGCGCGATGACATCGGTGTCCTTGGGCTGGTAGGACGGCTCCCAGTAGCCCATCTTCTTGTATTCCATCACGCCGGACTTGTAGCGATCCTTGCCGCGGACGGTGATCGATTGGTCGTTCATGTGTTCCTCCTGAATGTTCATTATCGCCGTTGATGTCAGGCAGCTTCAGTCATTCCCCCAATTCGCGGATCGAGCGCGCCGGAGCGGTAGCGCTTGGCCATCTCCGACAGCGGCAGCACCTTGATCTTCGAGGCGTTGCCGGCGGCGCCGAACTGCTCGAACCGCTCGCGGCAGAGATCACGCATCGAGTCCATCGCCGGCTTCAGGAACTTGCGCGGATCAAACTCGACCTTCGACGACGCGCCGACCTTGCGGAAGATCGCGGTCATCGCCAGCCGGCAGTCGGTGTCGATGTTGACCTTGCGGACGCCGTGGCGGATGCCACGCACGATCTCCTCGACCGGCACGCCCCAGGTCTGCGGCATCTCGCCGCCGAACTGGTTGAACATGTCCTGCAGGCTCTGCGGCACCGAGGACGAGCCGTGCATGACGAGATGCGTGTTCGGCAGCCGGCGATGGATCTCCTCGATGACGTTCATGGCGAGGATCTCGCCATCCGGCTTGCGCGAGAACTTGTAGGCGCCATGCGAGGTGCCCATCGCGATCGCCAGCGCATCGACCTTGGTGGCGCGGACGAAATCGACCGCCTGGTCGGGATCGGTCAGCAGTTGGTCGCGGCTGACCTTGCCCTCGAGGCCGTGGCCGTCCTCCTGCTCGCCGCCGCCATGCTCGAGCGAGCCCAGCACGCCGAGCTCACCCTCGACCGAGGCACCGACCCAATGCGCCATGTCGGTGACGCGGCGGGTGATGTCGACGTTGTAGTCGTAGTCGGCGGCCGTCTTGGCATCGGCCTTGAGCGAGCCGTCCATCATCACGGACGTGAATCCGTATTTGATCGCGGTGGCGCAGGTCGCCTCGTCGTTGCCGTGGTCCTGATGCAGGCAGAGCGGGATCTGCGGATACATCTCCTCCAGCGCGTCGATCATCTTCGACAGCATGATGTCGCCGGCATAGGTGCGCGCGCCGCGCGAGGCCTGGATGATCACGGGGGCATCGACCGCCGCGGCCGCCTCCATGATCGCGAGCCCCTGCTCCATGTTGTTGATGTTGAACGCCGGCACGCCGTAGCCGCGCTCGGCCGCATGGTCCAGCAATTGTCTGAGCGTGATCCGCGCCATGTTGGTCTCCGTCCCTGTTTCGATGTTCTGTATGGTGGCGCGGCTCAGGACGCCCGCGCCCGGATGATGTTGCGCATCGCCGCATCGGCGACCGCCGCAGGCGTGATGCCGAATTCGCGGTACAGCACCTCGGCCGGCGCCGAGGCGCCGAAGCCGTGCATGCCGACGAACTCGCCTGCATCGCCGAGCCAGCGCGCCCAGTCACCCTCGATCGCGGCTTCGACTCCGATGCGTGGCGCAGCGCCGAGCACCTCGGCGCGATACTCGGCGGACTGCTTGCGGAACAGCTCGAAGCAGGGGGCCGACACCACGGCCGCCTGGACGCCTTCGACCGCCAGCAGCTTGGCCGCCTCCAGCGCGATCGCCACCTCCGAGCCGGTCGCAATCAAGGTCACGTCGCGCCCAGCCTCGGGCTCGACGACCACGTAGGCGCCGAGCGCCACCTTGTTTTGATCAGATGCTTCGGTACGGAACGCCGGCAGCCCCTGCCGCGACAGGCACAGCACCGACGGCGAGGTCTCCGCACGCAGCGCGCAGTCCCAGGCTTCCGCCGTCTCGACCGCGTCGGCCGGGCGGAATACCAGGAGGTTCGGAATGGCGCGCAGGCTCGCGACATGCTCGACCGGCTGATGCGTCGGGCCGTCCTCGCCGAGGCCGATGGAATCGTGCGTCATCACGTGAATGACGCGGATGCCCATCAGCGCGGCCAGGCGAATCGCCGGCCGGCTGTAGTCGGCAAAGGCAAGGAAGGTGCCGCCATAGGGAATGAAGCCGCCATGCAGCGCGATGCCGTTCATGGCCGCAGCCATCGCGTGTTCGCGCACACCATAGTGGATGTAGTTGCCATCCATCGCGGCCGGTGTGACGGATTTGTGCGTCTTCGCTTTGGTCAGGTTGGAGTGGGTCAGGTCCGCCGAGCCGCCGAGCAGGTTCGGCAGCACCGTCGCGATCACATCGATGACGTTCTGCGACGCCTGGCGGGTGGCGATCTTCGGCCGCTCGGCCGTGAGCTGCGCGATGAACTGCGCCATGCGCTCGGCATAGGCGGCCGGCAGCTTCCTGTTCAGCGCGTCATGGCAGGGCGACCGGTCCGCGGTGCACAGCCTGCGCGCACGCTCCTTCCAGGCCTGGCGCACGTTGCGGCCGCGCGCGCCGATCTCGCGCCAGCTCACCAGCACGTCGGCCGGGACCTCGAACGGACGGTGCGGCCAGTGCAGTGCCGCGCGGGTCTTTTCGACCTCTTCCGACCCGAGCGGCGCGCCATGCGCCTTCTCCGAGCCCTGCCGTCCGGGTGAGCCGAAGCCGATCGTGGTCCGGCACGCGATCATGCTGGGGCGGTTGCTCTGCCGCGCCGCAGCGATCGCAGCCTCGATGGCTTCGGGATCATGGCCGTCGATGCGGGACGTCGCCCAGCCCGACGCGGCGAAGCGTCCGAGCTGATCATCCGAGCAGGCGAGATCGGTCGAGCCGTCGATCGAGATGCCGTTGTCGTCGAACAACACGATCAAGCGATTCAGCTTGAGATGACCCGCGAGCGAGATCGCCTCGTGGCTGATGCCCTCCATCAGGCAGCCGTCGCCGGCGATCACGTAGGTGTAGTGATCGACCAGATCGTCGCCATAGCGCGCGTTCATCAGGCGCTCGGCGAGCGCCATGCCGACCGCCGTCGCGATGCCCTGCCCGAGCGGACCGGTGGTGGTCTCGACGCCGGGCGTGTGGCCATACTCCGGATGGCCCGGCGTCTTGGCGCCCCATTGCCGGAACCGCTTCAGCTCATCGATCGTGACGGCCTCGTAGCCGGTCAGATGCAGCAGCGCATAGAGCAGCATCGAGCCGTGACCGGCCGACAGCACGAAGCGGTCGCGATCGGGCCAGGCCGGATCGGCGGGATCGAATTTCATGAAGCGCGAGAAAAGGACGGTTGCCACGTCGGCCATGCCCATCGGCATGCCTGGATGACCCGATTTCGCCTTTTCGACGGCGTCGATTGCCAGGAAGCGGATGGCGTTCGCCATCTCGGCATGGCTGGGATCGGCTTTCGGAGCCAGCGTCTGCACGGCGTTGGCGGTCATAGCGTGCGCCTCTTTCGGTCCATCAGTTGCATGATCATGGGGGTGAGAATGAGCTGCATCGCGAGATCGAGCTTGGCGCCGTGGATCACGATCGAATTGGCGCGCGACATGAAGCTCTGCGGGATCATCGAGAGCAGATAGGGAAAGTCGATGCCGCGCGGGTTCTTCAGCCGGATCACGACCATCGATTCATCGGGCGTCGGGATCCAGCGGGCAACGAACGGGTTCGAGGTGTCGACCGTCGGCACACGCTGGAAGTTGATATCGGTCTCCGAGAACTGCGGGATGATGTAGTTCACGTAGTCTGGCATGCGGCGCAGGATCGTGTCGGTGACCGCCTCGGTC
The DNA here is from genome assembly GCF_032489875.1 of Bradyrhizobium sp. SZCCHNR1015. Taxonomy (NCBI): domain Bacteria; kingdom Pseudomonadati; phylum Pseudomonadota; class Alphaproteobacteria; order Hyphomicrobiales; family Nitrobacteraceae; genus Bradyrhizobium; species Bradyrhizobium sp. SZCCHNR1015. The sequence goes on from NZ_JAUEYW010000006.1 coordinate 14,460, forward strand.
GTGTAGCCGCGCGACGCGCGGTCGCGGTGCAGCTTCTGGATCCACTCCAGGTTCATCACCGGAACAACGCCGATCTTCAGATCGGCGTGCTGCGCGATGTTGACCTTCTCGGTGACGACCGCGCCGTGCAGGCCTTCGTAGAACAGCAGGTCGGAGTCCTCCGGCAGCCGGCTCCACTCGGTGAAGTTGCCGGGCCTCGTGTCGTAGAGCCGCGCCTCCTCCTCGTCGTGGACGTAGTGGCGCGTCATGCCGGTGCCGGTCTCGGAGTAGTCGCGGAAGGTCTTCTCGAGTTCCTCGAACAGATTGGTGTCGGGGCTGAAATGGCTGAAGTGCTTGTTGCCGAGCTCGGCCTCCTCGACCATCTTGCGGCGCATCTCCTCGCGATTGTAGCGATGGAAGGCATCGCCCTCGATATAGGCCGCCTTGACGTTCTCGCGGCGGAAGATGTTCTCGAAGGTCTTCTTGACCGACGTGGTGCCGGCGCCCGACGAGCCGGTGATCGAGATGATGGGATGACGACGTGACATGAACTTTCTCCGGAAGGCGCGTTCGGCAGGCAGGCTCAGCGGAACAGGCCGCGCCGCGCGAACAGGGGCGCATCGCTGGTTTCGAACAGCGGCTCGATGCCCTCATGCAGTTGGTCGACGTCGCGGACGAGGCGGACGTCGCCCATGATCAGCGGCGCGCGCTGATGCGGCGAGCGCGCCGACAGTTCGAGGATGCGCGCGCGGCCGCTCGAGGCCGAGCCGCCGGCCCATTCCATGATCAGCGCCATCGGATGCGCTTCGTAGACCAGCCGCAGCCGGCCCTCGCGATAGCCCGGGCGGGAGTCGGCCGGATAGAGGAACACGCCGCCGCGCATCAGGATACGATAGGCCTCGGCGACCAGCGAGGCGATCCAGCGCATGTTGAAGTCGCGGCCGCGCGGGCCGGCGGCGCCCGACAGGCATTCGTCGACATAGTTGCGCACGGTCCCGCTCCAGTGCCGGCGGTTCGACGCGTTGATGGCGAACTCCGGCGTATCCTGCGGGATGCGGATCCCGGACTTGGCGAGCATGAACTCGTGCAAGGTCGGATGCAGGACGTAGAGATCGACGCGATGGTCGATCGCGAGCACCAGGCAGGTCTGCGGTCCATAGACGAAGAAGCCGGCGGCGAGCTGTGCCGTGCCGGGCTCGAAGAAGCTGGAGAGCACGTCGCGCCCCCGCGGGCGGATCGAGAAGATGGTGCCGACGGAGATGTTGTTCTGCAGGTTCGACGAGCCGTCGAGCGGATCTATCGCCACGCAAAGTGGGGCAGCAGCATTGACCGTTTCCGGCCGGTCGCCCTCTTCGGACAGGATGCCGGCGACTGGAGCCCGGCGCAGCGCATCCCGCATCAGGTTGTCGGCGACGATGTCGAGCGCCTTCTGGACGTCGCCGTCGGCGTTCACGGTGGCGGCGCCTTCGTCGACGCCGGACAGCGGCGCCACCGCGATCTGCCGCGCGAGCTCGCGCGCCGCCCCGGCCAGAGCCGCGATGACCGCGGCGCAATCGGCGTCGGCACCCTGCGCCGCCAGATGTGCCTGCAATGTCTGATGATGATCCATCTGGTGATCCATGGGCCACTCCCTCGCCATCAGATCCTCTGCCGGGAACTTGATGAAGCCGCACGAATGCGTCGTGCCGCGCTGCTATCAACACTCGATTTGCCTAATTAGGGAAATTTCAATATCTTTGGATAGACCAAAGTTTTCCTTATGTGAACGATCTCATCGAGGGTTCCATGAGCCGGCATTTCTCGCGCGATCTCACCATCCGCCAGCTTCGGGCGCTGGCCGCCGTGCAGAACTCGGGGTCGGTGACGTCAGCGGCCGGCCGTTTGAACCTCACTCAGCCTGCCGTCACCCTGCAGATCCGCAATCTTCAGGAGCTCGCCGGGCTGCCGCTGATCCAGCGCACCACCGACGGCATGATCCTGACCGAGGCCGGGCGCAGCGTGCTGGCGCTGGCCGAACGCGTCGAGGCCGCCTTGCAGGATTGCGAGCAGGCGCTCGACATTCTCGCCGGACGCAGCGGCGGCCGCGTGGCGATCGGCGCGGTCAGCACCGCGAAATATTTCGTGCCGTTTGCGATCGCGGAATTTTCGCGGCGCTTCCCCAAGATCGACGTCACCTTGCGGATCGGCAACCGCGACAGCCTGCGCGAGGCGCTGCGCGGCTATGATCTCGACATTGCCATCATGGGCCGGCCACCGGCCGACGTTCCCGTGGATATGCGGCCCTTCGGCAAGCACCCGCACATCATCATCGCCCCCGCCAACCACCGGCTGGCGCGCCGCAAGCGGATCGCGGCCGAGGATCTCGCCGGCGAGGTGTTCATCACCCGGGAGCCGGGATCAGGCACCCGTCTGCTGATGGAGGCATTCTTCGAGAAGCATGGTCTGAAGCCAAAGACCAGCATGGAGATGGACAGCAACGAGACCATCAAGCAGGCCGTCATCGCCGGCCTCGGCATCGCCTTCATCTCGCAGCACACGGTCGCCCATGAGCTCAGCGAGGGGCGGCTGGTCACGTTGAAGGTCGCGGGCCTGCCGATCATCCGGCAGTGGCACGCGGTGCGGCGTGCCGACAAGCTGCTGCTGCCGCCGGCGCAGGCGATGCTGGACTTCCTCGGCAAGGAAGGCGCGCGATTTCTGCCGAGCTGAGCGCCGCACCCGGTGCCAAGGCGGCGTCGCGTCTCGCATGGCGCCGTCTCACCAATCGATCTCGAACCGGCAGGCCTCGTCACCCCAGGCTTCGCAGGCGATCTCACGCGCATGGGCGTCGGGGTGCACGAGCGTTGCGAACAGCGTCTCGAAGGTCGCAGCGTAGAAGTCGCAGATGGCGTGATCGCCGTGATGGCCGCGGCACAGCGGACAATGGCTGATCTGGTAGATGGTGGGCCGGCCCGGGCGTGCGGTGAAGGTGCCGGTCCCGGCAAACGTCCAGGCATGCGCGGATATCGCCCGCGTCAGCGCGCGGCTCGCGAGCCGGGCCGGCAGCAGCCGGAGCACATGTTGCGCCGCGCCGGGGATGCGATGCGCAAGCAGATAGGCGCCGGTCAGCCGCCCTGCCCTGGTGCTGACGGCACGCGCGGTCTCGTCGTCGAGCTCGGTCCGAAGCGCACGATGGAGCCGCGAGACCTCGGCTTCGTCGACCATCGCCGCTGGAGGCGTCGCGAGATAGGTGTCGAGCCGCGCGGCCGCGAACACGCAGCGCGCGGCCTCCTCGCCGTGCAGCAGACGCAAGGCTTCCGCGGTCTGGATGATCGCATTGGGGCCGATGCGCCCGGCCTGGTGGAGATCATCGGCGTCTTGCTCACGTCCTGGGTCAGTGGCGTGCCTTCCACCGTTCTTCGAGACGCCCGCCTCCGGCTGGCTCTTCAGGACGAGGGCTGTTTGCGAGGCGCCATGAGAGACCCTCATGGTGAGGAGCGCCGCTTGCGGCGCGTTCGGGCGATGCCTTCGCATCGCCCTGAGAACCATGAGGCCCGGGACGGCGCCGACTTCAAAGTTCCTGCGGCAGCGCACGAGGCGTGACTGGCTGCCGCCGAAGCGCGCGGCAACTGAAGTTGCTGAGCGCACGTGCCGTGCATGTCAGTGCACCCTCGTCTCGGCCTCTTCGCTCATCTGCTCGGTGCCGCCGCCGCAGGCCATCAGTTGCGCCTGCTGCGGTCCGCTCAGCTTGCGATTATGGCTCGTCTTCCATTCGATCTTGCCGGGATCAGCGCGCTTGCGCGACGTATCGAAGCCGAAATCGACCTTGCCCTTGGACTGCGGCCCCCAGTAATTGACGCGGCCAAGATCGTAGAATTTCCGCTCGAAGCCGGATTTCAGGAACGCCTTGAGGCAGCCGAGCAGATAGCGCCTGCGCTCGCCCGAGCCGGCCCACGGGTACGAGAACAGCGCCTTGTGCATGTAGAAGCGGCGGTAGTTGTTCATGACGCCGTCGAGCAGCTCGCCGCGATCCATTGCGTCGGGCTTCATGATCGGCGTGACGAAATTGTACTTCTCGTAGTCGAAGATCTCGACCTTGTCGCCGAGGTCGCGGAACAGGTCGGAGAATGGCCACGGCGTGTACATCGCCCAGTTGGCGAGGTCCGGCCTCCAGTCGCGCGCCATCTGGTAGGTCTCTTCCAGGGTCTCGCGGGTCTCGTTCTCGAGGCCGACGATGAACTGCGCCTCGACGACGATGCCGGCGTCGCGCAAGAGCTGGATCGCCTTCTTGTTCTGCGCGACCGTGGTCTCCTTGTTGAAGCGGTCGAGCTTCATCTGTGCGGCGGCTTCCGTACCGAGCGAGACGTGGATCAGGCCGGCCTTGCGATACAGCGGCAGCAGCGCCTCGTCGCGCAGGATGTCGGTGACGCGGGTGTTGATGCCCCAGAGGATCTTGAGGTCGCGGCGGATCAGCTCCTCGCAGAAGGCTATGAACTTCTTCTTGTTGATGGTCGGCTCCTCGTCGGCGAGGATGAAGAAGCCGACATCGTGCTCGCGCATCAGTGTCTCGATCTCGTCGACCACCCTCTTCGGGTCTCGGATGCGATAGTCGCGCCAGAACTTCCACTGCGAGCAGAAGCTGCAGGTGAACGGGCAGCCGCGCGCCATGTTGGGGATGGCGACGCGCTTGTTCATCGGGATATAGATGTATTTGCTCCATTCGAGCACGCTCCAGTCGGGCGTGATCGCATCGAGATTCTTCACCGTCGGCGCCGCCACCATGGCCACCACCTCCGAGCCGTCGCGATAGGCGATGCCCCTGATGCTGCGGCGGTCGTTGTCCCAGCGGCCGTCCTCGCGGGCGCGCATCAGGTCGACGATGATCTCCTCGCCCTCGCCGCGCACGATGGCGTCGATCCACGGCGCCTCGGTCAGCACCTGCTGGTACATGAAGGTGGCGTGGATGCCGCCGAGCACGGTGAGCGCGTCGGGATGCTCTTCCCTGGCGATCTCCAGCAGCCGCTCGGCCTTGTAGATCGAGGGTGTGATCGCGGTGCAGCCAATCACGTCAGGCTGTTCGCTGCGCAGAATGGCGCGGACCTGATCCTCGGAGAGATCGTTGGTCATCGCATCGATGAAGCGAAGGTCCGTGAAGCCCGCGGCCTTCAGCGCGCCGGAGATGTAGGCCGCCCAGGCCGGCGGCCAGTTGCCGGCGATCTCGGCGCCGCCGGAGTGATAATTCGGATGCAGCAACAAGATCCGCACGGCGTTCTCCCCGATTATCAATTTGTCCAACAATCATAACGTCAAGTTAGATTGACAAATTGATATGGCTCAAACGCCGTGCGATTCCTCTTCCGTCAGGCCGCCAGCGCGAGGCCCATCTCGGCCCAGATCTCCGAGAGCGCCGACACCAGATGCTCGATGTCCGCATCGGAGTGATAAGGCGACGGCGTGATGCGCAGCCGCTCGGTGCCGCGCGGCACCGTCGGATAGTTGATCGGCTGCACATAGATTCCGTAGCGGTCGAGCAGGACGTCGCTGATCCGCTTGCACAGCACGGGGTCGCGCACCATCACCGGCACGATGTGGCTGGGATTGTCGAGATGGCTGACGCCGGCCTCGTCGAGCCGGCGGCGCAGCCGCGCGACGCGGTCTTGATGCCTTGCACGCTCGACATTGCTCGCCTTGAGATGCCGGATGCTGGTGAGCGCGCCGGCGGCGACCGCGGGGGGCAGCGAGCTGGAGAAGATGAATCCGGAGGCGAAGCTGCGGACGAAATCGCAGACGGTGCTGGATGCCGTGATGTAGCCGCCGATCACGCCGAACGCCTTGGCGAGGGTGCCCTCGATCACGGTCAGGCGATCGGCGACGCCGTCGCGCTCCGAGATGCCGCCACCGCGCGGACCGTACAGGCCGACGGCGTGGACCTCGTCGAGATAGGTCATGGCGTTGTATTCGTCGGCGACGTCGCAGATATCGGAGATCGGCGAGATGTCGCCGTCCATCGAATAGACGCTCTCGAACGCGATCAGCTTCGGCGCCTTGGGATCGAGATCCGACAGCTTGTCGCGGAGATCGGCGACGTCGTTGTGGCGCCAGATCCGGGTCTCGCAGCGGCTGTGACGGATGCCCTCGATCATCGAGGCGTGGTTGAGCTCGTCGGACAGGATCACGCAGCCGGGCATGCGCGCCGCCAGGGTCGACAGCGAGGTCCAGTTCGAGACGTAGCCCGAATTGAACAGCAGCGCGGCCTGCTTGCCGTGGAGATCGGCGAGCTCTTCCTCCAGCAGCACATGATAGTGATTGGTGCCGCTGATGTTGCGGGTGCCGCCGGCGCCGGCGCCGCAGCGGTCGAGCGCCTCGTGCATCACCTCCAGCACCTTGGGGTGCTGGCCCATGCCGAGATAGTCGTTGGAGCACCACACCGCGACATCGCGCTCGCCATGGGGGCCACGATAGGTCGCACGCGGGAAGGCGCCGGCCTTGCGCTCGAGGTCGGCGAACACGCGGTAGCGTCCTTCGCGCCTGAGACCGTCGAGCTGGCGGCGGAAATAGTCTTCGTAGTTCATGGTACTCCCCCCTGTGCTGTGTTCGGATCGACCGGCGGCGTGACCGACACCGCGGCCAGTCCCGTGATGGTTTGCGCCTGCGCGTCAGCGCGGGCCTGGCGATAGGCCTGGCGAAACTGTTCTTCGAGCCGCTGCCGCGCCAGGGCCGCAGCAGTCTTCTGCGCCGACATCGACGTCTTTGGCGCAGGCATGGGGCGCTCCACCTCAGACGTGGCCGGCACGACGGCCAGCACCGGACGCGCCATCGGCATCACGGGCGCCGGTGCAGGGATGGCAGCGACGGTCGCCATCGCGGGCTCGACTGGCGCGCTCCAGCGCCACAGATTGATCACCGGCATCGGCAGCGCCATGAAGCCATGCTCGAGCAGGCCGAGCGCGATCAACGAGGCGAGCAGTGACAGCGCGACGCCGTCGAAAGAGGATTTGGCGCCGAGCGCGGCAGCAGCGACCAGCACGGTCGCGGTGGTCGCCGCGGCAATCGAGAATGGGAACAGCAGGTTGGTCGACTTCTTGGCGAAATAGCTGCGCATGAAGCGGACCTGCTGCGGCAGCAGTTCGTCGTTCAAGGTGCGCACGCCGAGGAACAGATTGATCTTCGCGCTCTGCCTGAGCACCAGCAGCGCGGCGAAGGTCCACCAGCTCAAACGGTTGGGCGCGCCCGATGTCACCGCGAAGACGAGGCCAGCGGTCGCGATCAGCGCCAGCTCGTGATAGGCGATCGCCTGCAGCGCGAAGCCGACGCGCGAGGCCGGCGTGCAGTCGCGCGGGCACGGCTCCGGCCGCGGGCCGGTGATCCAGCCGGCGAGCAGCGACATCTCCACCGTGCCCCACAACAGGATCGCGCAGGTGAAGGCGCAATAGGCGTTGGCATCCTCGGCGGCCTGGCTCGACACCGCGACGCCCGACAGGGCCGCGACGAACGCCGCGGCCGTGCCCCATTTGAACGCGGCCGGATGGCGGGCGGCGAGCCCGACCAACGCCAGCACGGCGCCGGTCGAGAACCACCAGACGAACACGACATAGGGAATGGCAATCGCGGTCGCGCCCATGGCCGGCTCCTTGTCACCAGGCGGGTTGCAGCCTGATCTCCCGTGGCAGCGCGTTGCTCTTGGCCGGCAGCATGTAGAGCCGGCCGAAGGTCAGCGCCGCCTTGAGCGGCAGCACGGCGCGCTTGAGCGTGCCCATGATGCCGCCCTGCGCCTTGGCATCCGCAATCGCCTCCGATATCTCGCGCAGCCGCTTCAGGCCGTCCCAGAAGCGCGGATTGTCGATGTCGAGCATCACCGGGAAGACCTGGCGCGAGATCTCCGAGGTGATGCGGAACACCCGCATGTCGTACTCGTCCACCGGCATGCCCAACGCCTCGTAGAAGGCGGGGCGCATGTGGTCGCGGACATGCATGGTGGCGAACACCGCGAGCAGGAAGAACTTGATCCAGAGCTTGTTGAGGCCGCTCAGCAGCTTCGGATCGGCGCGCATCAGCAGCGCGAACGCCTCGCCGTGGCGGAACTCGTCGTTGCACCAGCGCTCGAACCACTTGAAGATCGGGTGGAACTGGCGCTCCGGGTGCCGCTCCATCTGCCGATAGATGGTGATGTAGCGGGCATAGCCGATCTTCTCCGACAGATAGGTCGCGTAGAAGATGAACTTCGGCCTGAAGTAGGTGTACTTCTTGGTCTTGGTGAGGAAGCTCAGATCGACGCCGATGCCGTGATCCTTGAGGATTTCGTTGATGAAGCCGGCGTGGCGGGCCTCGTCGCGGCTCATGAACTGGAACAGCTCACGGATGTCGGGATTGGTGATCCGCTTCTTGATCTCGGCATACAGCACGCAGCCGGAGAACTCGGCGGTCAGCGACGACACCAGGAAGTCCTTGAACTCGGCGCGAAGCGCCTCCGGAAGATCGTTGAGATCCTTGTCGAATTCCGCCGTGCGCACGAAGTGCTTGCGGTTGTGGTCGGCGCGCAGCTCGGCCATGACAGCATCCCATTCGCGGCGCACTAGGTCGACATTGAGCCGGTCCATCGCCGCGAAATCGGTGGTGTAGAAGCGTGGCGTAAGGATCGTGTCCTCCAGCGCCATCTTGGTGGAGATATTGCCGGATCCGCCTTCCATTGCGATCATCTGACCCTCCCGTCCGAAAAGCTGACGTCGTACAGTTCCGTGAGCTCGAGATAGCCCGCGACATGCATCATCGCGCGCTTCAAGGGACCGGCCCGAACCACGGTAGCGGTGCGCCGCAAGTTGAGCTGCTCGCCGAACTTGACCGTGATCGGCTCGCCATGAATGACGACCTCGTCACCCGGGCGGATGCCGACATCGCGGTCCAGAGTGACATGCGCGTGCAGCGTTTCCGAGGTCTGCTCGACCTCGATGCTGCAGCCGATCTCGAAGCGGCGCGGCTCGTTGGCCCATAATCCTCTCATCGCGTTTCTCCCATCGTCATCAGCTCCGTGAACCGGCGCTTGTTGTCGTTGCCGAACGACCCGAGATCGACGCGCCGTCCGGTCGCCGGATCGTCCAGGCTCATGCGTCCATCGGACCAGCGGTTGATCGTGAAGGCCGGCCCCGAGCCGATCGCGTGACGTTGGCGGTCGAACGCCATGCTGCGCAGCACCGTGCGCAGGAAGCCGTCGCCGCCGGCCTCGACGACTCCGACCACCTTGCCGCTGTCGGGCGACACGACGGAGATGCCGCCATCGGGACGGTCCTCGAACCGCAGCGCCACCGTTTGCACGGCGACAGCGTGATCGATGTGGACAGTGCCTACACCCGTCCAGCGGCCGACGCCGGCCGCAACCAGGGTGAAGGCAACCAGTGCGAAGGCCGCGCGCAGCGCGCCCTTCGGAATGACGATCTCAGGTTCGGCGTGAACATCGACATGGCTCTCGGCTTGGCTCATGACATCCTCCTGATCACGCCGCGCTGGCGACCGCACCCGCAGGCGACGCGCCTTGCGGCTGTCCGTTGCCCGCGGCGATCGGCTGCGCCGCGACCGCGCCGTCCGAGGCCGCGACCAGCGCCTTTGCGAGGATCTCGGCCGCCTCGCGGGCATCAGGCACGCCACGCAGCATCGGCTCGACCTCGTTCAGCCGCCACGGACGCGCATGCGGCCACAGCAGCAGATAGGACAGCCGCTGCTGGGCGGTGACGCCGAGCGGCAGATCGCCGGAGCCGTCGGAGAACAGCTTCACGTCGGCGCGCGAGACCTGCTTGAACGGCACGTTCAAGGTCATCGGCAGCACGGCACCGAACTGCAGCAGCACGCGCTTGGAGGTGATGGTGTAGCGCGTGGTACGGCTGTAGAGCACCGCGAGCCCGATGAGCAGCAGCGTAGCGATCGCCACCGGCATCGCCAGCGACGACGCACTGGCGAGCGAAGTTGCGAGCGGCTGGTGATCCAGCGTGCCCGTTACCACGCGCGCGCCGAACAGCGCGGCGAAGTAGGCGAGCACCAGGCGCAGGTGGAAGACGCGCAGCAGCAGCGCCTTCACCGTGGGCTGTCCCTGCCACAACAGGCGCTCGCCTGCCGGCAGCATCAGCTGATCCTGGTCCCGACGGGTGCTCACAGCAGCGGCTCCTGGCGTGCAGGGGTCGCATAGAGATGGCCGCCGCCATAGTAGCCGACGATCTTGTCCTCCTCGAGCTTGGTGACCTGATCGGGGCTGGCGAGGCCGGGCACGCTGGCGAATTGCGAGCCGAGGATGGCATCGACCAGCACCGCCTTGCGCGACTTGTCGACCACGCACATGGTCATCGGCAGCAGCACGTGGCGGCCGACGATGCCGTCAACCTCCACTTCGAGATAGCGGATCAGCATCTCTGCGCGGTCGACCCAGACCTCGCGGACCTTGCCGCCGAGCCTGCCGTCGCAGCCGATCACCGGCATGCCGCGCGGATCCGGGTCCTCCGAGGCGATGAAGATGCTGCCGTCGACGCGCAGCGGCACGATCGCCGGGATGTTGTCCATGGTCAGCTCCGGCTCGTCCTTGCGCGCGGCGAAGGAGCCCGGGCCGACGCCGTCGAGCATCGGATTGCCGGTCGGTAGATAAGGCGTGCCGGGCCAGGGATACATCGGCGTGACCGGCGCATCGGCGCGGTCGTTGTCCCAGTTCGGCAGAGTGGCGGTGCGCCCGCCATGCATATGATAGGTCTTGGGTGACGGCGGCGTCGGGAAGCCGTGACCGCTCGACGCCGTCTGCCGGCCGATCCGGCCTTCGAACTGCAGCGGATAGCCTTCGCGCTTGTCCTCGGTGCGCAGGTAGAAGATCAGGCCTGCGAAGAACACCCAGAACCCGTAAAGCACCACCTGGGCGACATCGATGTAGCTCGTGAAAGACGTCATGGCTTCCTCCCCGACTGGGCTAACCTGGAAATTCAACGATTCCGAATTGAAGCTGCTGTGGCTCCGCCGCCCGCCGCCGCACCAGCGGCCCGATCACCGCAAGGGTGACGAACAGCAGCGCGATCTCGACGTGGTAGACGATACTGTAGCCGGTCGCCGGCCCGGCGAGCGCGACGCCGAGGCTTCCATTCAATGCCAGCTGCGACATCACATCGCGAATGGCGCCACCGCCGGCGATGGCTACACCCGCTGACGTCGCCTGCACTGCGCCCCAGGCGCCGAGCGCGAGCCCGCTCTCACCGTTCTGCACCAGCGCCATCGCCGCCGTCAGCGTGCCGACCGCGAACAGGCCGCCGCCGAATCCGATCAGCGTCGTGCCGATCCGGAACAGCAGGGGCGAGGCGAGCGGCGCCGAGAAGATGACCGCGGAGAACGCGAACAGCCCGACGAGTCCGCCGAGCGCCGCGATCCGATAGGGATCGGAGCCCTTGCCCAGCTGGCGCGCCGACAGGCCGAAGCCTGCGAGCGTGCCGGCTGCGAACAATGCGGTCAGCGCCGTGGTTTCGCCGACCGTGAGGTGAAGGATCTCCGCGCCATACGGCTCGAGCAGGATGTCCTGCATCGTGAAGCCGGCCGTGCCGAGCCCGACCGCGACCAGCACCCGCATCGAGCCGCCGGCCTCGCGGAACTGCCGCCAGGAATCGCCGAAGCGCGGCCGCTCACGTGCAGCCGACGTGCGCGAGGGATCGCGCGCCTCCTGCTTCCACAGCGCGATGATGTTGAGCACCATCTCGGTCAGCGCCGCGCCCTGGATGACCTGGATCAGCCGCATCTCGCTGAACTCGGCGAGCAGCCCGCCGAAGGTCAGCGCGCTCGCCATCATGCCGAACATCAGCATCACGTAGAGGAAGGCGACCACGCGAGGACGCGACTGCTCAGGCGCAATGTCTGTGGCAAGCGACAGGCCGGCGGTCTGCGTGGTGTGAAGCCCGGCGCCGACCAGCAGGAAAGCAAGCGCGGCGCCAACGCGACCGGCGATGACCTGGCCCGGCGCGTCGGCCGCGGACAGCAGGAGCAGCGCGAACGGCATGATCGCGAGGCCGCCGAACTGCAGGAGCGTGCCCATCCAGATATAGGGCACGCGGCGCCAACCCAGCACCGAGCGGTGATGGTCGGACTTGAAGCCGATCAGCACCCGCAGCGGCGCGAACACCAGCGGCAACGCCACCATGGTGGCGACGAGCCATGAGGGAACGCCGAGCTCGACGATCATGACGCGGTTGAGCGTACCGTTGAGCAGCACCACCGATATGCCGATCGAGACCTGGAACAGCGACAGCCGCATCAGGCGCGACAGCGGCAGCTCGGTCGAGGCGGCATCCGCAAACGGCAGATAACGCGACGACAGCCGCGTCCACAGTTGCAGGACCGATGGTGCGCGCGCGCTCATGACGGGCGAAGCTCCAGCGCTTGCGAGATGTAGAAACCGTTGGCGATGCGGCTGCTGCGCGCGCAGCGCCAGTCGGCGAGATCGTGATGGTCGGCGATCAGCCGATACAACTTCTGTTCCGTCACGGGCTCGATCGCCGGCGCGCGATTGCCGCGCGGAAACACGCCGCCCACCGCATGCATGACGGCCAGCAACGGCGTGCGCGGCGCGTAGGTCATCAGGATCGATTCGGAGGTGCGCGCGGCGAGGCCCGCGACGATGCGCACGGCGTCCTCGGCGCGGTAGTGGATGAAAGAATCCATCGCCACCACGAAGTTGAAACCGCCATGCTTGGGATCCAGCATGTCGCCGGCGACGAAGTGGATGGCGCTGCGGCTGATGTCGTCCGGCAGCCGGCGCTGGGCGATCTCGATCAGGGTCGGCGAGATATCGACCGCGACCACCTCGGCCCCGCGCCGCGCGGCTTCGATGGAAAAGCTGCCGGTGCCGCAGCCGGCATCCAGGATCCGCGCGCCGCGCAGATCGAGCGGCAGCCACGACAGCAGCGTCCGCCGCATCTCGTCACGGCCGGCACGCACCGTGGCGCGAATGCGGCCCACCGGCGCATCCGAGGTCAGCCGCGTCCAGGCGGCGACCGCGGTGCGGTCAAAATAGGTCTCCACTTCACTGCGGCGGGCAAGATATTGCGCTGTCGTCATGTGCCAGCCTCAATCGAAGCCCAGGAGATCGAAGATGTCGCGGTCCTTGAGCGGCAAGGCCTGGATCGGCTCGACGCCGGCCAGCAGCGAGGCGGCGAGGCGCAGATATTCGTTCTGGGCGCGCTCGACGTCCGGCGACGGCTCCATCTCGAACAAGGTGCACTTCTTCAGCCGGCTCTTCCGGATGACGTCGAGGTCCGGGAAGTGCGCCAGCATCTTCATGCCGATGCGCTCGTTGAACTTGTCGATCTGGTCGGTCGCGGCACTGCGGTTGGCGATCACGCCGCCGAGCCGCACCGGATAGTTGCGCGACTTGGCCTGGATCGCGGCGACGATTCGGTTCATGGCGAAGATCGAGTCGAAATCGTTGGCGGCGACGATCAGCGCGCGATCGGCATGCTGCAACGGGGAGGCGAAGCCGCCGCAGACGACGTCGCCGAGCACGTCGAAGATCACCACGTCGGTGTCTTCGAGCAGATGATGCTCCTTGAGCAGCTTCACGGTCTGGCCGACGACATAGCCGCCGCAGCCGGTGCCGGCCGGCGGCCCGCCGGCCTCGACGCACATCACGCCATTGTAGCCCTGGTAGACGAAGTCCTCGGGGCGCAGCTCCTCGGCGTGGAAGTTGACCTGCTCGAGGATGTCGATGACCGTCGGCACCAGCCGCTTGGTCAGGGTGAAGGTCGAGTCGTGCTTCGGATCGCAACCGATCTGCAGCACGCGCTTGCCGAGCTTGGACAGCGCGACCGAGAGGTTCGACGATGTCGTACTCTTGCCGATGCCGCCTTTGCCGTACACCGAGAACACCTTCGCGGTGTCGATGACCACGTTCGGGTCGAGTTGCACCTGGACGCTTCCGGCCCCGTCAGGTCGGCGCGGCGCCGTCGTCAGCGGAGGTCTCAAGGTCACGTTCATGCAGCCACTCCCACGCCTTCGAGGCGATCTTCGAGCTCTTCCCCGGCCTTGCGCAGCACGTCGAGCATGTCGGGGTCCGGGGTCCAGTAATTGCGCTCATGCGCCTCGATCAGGCGATTGGCGATCTTCGCCGACGCGGCCGGATTGAGCGAGGCAAGCCGCTCGCGCATCGCGGGGTCGAGCACGAAGGTCGTCGTGATCTGCTGATAGACCCACGGCGCGACCTGGCCCGTGGTGGCCGACCAGCCGACCGTGTTGGTCACGTGCGACTCGATCTGGCGCACGCCCTCATAGCCGTGAGCGAGCAGCGCCTCGTACCATTTCGGATTGAGCGTGCGGGTGCGGGTCTCCAGCGCGACCTGCTCCGACAGCGTGCGCACCGTGCCTTCGCCGCGGGTCTGGTCGCCGATATAGACCGGCGCGGCCTCGCCCTTGGCGCGCTTCACCGCGCGGCTGATGCCGCCGAGCGTATCGAAATAGTGATCGATGGTGGTGACGCCGAGCTCGACCGAGTCGACGTTCTGATAGGCGGCGTCGACGCCGGCCAGAACATGGCCGAGCAGCGCATCCCGCCTGACGGGACGGCCGTCGGTGCCGTAGGCAAATCCTTTTCGGCGTGTATAGACGTCGGCAAGCTCGTCCTCATCGGTCCAGGCGCCGCAATCGATCAGATGGTTGACGTTGGCGCCATAGGCGCCCTCGGCATTGCCGAACACACGCAGCGCGGCATCGGCGATCTCGCCGCCATGCGCGGCCTGGAACGCCAGCGCATGCTTGCGCACGTAATTGAATTCGGCCGACTCATCCGCCGATGCCGCGAGCAGCGCGGCTTCGGCCAGCAGCTTGGTCTGCAGCGGCATCAAATCGCGGAAGATGCCGGACAGTGTGATCACGACATCGATGCGCGGACGGCCGAGCTGCTCCAGCGGGATCAGCTTCGCGCCGCAGAGGCGGCCATAGCTGTCGTGGCGCGGCTCGGCGCCCATCAGCCACAGCGCCTGCGCGATCGGCCCGCCCTCGGTCTTGAGATTGTCGGTGCCCCACAGCACCAGCGCGATCGTCTCCGGCAGCTTATGACCCTCGCCGGCATGGCGGGCGAGCAGCCGCGCCACCTGGCGCTCGGCATCCTTGAGCGCGAAGACGCTGGGAATGCGGAACGGATCGAAGCCGTGGAGATTGCGCCCCGTGGGCAGCACGTCGGTGTTGCGCAAGAGATCGCCGCCCGGCACCGGGCGGATGTAGCCGCCGTCGAGCGCATGCACGATCGCGGGCGTCTCGTTGTCAGTCGCCAGCAAGCGGTCGAGTTCGGTACGCTTGGCTGTGTCGGTGATCCCTGCGAGATCGAGCAGCTCGGCGCGCTGCTCCGCCGGCGGCGGCGAGCCGACGACGTGCAGGCCGTGCGGGATCAGCGAATATTCCAGCTCCAGCACGCTGGCCGACAGCGCGGTGATCCTGGCGTTGCGCTCATCGCCCCAGGCCGGCTCCGCGGCGGCGAGATCGACGGTCGCCGCCTGCGCCTGGATCAGCGCCGCACTGTCCTCCCTCAATTGATCAGTGGCGTCAGGCGACAGATTGCGCCAGGCATCGAGCGAGGACTTCAGGTCGGCGAGACCCTTGTAGAGGCCGGCGCTGGTGATCGAGGGCGTGAGATAGCTGATCAGGGTCGCGCCGCCCCGGCGCTTGGCGAGCGCGCCCTCGGACGGATTGTTGGACGCGTAGATGTAGAAGTTCGGCAGGTCGCCGATCAGCCGCTCCGGCCAGCATTCTGCGGACAGCCCGGCCTGCTTGCCCGGCATGAATTCGAGCGCGCCATGGGTGCCGAAATGCAGCACGGCATGCGCGCGGAAGTCCTCGCGCAGCCAGCGATAGAACGCTGCGAACGCATGCGTCGGCGCGAAGCTGCGCTCGAACAGCAGCCGCATCGGATCGCCTTCGTAGCCGAAGGCGGGCTGCAGGCCGACGAACAGATTGCCGAACTGCTCGCCCAGCACCATCAGGCTGGCGCCGTCGGTCTGGTGACGGCCGGGCGCCGGGCCCCACTGCTTCTCGATCTCGGCGAGATGCCGCTCGCGGCGGACGTGCTGATCGACGGGAATGCGGACGGCGACGTTCGCCGCGGTGCCGAACCGCTCGGCATTGCCCTTGAGCACGCGGGCGCGCAGCTCATCGACCGTGGCGGGCACGTCGATCGTGTAGCCCGCCGCGCGCAGCGAGGTCATGACGTTGTGCAGCGACTCGAACACCGAAAGATAGGCCGCGGTGCCGGCGCTGCCGCCGTTCGGCGGGAAGTTGAACAGCACCGCCGCGATCTTGCGTTCCGCCCGCGACGAACGGCGCAGCTCGACCAGCCTGGCGACACGCGCGGCGAGCTGCGCGGCACGCTCCGGCAACGAGGCCATGTCGCGCCCGGCATCGGCCAACGCCGAGCGGCCGCCGAACACGGTGGGACCGACCGCGCCGTCGAGCTCGGGGATCGCGACCATCATGGTCGCCTCGACCGGCGTCAGGCCGCGTGCATCGTCGTGCCACTGCTCGACGGTCTGGAACTCCAGCGGATGCGCCGCGATCAGCGGCACGTCGAGGCCAGCCATGACCTCCTCGGCGGCGCGCGCGTCGTTGTAGGCGGGGCCACCGACCAGCGAGAAACCGGTCAACGAGAGCACGGCATCGACGGTGGCGACGCCGTCCTTCTGGAAATAGCGCTCGATCGCCGGACGCGAATCGAGTCCGCAGGCGAACACCGGCACGACCGCGAGCCCGCGCGCCTCCAGCGCGGCGATCACGCCATCATAATGTCCGGTGTTTGCGGCGAGCAGATAGGAGCGCATCAGGATGATCCCGACGCGGCCTGCCGGCTTGGCAATTGCGGGCAGTTGATCGGCGCGCTCGATGATCCGCTGTGACAACCGCGGGTGATACAGGCCGACATCCGGATAGGTCACCGGCTCGGCGGCATTCAGCCTGCCGCGCAGCGAGGCGCGCGGCCCGTCGGCGTAGCGGCCGACCAGCAAGCGCACCATGTTCGCAAAATTCTGCTCGGAGCCGGCGAGCCAATATTGCAGCGTCAGGAAGTAGGCGCGCAGATCCTGCGCGGTGCCAGGGATGTAGCGCAGCAGCCGCGGCATCCGCTGCAGCATCTTCATCTGGCCCTGGCCGCTGGACGAGCCTGAGCGGTTGCTGCCGCGCAGCCGCTTCAAGAGGCCGAGCACGCCGGTGGCCGAGCCCGACATCGTCAGCTTGCCGAGCCGGGTCAGGCGCACGACCTCGCCGGCCGACAGGCAGCCGATCATGGCGTCGCAGTGGTCGCGGCGCGCCGCCAGCGCGGGCAGCACCGGCTGGATGTGGTCCTCCATGAACAGCATGGTGGCGACCACGATGTCGCCGGTGGCGATGTCGTCGAGGCAGTGCGCGAGCGCGTTCGGATTGCAGCCCCACTCGTCGGCCGCGTGAACCTTGAGATCGAGACCGGGCAGCTCCGCCTGCAATGTCGTGCGTGCACGCACGGCAGCCGAGGCGAGATGGCTGTCCATCGTCACGATCACCACCCGGATGGGTGTGACGTCAGCGACCGAAATGCGCTTTGGCATCGTACAAGGTCTCGAGCGTGATCAGGTTGACGTTGCGCTCGCGCGCGAACCGTTCGGTGTTGCGGCGCGCCTTGCCGCGCACGAAGAAGGGAATCTTGGTCAGCTCGCGCTCGGCGTCGGAGGCCCAGGCGAGTTCAACGGATGCGACGGTTTCAACGACGCGCAGGTGCGGCTGCTGTGGCGGAGCCGCCGGCGCGGCGCCGAGATGGGATGGCGCGTGATCGGCGAACTCATGGTCCTCGCGGAACATGCCGAGCAGATGCTCCTCGAGACCCATCATCAGCGGATGCACCCAGGTGTCGAACAGCACGTTGGCGCCTTCGAAGCCCATCTGCGGCGAGTAGCGCGCCGGGAAATCCTGCACGTGGCACGGCGCCGAGATCACAGCGCAGGCAATGCCGAGCCGCTTGGCGATGTGGCGCTCCATCTGCGTGCCGAGCACGAGCTCCGGCCGTAGCTCGCCGACGCGGGCCTCGACCTCGAGATAATCGTCGGTGATCAGCGGCTCGACGCCATAGATCGCCGCGGCCTCGCGGATCTCGCGGGCGAATTCGCGCGCATAGGTGCCGAGGCCGACGACCTCGAAGCCGAGCTCCTCAGTCGCCACGCGCGCCGCGGCGACGGCATGGGTGGCGTCGCCGAAGATGAAGACGCGCTTGCCGGTGAGATAGGTCGAGTCGACCGAGCGCGAGTACCACGGCAGCCGGCTCTCAGCCCGCGCCAGCACGGGCTCCGCATCGACGCCGGCAAGGCTCGCGACCTCCTTGATGAAGTCGCGCGTCGCGCCGACGCCGATCGGGATCGTGCGCGTATAGGGCTGGCCGAACTGCCGGTTCAACCATTGCGCCGCCGTCAGCGCGATCTCGGGATAGAGCACGATATTGAAATCGGCTTGTGGCAGACGAGCGAGATCTGATGGCGTCGCATTCCACGGCGCGACCACGTTGATCTCGATGCCGAGCTCCACAACCTGCCTGGTCACTTCCGCGAGGTCGTCGCGATGACGGAAGCCGAGCGCCGTCGGACCAAGCAGGTTGCAGACTGGACGGGCGCCTGTCTTCCTTTCACGGCGGGGGGAGCCATCAGCGGAAGACGCAGCCAACGCCCGTACAATCCGGTAGAACGTTTCCGAAGCGCCCCAATTCTCCTTGCGCTGATAGGCCGGCAGCTCGAGCGGGATCACCGGAATCGGAAGCTTCAACGCCAGCGCAAGACCGCCGGGATCGTCCTGAATCAGCTCGGCCGTGCAGGACGCGCCGACCAGCATCGCCTGCGGCTGGAAACGCTCATAGGCCGCGCGTGCCGCGCTCTGCAGGAGATCCGCGGTGTCGCCGCCGAGATCGCGCGCCTGGAACGTGGTGTAGGTGACCGGCGGCCGGCGGTCGCGCCGCTCGATCATCGTGAACAGGAGATCGGCGTAGGTGTCGCCCTGCGGCGCATGCAGCACGTAGTGCACGTCGCGCATCGCGGTCGCAATGCGCATCGCGCCGATGTGCGGGGGACCCTCATATGTCCAGACCGACAGCTGCATCTCACACCGCCAGTCGGGTTTGCCGCAGCAAGGGCCGCGCGAACAGCTCGGCGAGATCGCCGGCCTGCTCAAAACCCTGGATCGGCGTGAAGATCAGCTCGATCGACCATTTCGTCGTCAGGCCCTCGGCCTCCAGCGGGTTGGCAAGGCCGAGTCCGCAAACGACGAGGTCGGGCCGGGCTTCGCGGCAACGATCGAGCTGCCGCTCGACGTCCTGGCCCTCGCTGAGCTGCGTGCCATCAGGCAGCAGCGCCAGCTCGGAGTCGAGATGCTCGCGGTGCAGATAGGGCGTGCCGACCTCGATCAGCTCCATGCCGATCTCGCGCGCCAGGAAACGCGCCAGCGGGATCTCGATCTGCGAATCCGGAAACAGGAAGACGCGCTTGCCGGCGAGCTGCGCGCGGTAGCGCGCCAGCGCGCGCTCGGCCCGCGCCTTCAGCGGCGCGATGGTCCGCTCGACATGGGCGCGCGACACGCCGAAGGCGTCGGCCGCGGCTGCGAGCCAAAGCGCCGTGCCTTCGCCGCCGAGCGGAAATGACGCAGCGATGCGGCGGCAGCCACGTTCCTCCAATGCGCGTGCGGTGTCGCCGAGGAAGGGTTGCGCCAGCAGCACCCGCGTTTGCGGGCCGATCGCCGGCAGCTCCGACGAGCGCCGCGGCGGCAGGAACGCAACCTGGTCGATGCCGAGGGCGGCAAAAGTCCGCCTGAACTGATCCTCGACGACATCGGCGAGCGCGCCGACCACGAGCAGCGATGGCCGCGCAGCCTGATCGGCTGCCGGGAGCACCGGCACGAGCGACGCGAGACAGGCATCCTCGCCCTGCGTAAACGTCGTCTCGATGCCGCTGCCGGAGTAGTTGAGCACGCGCACATCAGGTGAGAAGCGCTGCGACAGCCGCAGCGCCGCGCGTGACAGGTCGAGCTTGATCACTTCCGATGGGCAGGAGCCGACCAGGAACAGCAGCTTGATCTCGGGACGGCGCGCCAGCAGCTGACCGACGATGCGGTCGAGCTCGTCATTGGCGTCGACGAGCCCGGCGAGATCGCGCTCCTCCATGATCGCGGTGGCGAAGCGCGGCTCCGCGAAGATCATCACGCCGGCGGCCGACTGGATCAGATGCGCGCAGGTGCGCGAGCCGACGACGAGGAAGAACGCGTCCTGAATCTTTCTGTGCAGCCAGACGATGCCGGTCAGGCCGCAGAACACCTCGCGCTGGCCGCGCTCACGCAGCACGCCGTCCGGCGAAGCAGGTGGTTTCACGGCACAGGCTTGTGCATGAGCATTCATGACGCGCGCTCCGCACGGGACGTCGCCGCCATCGCCTCGTCCTGCAGCCGCGCCGCGCGCAGCTTGAGCAGGAATTGCGCGGCGTTGATCGCGTAGGCTGCGTAGGCGGCGAGCACGAGCAGCATCTGCTGCTGGGCGCTGCCGATATGTCCGATGATCGCGGCGAGATACGCCGTATGCAGCGCGATCACCAGCATCGAGAACACGTCCTCCCAGAAGAAGGCCGGTGCGAACAGATAACGTCCGAACACGACCCGCTCCCAGATCGAGCCGGTGATCATGATGGTGTAGAGCAGCGCCGTCTTGAGAACGACGGAGGCGGTCGCGAGCCACAGCCCCTCGCCGGTCGCGAGATAGCGCGCCACGAGGCCGAGGCTGATCAGGAAGACGAGAAATTGCAGCGGCGCCAGAATGCCCTGCACCAGAGTCCATGGCGTGGCGTCGCGCCGGCGCTTTTCCTCAGCCGTGTAAAGCGCTTGCCGCTTTGCACGCGACGCCGGGTCAGGCGTGAAGCAGAGCTGGCTCCAGAGCGACGGATCAGTGGCGGATGTGAACTGCGCATCACACGATGTGTAAAGATGATTTGACAACATCGGTGCCCAGTGATGCGATGACGACAACCACAGGGGGATTGGTGGTGCACCGCACTCGGTCTGATCAACGTCACGTTGTGCAGTTCGCAGGTGGCGCATCGCAAATCCCCGAGTGCGAGCCCGATGGGGAAACGCTAGACCTGGGCAGGAAGAGTGTCAATCAAAATTGACGTCAAATAATATTGACGCAACGAGTGACGTGCGCTCAT
The DNA here is from genome assembly GCF_032489875.1 of Bradyrhizobium sp. SZCCHNR1015. Lineage (NCBI taxonomy): Bacteria > Pseudomonadati > Pseudomonadota > Alphaproteobacteria > Hyphomicrobiales > Nitrobacteraceae > Bradyrhizobium > Bradyrhizobium sp. SZCCHNR1015. The sequence continues at coordinate 35,603 of NZ_JAUEYW010000006.1, forward strand.
ATGGAGGGGAGGCGCTTATGACCGAGCTCAATGAGACAGCCCGATTTCCGCGAGCCCGCTTTCGGACGAAGCGTGGGCAGCCCGGTTTTCATTCGCCGGCATCGCCGCGCATCGTCGCGCCGCTGCGCACCACACGCCATCCCCAACTCAACGACGCGATCGAAGCCGAGATCATTCCGCGGCTCGTGATGGCCCATGCCTCCGCGCTGGAACGCGTCCCGGCGATCATCACGGCCTCGGCGCAGGAGGCGGCTGATTTCGCCGAGCTCGTGCTGGACGCGGACGATGTTGGCGCGGTGGCCTGCATCCAGGCGCATCGCGATCACGGCGAGACCCTGGAGCGCATCTATCTCGATCTCCTGGTCCCCACCGCGAACCATCTGCGCCATCTGTGGGCGGACGACGAGCGCGACTTCGCCGACGTCACGCTCGCGCTGTGGCGGCTGCAGCAGCTGCTGCGGCATTTCAGCCCGGCCTTCTGCGCCGAGCTCGCGGTCGCGCCCGCAGGACTGCGCGTGCTGCTGACCACGGCGCCGGGCGACAGGCGCGAGCTGGGCCACATGATGTTCGGTCTCGTGCTGGCGGGCGAGTTCTTCCGTCGCGACGGCTTCGACACCTGGATCGAGCCCGACACGGCCGATCGCGGCTTCGTCGAGACGCTTCGCTCGCAGTGGTTCAATGTCGTCGAGTTCTTCGCCACCAGCGACAGGAAGCTTGACGATCTCGCCTCAAACATAAGGATGGTCCGGCGCGAGTCCTCCAACCAGGACGTCGGCGTGCTGGTCTGCGGTCCTGCTTTTATTGAACGGCCTGAACTCGTTCTCCTGGTCGGTGGCGACGGTGTCGTCTCCGATCCGAGCAGAGAGGCTTCGCAAGCCCGGCACGTCGTCAGTCTTCTGACCGAACGGCGATAGCTGAGGGTGCAGTGAAGATGAATGCTGGAACGAGACTTGCCGCGCGAAGGCTCCTTGACTGGGAGGACAACGGCGTTGGTGAGGGCGTTCAGAGCTCCGAAAGAGTCGCTTGGCGACCTCAATGCGGATGTTGCGGGCATGCTGGTCGCCGCAGCGTCCGACATTGCGCTCGCGCTCGACGCCGACGGCAACATTCAGGACCTGGCTTTTCAACAAGCCGGCCTGCCGCTTGAACTGAGAAACACAGACGCGTGGATCGGCCGATCCTGGCAAGCAACAGTGTCCGAGGAAAGCCAGACAAAGCCAGAGCTGCTGCTCACGGAGGCCTCCCAGCGCAAGGTGTCGCGTTGGCGCGAGGTGCGTTATCCGGCCGCGCGCGGGCCTGACATCCCGATCCTGTTCGCGGTGGTGGCGATCAAGGGCGCGGCGCGCTTCATCGCGGTCGGCCGCGACGTGCGCGCCACCGCCGCGCTCCAGCAGAAGCTGATCGAGGCGCAAGTTGCCATCGAGCGCGACTATTCGCGCATGCGCAACGCCGAATCGCGCTACCGGATCCTGTTCCAGATCACGTCGGAGCCGGTCCTCATCGTCGATGCGGTGAGCCATCGCATCGTCGAGGCCAACCCGGCCGCGGCCGCCCTGCTCGATCACGGCGCCGCCAATCTGATCGGCAAGCTGTTCCCCGATGCGCTGCTGCTCGACGACATGGCGATGTCGCAATCCCTGTCGCTGGCGATCCGCTCGCAGGGCAAGATCGAACGCGCCAGGATCCGGCTCGACGGCGGCCGCGACTATCTGCTCGACGGCACCTTCTTCCGGCAGGACAACGCGTCGCTGTTCCTGCTGCGGTTCTCGCCGCTGGCCACGCAGCCTGCACTCCCGAAGAGCTCCGACGTCAACACCCAGCTCGTGCAGTTCGTCGAATCGGCCCCCGACGGATTCGTCATCACCGACATGGACGGCCGCCTGCTGCACGCCAACGCCACCTTCCTGCAGCTCGCGCAGATCGAGAACATGCACCAGATCCTGGGCGAGACGATCGACCGCTGGATCGGCAAGTCGGCGATCGATTTCTCGGTCATGCTGACCAATCTGCGCCAGCATGGCAGCGTGAAGCTGTTCTCCAGCGTCGTCCGCGGCGAGCACGGCTCGCCGGTCGACGTCGAGATCTCCGCCAGCACGGTCGGGGCGCCCGGCCAGGCCAGGCTCGGCTTCACCATCCGCAATGTCGGCCCGCGCATCTCCAGCGACGGCGGCGACCACGGCTATATTCCACGCTCCCGTGAGCAGCTCGCCGAGCTGATCGGCCGCGTGCCGCTCAAGGAGCTGGTGCGCGAGACCACCGACGTGATCGAGCGGATGTGCATCGAGACCGCGCTCAAGCTGACCGGCGACAACCGCGCGACCGCTGCCGAGATGCTCGGCCTCAGCCGACAGAGCCTCTACGTCAAGCTGCGGCGCTATGGCCTTGCCGAGCCGAGCGAAGAAGACAGTCAGTTGGAATAGGTGGAACAGTTGCAATGACCGAGATCGCGCCCGTCCCGCTCGCTCCAGGGATTCCATCAAGGCTTCAGCCCTCGGCCGTTCTCGAGCTGTTGAAGCCGATCACGTGGTTTCCGCCGATCTGGGCGTTCGGCTGCGGTGTGGTGTCGTCAGGCGCGCCGCTGGCGTCGCGCTGGCCGATCGTGATTGCGGGCCTCGTGCTCGCCGGGCCGATGGTGTGCGCCACCAGCCAGGCCGTCAACGACTGGTTCGACCGCCATGTCGATGCGCTCAACGAACCGGACCGCCCGATCCCGTCGGGCCGCATTCCCGGACGCTGGGGTCTCCATATCGCGTTGATCTGGACGGTGCTGTCGCTCGGCGTCGCCACCCTGCTCGGCACCTGGGGCTTTGCCGCGGCGGCGCTCGGCCTTGCGCTCGCCTGGGCCTACAGCGCGCCGCCGATCCGGCTGAAGCAGAACGGCTGGTGGGGCAACAGCGCCGTCGGCCTCTGCTATGAAGGACTGCCCTGGATCACCGCGGCGGCGATCATGAGCGCGCAGGCGCCGTCCTGGCCGGTGCTCTCGATCGCCCTGCTGTATAGCGCCGGCGCGCACGGCATCATGACCCTGAACGACTTCAAGTCGATCAATGGCGATCGCGTCAGCGGCGTCAATTCGCTGCCGGTGCTGCTCGGGCCCGAGCGCGCCGCCCGCCTCGCCTGCATCACGATGGCGCTGGCGCAGGTCGCGGTGCTCGTGCTGCTTATCGTCTGGAGCCGACCGGCCCATGCCACCATCGTCGCAGCGCTGATCGCGGCCCAGCTGGTGCTCATGCGGCGCTTGATGACGAATCCGCGCGAGCTCGCGCCCTGGTACAACGGGACCGGCGTGCTGCTCTACGTGCTGGGCATGCTGGTCACGGCCTTCGCGCTGGCGGGGTTGCCGGCATGAGCAACGCTGCGCCCGCTCCTCTGTCCTGGTTCGGCATCGTCAGGTTGGGCCTGGTGCAGACCGCGCTTGGCGCGGTCGTGGTGCTGACTACCTCGACCTTGAACCGCGTGATGGTGATCGAGCTCGCTCTGCCGGCCATGATCCCCGGCCTCCTGGTCGCGATCCATTACGCGATGCAGGTGCTCAGGCCCTGGCTCGGTCATGGCTCCGACGTCGGCGGGCGTCGTTTCGCCTGGATCGTCGGCGGCATGGCCGTGCTCGCCGCCGGCGGCCTGCTGGCCGCCGCCGCCACCGCGCTGATGGCGACGCATCTCGCTCTCGGTCTCGCGATCACCGTGGTCGCCTTCATCATGATCGGCATCGGCGTCGGCGCCGCCGGCACCTCGCTGCTGGTGTTGCTCGCCAAGCGCACCGCGCCGGCGCGGCGCAGCGCCGCCGCCTCGATCGCCTGGATCATGATGATCACCGGCTTCATCGTCACGACCGCGGTCGCCGGCAAGGCGCTCGATCCGTTCTCCGGCGAGCGGCTGATGCTGGTGTCCGGCACGGTGTCGGCGATCGCCATGGTGCTGACCTTGCTGGGCGTCTGGGGGATCGAGCAGCCCGACGCGTCTCCTCGCACGACCTCCGGCGCCGCGAATCGCTCCGGCTTCATGGAGGATTTCCGCGAGATCTGCCGGGAGCCGCAGGCGCGACGGTTCGCGATCTTCATCTTCGTCTCGATGCTCGCCTACAGCGCGCAGGACCTCATCCTGGAGCCGTTCGCCGGCAGCGTGTTCGGCATGACGCCGGGCCAGACCACGCAGCTCTCCTCGGTGCAGCACATGGGCGCGCTGATCGGCATGATCCTGATGCCGGCGATGGCGAGCCTGCATGCCGACTGGCGGACGCGCCCGCAGCCCTGGATCATCGGCGGCTGCCTCGCCTCGGCGCTGGCGCTGCTCAGCCTGGTCGCCGCCGCCACCGTCGGCCCGGCCTGGCCGCTACGCGCGTCCGTGCTGCTGCTCGGCATCACCAACGGCGTCTACGCCATCGCCGCGATCGGCGCGATGATGAACATGGTCAGCGAAGGCCGCGACAATCGCGAGGGCACGCGCATGGGCCTGTGGGGCGCCTCGCAGGCGATCTCGTTCGGCATCGGCGGCTTCGTCGGCACCGCGGCAGCAGACGCTGCGCGTCATTTCATGCCTTCGACCGCCTCGGCCTATGCCGCGGTGTTCGCCGCCGAAGCGGCGCTGTTCGTCCTTTCCGCCTGGCTCGCGATCTGGATCAAGCGTCCGCGCGAGCAGACTTCGGCGCTTCAGCCACAGCCGGCCAACCGGGGAGCCTGACCGATGAGCCCCTCCTCCAGCCCCGAGACCTTCGACGCGGTGATCATCGGCGGCGGACCGGCCGGCGCAACGGCCGCGAATGATCTGGCCCGTCACGGCCATCACGTGCTGCTGCTCGACCGAGCCGGCCGCATCAAGCCGTGCGGCGGCGCCATTCCACCGCGGCTGATCGCCGAGTTCGAGATTCCCGACCATCTGCTGGTGGCCCGAATCTCGTCCGCCCGCATGGTGTCGCCGAGCAACCGCGACGTCGACATGCCGATCGACGGCGGCTTCGTCGGCATGGTCGATCGCGAGCATTACGACGAGTGGCTGCGCGCACGCGCGGCGGAAGGCGGCGCGATCCGCCGCAACGGAACCTTCAGCCATATCGCGCGCGACGACGACGGCAGGTCGGTGGTGCACTACGTCCGGCGCATGGACGACGGCAGCGTGCGCGAGGACAGCGTGCGGACGCGCGCCGTGATCGGCGCCGACGGGGCGGTCTCGGCCGTGGCGCGCCAGTGCATCCCCGAAGCCAGCGAGATGCGCTACGTGTTCGCGTATCACGAGATCATCCGCTCGCCGGACCGCAGCCATCCGGTGTTCGATGCCGCGCGGTGCGATGTCGTCTATCGCGGCCGGCTGTCGCCGGACTTCTACAGCTGGGTGTTTCCGCACGGACCGACCACCAGCATCGGCACCGGCAGCGCGCATAAAGGCTTTTCGCTGCGGGGCTCAGTCGCCGAGTTCCGCAAGGCCGCCGCGCTCGACGATCTCGACACCATCCGCCGCGAAGGCGCGCCGATCCCGCTGAAGCCGCTGTCGCGCTGGGACAATGGCCGCGACGTCGTGCTGGCCGGCGATGCGTCGGGCGTGGTGGCCCCGGCCTCCGGTGAAGGCATCTATTACGCGATGGCTGGCGGCCGCGCGGCCGCCGACGCCGTTGCCTTGTTCCTTAAGACCGGCGATGCAGCCGCCCTGGCGACGGCCCGCAGATCCTTCATGCGCAGGCATGGCGCCGTGTTCTTCATCCTCGGTCTGATGCAGCGCTACTGGTACACGAACGATGCCCGCCGCGAGCGCTTCGTCGCGATCTGCCGTGACAAGGACGTCCAGCAGCTGACCTGGGACGCCTACATGAACAAGGAATTGGTCCGCGCCAAGCCGCTGTCGCATGTGCGCATCTTCTTCAAGAACATCGCGCACCTCACCGGGCTCGCGAGGGCGGCGTAGCGGCTCGCGCGATGGATGAGCTGTTTCACAGCCCGCATCTGGTCGACCTGATCCTGGCGGTGGTCGCGGTGGAGCTTGCGGCCGTGACGTGGATCTGGCAGCGCCACCGCCGCGGCATCAGCCCGCTCGCGCTGCTGCCCAATCTGCTCGCCGGGGTGTTCCTGCTGCTGGCTGTACGTTGCGCGCTGACCGGGGCGCCGTGGTTCTGGCTCGCCGGCTGCCTCGCCGCCTCCGGCCTCGCCAACGCGGCTGATCTCAGGCAGCGGTGGCGTTGAGGCATATCGCCTCTTCAAATGACTCATGCGCTCGGCCCGCGCAAACCCCGCTGACGCAAAGGGCACCCACAGCTGTCGTCCCGGCGAACGCCGGGACCCATAGCCACCGGCAACTATCGGTTTCACAGAAGGCTCAACGCGCAGCGTGCCCCAAGGGAGATCACGCAGTATGGGTCCCGGCGTTCGCCGGGACGACACGGGTGCGTGCGGATGGTGCGCGGGCAACCGCTCAGAACCTGAGCGCGGTACCGACGCCGCTCACTTCTTCTCAGAGAACGTCTTCAGATACGCGATGACGTCCTTGCGCTGCTGCTCGTTGGCGAGCTTGAATACCATCTTGGTCGAGCCGGTCGCCTGATCCGCCTTGCCCTTGTCGGTGAGGAACTTCTTCAGGAAGGCGTTGGGATCCGGGAGGTATGCGAAGATATTGTCCTCGGTCCAGACGAGCCCCGCCTCGCCGGCATGCTTGTTCAGCTCCGAATAGGCAAAGCCCGGATAGGTCCCGGTGGGCCGGCCGACGACGCCGGTGAGTACCGGACCGACGGCGTTCTTCGCCTCCGGTCCGATCCGGTGGCACGTCATGCACTGCTTGAAGACCTGCTCGCCCTTGGCAGCGTCCCCGCCGTCCAACGCGAACGCGGCGCCCGCCGACATGGCAGTCATGACCGCTGCAACCAAACCCGATCGAAGCATATGCGACCTCCCGATGCGTCGTTTTTGTTAGCCCATGTGATTTGCTCCTTACAGGTAACAGTGTCACGTGATCTTGTCATGCCTGGTTCAGGCGAAAGTGAGCGAATAAGTCGCAGCTCGAACATGCAATAGGCGCAGGGATACCAACGAAAGAAGGATGCTCTGAAATAAGCCTTGACAGCGAGCGCCCTGCATGGGCTAACGACATTCTCAAGACTCTCAATACGTTAGCGGGATGGGGCGCAACACCTTCAAAATGCGCGCCAAATGAACTGGCCGCGATCCCCCGAGCGTCTCAAGAGGGTGCCAAAGATAACGGGTGCCAAGACCATGGCCGAGTTTCACGGTCCACGACCCGACGTTACATTGCTGCTGGACATGGACGGCGTGATCCGTGAGGCGACGCTGTCGCCGAACATGTCAGCCGAGAATGTCGACATCTGGCTCGGCCGTCCCTGGTCCGAGATCGTCGATGATGCGAGCGAGAAGATCGAGCGCATCATGCAGGACACCAAGCGGACCGGCATTTCCGCGTTCCGACAGATCACGCAGCGGTTCCCGAGCGGTCTCGAGCTGCCGATGGAATTCACGACCGTGCTGCTCGGCGGCCGGGCCGGCATGCTGGCGATCGGCAAGAATCTGCAGGCGGTCGCGGAGCTCCAGGCCCGGCTGATCTCGGCCCAGCAGACCATCGAGCGCGACTACTGGAAGCTGCGCGAGATCGAGACGCGCTACCGCCTGGTCATCGAGGACTCCAACGAGGCTGTGCTGCTGACGAAGGTGTCAGATCTGCGCATCGTCGAAGCGAATCGGACGGCGGCGGCCGCGCTCGGCGTTTCAAGCCGTCGCCGGGACAATCTGGTGGGCCGCGAGTTCCTGCAGGAGATCCCGCAAAAGGATCGCGAGCCGGTAGAGCTGATGCTGAGGCGCGTCCGCGACCAGGGCAAGGCGCCGGGCATCGTGATTCACCTCGGCCACGACACCGCACCCTGGATGCTCCGGGGATCGCTGATGACCAGCGAGACCGCGCCGATGTTCCTGCTGCAGATGGCGCCGATCGGCAAGGCCGCGCAGCCGGGCCCGCTCCCCGACGATCCCGAAGCACTGATCGACAATCTTCCCGATGCCGTCATCAGCATCGATGGCACCGGTGCCATCAAGCGGGCCAATCGGGCCTTCCTGGAGCTGGTCGAGGTCGGATCGAAAGAGGCGCTGATCGATGAGAAGCTGAGCCGGTGGCTGACGCGCCCCGGCGCCGACCTTTCGGTGCTGATCTCCAACGTCGAGCGCCATGGAGCCGTCCGGCTGCTGTCGACCACGATCCAGGGCGAGCTCGGGACCGAGACCGAGGTCGAGATCTCGGCTGCCGCCCACGGCCTCGACGGCCAGCGCCGGATCGGCCTGGTGTTGCGCAACATCGCCAGGCGGTTGTCGCCCGCGGCGGAGCATGACAATCTGCGGGTCGCCCTCGCGGGCCTCAATGAATCCGTCGGCAAGACACCGTTGCGCGACCTGGTGAGGAGCACGGTCGAAGTCGTCGAGCAGCATTACGTCCGCGCTGCGCTCGAGCTCGCCAACGGGAACCGGACGTCGGCTGCCGAAATTCTCGGCCTCAGCCGCCAGAGTCTTTACGCCAAGCTCGATCGGTATAATCTGAGCCAACTCGAAGAAAGCGACGAGGAAACCGAAAAGGGGAGATAGTTGCCCGTTCCGCTGACAACGCCGGCCTTCGGCCACGCTACTCTTGCGGATTGCGAGCGTGAACAGATTCATCTCGCAGGCTCGATCCAGCCGCACGGCATTCTCCTGGCGGTCAAGGAGCCCGACAACATCGTCATCCAGGCCAGCACCAATGCGGCCGTCTTCCTCAACACCGGCTCCGTGGTCGGCCGTCCCTTGCGCGATCTTGGCGGCGACCTGGCCCTGCAGATACTGCCGCATCTCAACAGCCCCCTCCATCTGGCTCCGATGACCCTGCGATGCACCGCCGGGGCGCCGCCGCGCCGGGTCGACTGCACGCTTCACCGCCCCTCGAATGGCGGGCTGATCGTCGAGCTGGAGCCGGCGACGAAGACGACCAACATCGCGCCTGCGCTCGACAGCGCCTTCCACCGCATCACCTCGGCCTCATCGTTGCTCGGCCTGTGCGACGAGACGGCGACCATCTTCAGGGAGATCGCCGGCTACGACCGCGTCATGGTCTATCGCTTCGACGAGGACGGCCATGGCGAGGTCTTGTCGGAGCGGCGGCGGCCGGATCTGGAGGCCTTTCTCGGCAACCGCTATCCGGCATCCGACATTCCGCAGATCGCGCGCCGGCTCTACGAGCGCAACCGCGTGCGCCTCCTGGTCGACGTCAACTACACGCCAGTGCCGCTGCAGCCGCGCATCTCGCCGCTCAACGGCCGCGACCTCGACATGTCCCTGAGCTGCCTGCGCAGCATGTCGCCGATCCACCAGAAATACCTGCAGAACATGGGCGTCGGCGCGACGCTGGTGTGCTCGCTGATAGTCAGCGGACGGCTGTGGGGACTGATCGCCTGCCATCACTATGAGCCGCGCTTCGTGCCGTTCGACATTCGCGCGGCAGGCGAGGCGCTGGCCGAGACCTGCGCGATCCGGATCGCGGCGCTGGAGAGCTTTGCCCAAAGCCAATCCGAGCTGGTCGTGCGCCGGCTGGAGCAGCGGCTGGTCGAAGCGGTGTCGCGCGACGGCGAATGGCAGGCGGCGCTGTTCGACGGCTCGCAGTCGCTGCTGCAGCCGCTTGGTGCGAGCGGCGCGGCGCTGCTGTTCGAGGGCCAGGTCACGACCGCCGGCGACGTCCCGTCGACGCAGCGCATCCGCGATCTCGCCGCCTGGCTCGATCGCCGGCGCAACACGCCGGGAGCAGCCCCCGAGGGCTTGACGGCGACCAGCTCGCTGACGCTCGACGAACCGTCCTTTGCCGACATCCGCTCGATCGCCAGCGGCCTGATCGCCGCACCGCTGTCGGCGAGCGAGGGCGAGTATCTGTTGTGGTTCCGGCCGGAGCAGGTGCGGACGGTGACCTGGGGCGGCGACCCGCTCAAGGCCGTCATCATCGGCGACGATCCGTCGGATCTGTCGCCGCGGCGCTCGTTTGCGAAATGGCATCAGCTGGTCGAAGGCAAGTCCGAGCCGTGGTCGAGCGCCGAGCTCGCCTCCGCCCGCGTCGTCAGCGAGACGGTCGCCGACGTGGCGCTGCAGCTGCGTTCGGTGCGCATGGTGATCGCGCAGGACCAGCTCGCCACGATCAGCGCCCAGGTGCTGCGCTCGGAGCAGCCGGTGATCATCGCCGATGTCGAGGGCCGCATCCTGCTGATGAACGAAGCCTTCGAGCAGCAGCTGCGCGCCTCGCATCCGCACATCCCGTATCTGCGCGATCTCGGTAGCTACTGCACGGCGCCGGCGGAATTCCGCGCCAATCTCGACGACCTCATGCGCAACAAGCGCAGCTGGCGCGGCGAGCTGACGCTGACGGGCGGCGCCTCGCCGCAACGGCCGTTGATGGTGCGCGCCGACCCGGTGATCGCGCCGTATGATCGCGTGCTCGGCTTCGTGCTGATCTTCTCGGACTTGACCGAGCGCAAGACCGCCGAGGCGGCCCGGGCGCGCTTCCAGGAAGAGATCGACGGCGCCCGCCGGCCGACGCTGCGGCTCGATCAGAGCGCAAGCCTGATCTACAAGGAGCTCGCCGCGTCCACCGTCGAGAACGCGCAGCTCGCCGCGCTGGAGGTGACGCACGGCGCGCAGGCCGGCAGCATGCCGGAGATGCTGGAGAGCATCCGCAATTCGACCACGCGGACGCTGGAGATCCTCGAGCACCTGGTGTGGTATCGCTCGCAGAGCGAGGAGTGAGACGAGGGAGAGGGTCTGCGGTACGTCGTTGATGGATGCCGTCCCGTACCCGCTTTGACCACGTAGCTCGTACTTTGACGATATCGCCCGATATCTCACCACGCTCTCGGTCTACTCCCCTCCCCCTTGCGGGCAGGGCTATCGCATATGAGAAAAGCTCGTAGCCGCCAGCACGCCTCCTACCGTCCTTCGAGACGCCCGCCTCCGGCGGGCTCCTCAGGACGAGGCCAGTTTCGCGGCAGGATTCTCAATCCTCATGGTGAGGAGCGCCGTCTTCGGCGCGTCTCGAACCATGAGGCCCCTAACAAGGGCCGGGTCATATGCGATGGCCCTGCCCTTGCGGGGAGGGGAGCCGGCCGTCGCCGGCGGAAACACATCGGCTCCAACGCAGTGCCCTGTCGGACGAGATCGATTTGAGCTGGACCTCGGCCGCCTCAGCCAGCGAGCCCAGCCGCCTGCTGGAGCGCCTGCGACAGCGCGATGTTCAGCTGGAAGGCCGTGGCGGCTTCCTCGATGACCGCATCATGCTCGGCCATCGCCGCGCCGGCCTGCTCCAATGCGTCCCTGTAATCATCCTTGAAGCGCGGAATATCGGCGATCTCCGTAAACTCGTAGAACGACAGCGCCGCGGGCTTCAGTTCGAGCGAGCGCGCCAGGATCTTCTTGATGATCTGGCCGCCGCTGAGATCGCCGAGATAGCGCGTATAGGCGTGCGCCAGCAGCGGATGGCCGGAGCCGGAGCCTGCCTCGTGGATAGCACGAACATAGGCGATCGCCTCGGGCAGCAACGGCAGATTGCGCGCTTCGAGCTCGGCGAGATCGGCCTTGATCGCAGCACTGCGATGCAGCTCCAGCCGCACGATGCGGCCCGTCACTGGCGTGCCCTGATGGCGGAGCAGCTCCGCTTCGAGCGTCTCGTAGACCGGCAGCAGATTGCGCAACAACAACGCGTAGGCCTGTCGCGTACCGCGCCCCCGCAACAGCTCGGCCACGATGCCGGCCCGCTCCGCGGTGACGTGGAGCGTCTTGGTCCGCTCCCGCATCGCCTGCAAAAGACTGGCCGGACGCGTGCTGCGCCCGGCCATATCGATCTGTTCAACTCTGTCCAACATCTCTCGACCTGCAGGACTCAGCGCGGTGGCGCCAGCCCGTGTTTCACGCCCCAGTCGAACCAGTTATCGACCACGGTGCCCGACAGTAGGATACCGATGCCGCCGGTCAAGGTGCAAAGCACGGCGAACCACCAGGCCCAGCGATGGATCGACTCGGCCGTCGCATTGAAGCCCATGGTCCAGCGCCAGAACAGCGCACCACGTTCGAAGGCCGTGCCGCGGTCGACGATCTGCTCGAGCTCACGCTCGCCGCCGTAGCGGCTGATCGCCAGCACCGTCGCGCCATGCATCGCGAACAGCAGCGCCGACCCGTACAGGAAGGCGATCGAGAGCATGTGGAACGGATTGTAGAACAGGTTGCCGTGGGTGATGGAGAAGTTGTTGGTCCAGTCGAGGTGCGGGAAGATGCCGAACGGCACCGCCTCGCTCCAGCTCCCCATGAAGATCGGCCGGATGAAGCCGAGCACCAGATAGAGCCAGATTGCCGACGCGAACGCCCACGACACATGCGTGCCGAGACCGAGCGCGCGGGCGCGGCGATAGGTGCGCGCCCACCACAGCAGGATCGACGTCGTCAGGAAGAAGCCGGCCATCAGCCACCAGCCGCCCTCCTGCAGTGGCGGGAAGATCTGCAGGCCGTATTCCGGCGCGGGTGGCTGCAGCGCCAGCCACGGGAACTGGCGGATGAACTCGAGCGGGCTCCAGTTCACCGATGCCAGCATGTTGAGACCGATGATCTCGATCGCAACGAAGCCCGACATCAGCGACGCGAGGCCGAGAAAGCCGAGATAGACCGGGCCGACCTGGGCATCGCCGAGCTTGCCGAACCAATAGTTGAAGCTGCCCTTGCCGATCCGCTCCCAGACGCCGGGCTCGATCGGGATACCCGGATAGATCGCACTACGAACTTGGATCTGCGTGAAGATGTTCTGGTATTGGGCCATGACGACCTCTCCTTGAACTCATTGCGGCGGCGACCAGATCGGGACGTGGCGCCACCAGTCCCACCAGTCCGACCAGGCATTGCCTTCCGGCATCAGCCAGGCGGGACCGGAGATGACGATGCAGACGGCGCTGAAGAACACCGCCGACAGCGCCAGGAACAGACCGAGGCGATGGATGCCGAGCGTGCCGATGGAGTAGCCGAGGAGATCGCGGAACATGGTGTTTTCATGCTCCGGCGATTTCATCTCCTGGCCCTTGCCCGGGTTGGCGGCCGACAGGATTAGCGAGCCGTGCAGCGCGAGCGCAAGACACGTCGTGAAGAAGAACGTGATCGCGATCATGTGCGCGGGATTGTAGTGAAAGTTGCCGAACTGATAGCCGGTGTTCGACACCCAATCGAGGTGAGTGATGATGCCGTAGGGGAAGGCGTAGCTCCATGAGCCCATCAGCACCGGCCGGATCACCTCCAGCGTAAAATAGGCGAAGATCGCAAAGCCGAAGGCGAACGGCACGTGATAGCCGATCGCGAGCTTGCGGCAGATCTCGACCTCGCGCAGCGCCCATGAGACGAAGGCGCCGAGCGCACACACCGTGATGAGCTGCCAGAAGCCGCCCTCGGTGAGGGGCGCGAACGACAGCCCGTATTTGGCATCGGGCGGGTTGATGCTGATCTGCCAGAGATTCCACGTCGGTCCGAGCGCCGTGGCGTAGAGGATCAGCGCCACGCCGACAAAGGTGAAGAAGATCGTCGTCACGCCGAAGAAGCCGACGTAGAACGGTCCGACCCAGAAATCGAAGAGGTCGCCGCCGATCAACGTGCCGCCGCGGACGCGGTATTTTCGTTCAAAGCTGAGCATTGCCATCGGTCCTGCCTCCGCTGCCCGTCGCGCGATATGCTACGTGTCGTGTCGTGAATTCGTTGGACGAGAGGATTTGGGAAGCGGGCGAACGGGGTCTGCCGCCGTCGCCCGTCCGCTTCCCTCTGGTCGTCGAGCTGCTAGCTGAGCTTCACCGGCGTTGCCGGATCGGAGATCGACGACGTCTTCGCTGCACGCGGCCCCTCCAGCCAGTTGAACCGGTTGGTGCTGAGCAGGATGAAGTGAATCACCAATGCCAGTCCGAACAGGAACACGCCGAGAGCCACGAGAACCCTGCGGGGATCGAACAACAACCACAAGCGCCACATAGTTTTCTCCTTTCGATCAGGTCAGGTAGGAGAGCGCGAGAGTGGCGTAGTGGGCTGCCCCATCCATCGCCGCCTTGTAGCCAGTCGGCCCGGGCAGCCAGGGACGCCACATCCAGGCGAGAATGTGGGCGACGATCGCAACCGCCGTGAAGACCACAAAGCTCGTCATGAAGATGCTATGGAATTCCCTCGCCTCCGCTTCGGTCAGCCCCGACAGAGAGCCTCCCTTGTTTGGTACGTCCACCATAGTGGTACCTCCTGGTGTTGGCCTTTCGGCCGGATGCCACCCACCGAGATGAGCGGCGTCGAAGTGTCATCCCGTCGCCGGGATGACATCCGTGCGGCGAGCCGCACGAACTCCTTGCAAATCCGGAGAGCGCACTGACCGCTCTCGAACTCAAAGTCCCATGAAGGACGAGGTCGCGCAGTTCGCGGCCTTGATCCTTGCTTCACCGACGATCGCGCCGAGCGGCGCGGGCCGGTGGCCGGTGATGATGGAGCCGATCCGGCGCAGCACGCCCTCGACCATCAGCACGGCGAAGCACATCGCGTAGACCAGTAGATAGTCGATGCGCTCGCGCGATCTCGGTGCGACGTCACGATCCATGCGTTCGTATAACGACATCGTCCTCTCCCTCTCCGCTATCCCCGTGCCTACGCGGCGTGGCCCGTTGCGAGCTGCGACCGCGCATGCGCGAGAACGTCCTCCGTCACCTTGTCGAGTCCAGCCTGGCGCGCACCGCGCTCGGCGGCGTCGCGCAGCCGCTTGGCCGCCGAGATCCGCACCAGCACCGGCTGGGTCTCGATGATCTGGTCGAGCGCGAGCTTGGCCCCGTCATCCCATGGCAGCTCACGCTCGAGCCGCGCCGGCGTCGCCGCGATCTGGTCGAGCTGGGTTGCGAGCGGCAGGATGTTGAACAGCGCATCGAACAGCGCGTTGCAGACCTCCTGCACGACGTAGGTCGCCCCCGCATAGCCCATGAACGGCGTGCCGGTGTGGCGGCGGATGACCGTGCCCGGGAACGAGGCCGGGACGTAGATCGACCGGTTGCCGGCCTCCGCCGCATACATGCGCTCATTGTAGCTGCCGAACAGCACCAGCGGCGGCCGCTCGTGGATGGCCTTGCGGATGGCATCATTATCGGTCTTGGCGCCGGCACAGCGCGAGATCGCGAAGTGGCAGGGAAGCCCGAGCTCCATCTCCAGGAAATTGCGCAGGCCGCGTGCGTAGGTCTCCGAGGCGACGATGCCGAAGCTCGCGGTGCCGAAGAAGTCCTGCGTCACCGAGCGCCAGAGGTCCCACAGCGGCTTGATCGTCGTATGCTTCTCCCGGGTGATGAACGGCTCGGGATCGAGGCCGAGCATCTCGCCCAGCGAGCGCAGGAATTTCGTCGTCGAATGCAGCCCGATCGGCGCCTGCAGATAAGGCCGCTCCAGCGTCTCGCACAGCAGGCGACCGAACTCGCGGTACATGCAGATGTTGACATCGGCATTGACCAGCTTCGGCACGTCGGCGAGGTGGCTGCCGAGCGGGAACACCATGTTGATCTCGGCGCCGATGCCTTCGACCAGGCGGCGGATCTCGGCGACATCCGACGGCATGTTGAAGGTGCCGTAGATCGGACCGATGATGTTGACCCTGGGCTTCTCGCCGTCGGCGCGCGGCTTGCGCTCAGGAATCCGGCGTGGGCCGTATTCGCTCCACAGCCAGCTCAACGCGCGGTTGGCGCTCTGCCACTGGTCCTCGTCGATGGTGCGCGGCAGGAAGCGCTTGATGTTGGAGCCTTCGGGCGTGACGCCACCGCCAATCATCTCGGCGATCGAGCCGGTGACGACCACCGCCGGCAGGTCGGGATCGAGCGCGGCGCGGGCGCGCTTCATCGCCTGCTCGGTGCCCTTCTGGCCGAGCTCGTCCTCGCCTAACCCCGTCACGACGATCGGCAGCTCATGCGGCGGCAGGCCGTCGGTGTAGTGCAGCACCGAGGTCACCGGCAGGTTCTCGCAGCCCACGGGGCCGTCGATGATGACCTGCAGGCCCTTGATCGCGGTGAACGCGTAGACCGCCCCCCAATAGCCGCCGGCGCGATCGTGGTCGAGGATCAGCATCACACCATCTCCTCGGACTTGCGCGCCTTGGCCTGCGCCGCGACCGCCTTGCGGTACTTGTCGCGGAAGTCGGGACGCGCGACAGGGGTGCCCTGCCACACGCCCGCGGTGTCGCCCTCACCGACGCCTTCGAAGAAGTCGCGCATCTCGTCGAAGCGGGCCTTGCCTGAGATCGCCGCGTTGACGACCTGCGCCAGCGAGCCGGCGCCGGAGACGCCGAACAGCGGCCGCGCCGAAATGAGATTGGTGAAGTAGAGCGACGGGATCGCGCGCGCCTTGGCCTTCTGCACGACCGGCGTGGTGCCGATCGCAAGATCCGGCGCGAACTCATCGACCGCCGTGAGATCCTGCTCCAGCGAGGCGCGGTACTGCACGCGCACGCCGCGGCTCTCGAGCCAGGCACAGTCGGCCTCCGACCAGCGCGTGCGCGGACAGGCCGTGCCGACATAGCGCAGGTCGGCGCCGCTCTCGACCAGCAGACGCCCGACCAGCAGCTCCGATCCCTCATAGCCCGACAGCGTGATCCGGCCGCGGATCGGAGTCGCCGTAAGCGCGCCGCGGATCGCCGGCAGCACCGCGTTCTTGGCCGCATCGATCTGCGCGCGCCCGACGCCGCAGACCGCGCCAACGGCCTCCAGCCACTCCGCCGTGCCATCCCAGCCGACCGGCGCCGAGCCGATGATCGGGCGGCCCGCCGCCTCGAACTCACGGATCGAGGCCGTGTAGAACGGATGGATCGCCGCCACGGCCGCGCAGTCCAACGCGCCATACAGCTCGCGCCATTCGCGCGTCGGCACCGCGGGACCCGCGGCGAGACCAAGCGGCGCCAGCATCATGCCGATGCCGACGGGATCGGCCGGAAACATCTCACCTAGCAGCGCGATGGTCGGCCGATCGCCGCGCGGCACGCGTGGCGCCTGCACCGGACCCTGCTCCGCCTCGCGGCGCGCGTAGCTCAGCATCGCGCCGGCGAGCACGTCCTTGGCCTCGGCATGGGTCGGCACGCCAAACCCGGGCACGTCGATGCCGATGACGCGGACGCCGTTGATCTCCTTCGGGAGAATCTGCAGCGGCACGCCCGACGCGGTGGGCACGCAGAGATTGATGATGACGACGCAGTCGTAGTTGGCGGGGTCCGCCAGCTTGAACACGGCCTCGCGGATGTCCTCGAACAGCTTGCCGGTGACCAGCGTCTCGGAATTGAACGGGACGTAGCCGACGCTGCGCCGCGCGCCGTAGAAGTGCGATGTGAAGGTGAGGCCATAAACGCAGCAGGCCGAGCCCGACAGCACCGTCGCGGTGCGCCGCATGCGCAGGCCCACGCGCAGCGAGCCGAACGCCGGGCACATGCTCTGCGGCTGGTCGTGCGGCCCGGCCGGATAGTCGGCCGCGTAGCGCGCCAGCACCTCGCTCTTGCCGGCGGCATCGGCCGCACGCTTGAACTCGGCCTTGCCGGCGTGGCAGCCGAGCGCCTCGGGCTGCGCCGGCAGAAGAGCTGCCGCTGCGCCGCTCTGCGCGCTGATTGCCTGATGGACCACAGGATCGCTCATTGCATTACATTCCGCTCGCCGACCGATCCCATCACACGCTGTCGTAGATCACTTCGAGCGACGGCTTGGCCACCGCGGTGCTGCCGCACATGTCCTCGAGCGTCGCCTGCTCCAGCACCACGTCGCGCCCGACCTCCGAGGCCTTGAACAGCCCGAGAAGACCGTCATGCGTCAGCGGATGCGGATGCCGCGGCGGCGCCTCGGCGACGTTCTGGGCGAGGTGCTCAAACAGCGCCGCCCAGGGCGTGCCGGGGCGGCCGATGATCTGATAGCTCGCGCTCTTGCGGCGGATGTCGTCGTCGGCCGGGATCGAGGCCAGCACCGGAATGCCGGCGGCTTCCGCGAACGCCGCAGCCTCGCCGGTGCCGTCGTCCTTGTTGATGACGATGCCGGCGACGCCGACATTGCCACCGAGCTTGCGGAAATACTCGACCGCCGAGCAGACATTGTTGGCGACGTAGAGCGACTGCAGGTCGTTGGAGCCGACGATGATCACCTTCTGGCACATGTCGCGCGCGATCGGCAGGCCGAAGCCGCCGCAGACGACGTCGCCGAGGAAGTCCAGCAGCACATAGTCGAAGCCCCAATCGTGGAAGCCGAGCTTCTCGATCAGCTCGAAGCCATGGATGATGCCGCGTCCGCCGCAGCCGCGGCCGACCTCGGGCCCGCCAAGCTCCATCGCGAACACGCCGTCGCGCTTGAAGCAGACGTCGCCGATCTTGACCTCCTCGCCGGCGAGCTTCTTCTTCGACGAGGTCTCGAGGATGGTCGGGCAGGCCCGGCCGCCGAACAGCAGCGAGGTGGTGTCGCTCTTCGGATCGCAGCCGATCAGCAGCACCTTCTTGCCCTGCTGCGCCATCATGTAGGACAGGTTGGCGAGCGTGAAGCTCTTGCCGATGCCGCCCTTGCCGTAGATCGCGATGATCTGCGTGGCCTTCTTCGGCGCAGCCGTCACCGGCGCATCCGGCTCGATCGCGGCCTCGGCACGCAAGGCATCCGTCATCGCGGCAAGATTGGCGGTGATCTTGGTCGGGGCGTTCATGCGGCAGCTCTCCAGTCCAGGACCATCTTGAGACATGAGGGATCGTCGAACGCGGTCTGGTAGGCACTCTCCGCGGACAAGGCGTCGGCGTGGTGCGTGATCAGCCCGTCCAGCGACAGCCGACCGGTGTCGATGAGATTGCGCACCGCGAGCAGATCCTCGTGCGTCCATTCGGCGGCGACGCGGATCGCCGCCTCGCGCATGAAGGCCGGCGGGTAGGAGAAGGAGAGCGGCGCGCTGTAGAAGCCGGCGAGGATGATCTCGCCACGTGGCGCCAGGCGAGCAATGAGGCTGTCGAGCAGCCCGGCATCGCCGCTGGCATCGAAGATCAGCCGATAGTCGGGTCTGCTGTCCTCTGAGGGATCGATGACGCGATAGCCCGTCGCACCAACGGCGCGCTCCGGATTGCTTTCCCACACCACGGGCGGATCGCCGCCCATCGCCACGATCAGCCGCGCCAGCAGACGGCCGAGCACGCCATGGCCGACGACGCATTCGGCCTGGCCGTCACCACCGATCTGCAATGCATGATAGGCGGTGGCCGCCAGTGCCAGCAGCACGCCGCGCTGGCCCGTCGTCTCATCGATCGCAACAAGGCGCTGTGCGGGAACGTTGAGACGCGAGGCGGCGGCGCCAAACAGGCTCCTGACCTCGCCGAAGCAGCGCGCCGCGCCCGGCACGAACACCCGCTCGCCCTTGCGAAAACCGGAGTTTGGCGCGGCGCGCGCGACGCGGCCCACCGCCTCGTAGCCCGGTACGAGCGGATAGCCCATGCCCGGGAAGGACGGCATCCGTCCCTCGTACAGCAGCCGCTCGGTGCCGGTGCTGATCGCGCTCCATTCGATGTCGACGGTCAGGCAGTCCGGGGCATCCGCCAGCTGCAGCTGTTGCAGCGACAACTCCCTCGGCCTCCCCAGTACGACGGCGATCGCGTCCATAGCCCAACTCCCCGGCGACGCCCGCTTAGTTACGGATGTGAGGTTAGTCCGACTATGGAGAGTGTCAATATATATTTACAGTTTGAGTGTCAGCTTTTCGCGACAATCACGCTGGCGATCAGCGGGATCCGGGTGCGAAGCACTCGCACCTGCGAAAAACCCGCCGCGTGGAGCAGCTCGCGCAAGCGGGCGGGGCTGCGCGGCCGCCCCTGCCCCATCGCGCGCAGATAGATCTCGAAATAGGCGCTGACGCCATCGCTGCCGCCGGCCGCCTCGCGCATCGGCTCGCCCAGCAGCAGCACGCCATCGTCAGGCAGCGCGGCGCGCAGCTTCGCGAGCAACCGCGCCACGGCCTCGTCGTCGTGATCGTGCACGACCCGAATCAGCGAGATCACGTCCGCGCCGGTCGGGAGCGCATCGTCGTAGAAGCTGCCGGCCGTGATCGTGACGCGATCGGCCAGCCCGGCCTTGGCGAGACGCTCCTGCGCGATCGCGGCGACCTCCGGCAGATCGAACAGCTTGAGCTGCAGCTGCGGCGCAGCCCGCGCGGCGGCGGTCAGGAAGCTGCCGTCGCCACCGCCGACATCGAGCAGGCAACGGTGGCCACTCAAGGGATAGGCTGCGAGGACGACGTCCGCGATCATCGGCTGCGACGCCGCCATCAGCGCCGTGTAGGGCGCGACGCTGTCGCGTGTCAGCGCATCGCCGGTCTTGTCCAGCGCATACGGCCAGTACTGCGCGAGCCGGCGCTCGCGGTCCTGTCCGCGCAGCAGCGCCACGGGATCGGTGAGATCGGCATACAGCGCGGCGTGATGTCGAACCATGGCGGCGATGCCGGGATTGCCGAGCAGCGCCGCGCCGAGCGGCCCGAGCCCGTAGCGCGCCGCACCGCGACGCTCGAGCAATTGCAGCGCGCTCGCCGCCTCGCACAAGCTCTCCATCGCGGCCTCGGGCACCACCGCGCGCGACGCCAGCGCCGCGAGATCGCACGGCCCGGCGCGCAACGTCTCGAACAGATCGAGCTGCACGCAAGCCGCCAGCGTCTGCGAATAGACGAACCCTGCGCACAGGTCGAACAGCTCCGCCGCCCGCCTGCGCGCAATCGGCCGCGTCAACGGAAACGCCGCCGCCCAGCGCTGGAACGCCGCACTCGCGAGCAGCGCGTCGCGCCAGCCGCGCCAGCGATCAATGAGGCTGATCGGGGGCGGAGTGTCGTGGCGGACGACGGTCGACACGGATCAATGCTCCAGTCGGCGGGCAATAGCGCATCGACGCGCACCACTGCCCACCCTCCCCTGGAGGGCAGGGCAATCGCATGTGGCGATCGCCGTTTTGTGCTCGTCTCTCTCCACGTCGTCATGGCCGGGCTTGTCCCGGCCATCCACGTCGGCCGGCATGCTGAGAACGACGTGGATGCCCGGGACAAGCCCGGGCATGACGGAGTAACTAACTTGCAGGATCGTTCGTCGCGACAGCCCGGAATTTCCACATGCGATTGCCCTCCCCTGAAGGGGGAGGGTCACCGCGCGCAACGCGCGCGGTGGGGTGGGGTGAGCCCGGAAACAGGTGAGGATGGGTCGAGGCAACATCAGGTTTGCCGGCACCGGCGCCCGCGAAGCCATCAGCACCACAGGCGCGGACAGTCCGTCACCCCACCCGGCCGCGCATGCCGCTGCGCGCATGCTCGGCGCCCCTCCCCCTCCAGGGGAGGGTGGGCACTGTGCGCGCGGCGCGAGCGTTGCCATTCAACGCGGCCGAAACATCACGCCGCCGACGCCGCCAGGCGGCGCGGCACCAGGCGCTTGGCTTCCTGCTCCATCAGCATGCGCAGCTCGTGCGCGTGGGCACAGGGCGGCATGGTGCGGATGCCGTCGGCGACGAGATCGTGCAGATAGCTGACGGCGCCGGTGAGCCCATAGATCAGCACAGCGTTGGGCCGGCCATGCGCGGCATCCTGGCCGACGGGCTTGCCCGCCTCCTCCTCGTCGCTGGCTGCGTCGCGGATGTCGTCGGCGACCTGATAGGCCTCGCCGATGGTCTCGCCGAGCGTACGCCACGCCTCCGGATTCTCATGCCCTGCCGCAGCGGCGCCCGACACGGTGGCCGCCGCAAACAGCGCGCCGGTCTTGGAGCGGTGATAGCGCGACAGATCGATCTGCGGCTCGCATTCCCAGGCTTGCCCGGCCGAGATGCCATGCGGCACGCCGACGGCATCGCCGATGGTCGCGATCAGCTGTGCCAGCCGCAGCGGCGAGCATCTGGACTTGGCGAGCGTCTGGAAAGCGAGCACGATCAGCGCATCGCCGGCGAGCACCGCGAGCGGCTCGCCGAACGCGGCATGCACCGAGGGCCGCCCGCGTCGCAGCGCCGCGTTGTCGAAGCACGGCAGATCGTCATGCACCAGCGAGGCGCAGTGCAGCAGCTCGATCGCGGATCCTGCCGCATCGGTCGCGGCCGGCTCGTCGTCGCCGCAAGCGCTGGCCACCGCATGACAGAGCCGCGGACGAACCCGCGCCCCCTTGGGAAACACCGCGGCCTGCATGGCGGCCGAGAGGCGCGGCGGGCATCCGGGCCGGTCGGCCAGGGCGACCGCTGTGACGAGGGATTTCTCGATCCGGGCCATCACGTCCATGCCAGCCTCCCCTGCCGCGAGGCCCATGCCGGCCCTCGCCTATGTAAATTTCAACTTACACCAACATTGTAAATCATGCTAGACATTCCTGCGTCAGGCCGGGCGGACAGGAGTGCAAAGCAATGGCCGATCACCGCGTGATCGTGGTTGGCGCCGGCATCGCCGGCCTCAGCGCCGCGCTCACCCTCGCCGCGCGTGGCGCCGAGGTGACCGTGATCGAGCGCGCCGCCGCGCCTGGCGGCAAGATGCGCCAGATCGCGATCGGCTCTGCCCGGATCGACTCCGGCCCCACCGTGTTCACGATGCGCTGGGTGTTCGACGAGCTGTTCGCCGACATCGGCACATCGCTCGACGATCACCTCACCCTCACCCCGCTCGACGTTCTCGCCCGCCACGCCTGGACCGATCGCCGCACGCTCGATCTGTTCGCCGACGAGGACCGGTCCGCTGACGCCATCGGTCGTTTCGCCGGACGCAGCGAGGCCGAGGGCTATCGCGCGTTCTGCCGCGACGCCCGCCGCATCTTCGAGGTGCTCAGGGATCCCTTCATCCGCACGCCGGCGCCGAGCATGACGCATCTGTTGCGCAATGCCGGCTTCCGCGATCTCACCGCGATCCGTCCGTTCCAGACGCTGTGGAAGGCGCTCGGCGACTATTTTCGCGATCCTCGACTGCAGCAGTTGTTCGGCCGCTACGCGACCTATTGCGGCTCGTCGCCCTTCCATGCGCCCGCGACGCTGATGCTGGTCGCCCATGTCGAGCAGGCCGGCGTGTGGCTGATCGACGGCGGCATGCACGAGCTCGCCGCGTGCCTGGCCGCGCTGGCGCGGCGCCACGGCGTCAGCATCCGCTACGACAGCGAGGTCGCCGGCATCGTCACGAGCGCCGGTCGCGCCGCGGGCGTACGGCTCGCGACCGGTGAGCAGATCACCGCCAACGCCGTCATCGCGACGGCCGATGTCGCCGCGCTGGCGCAGGGGCTGTTTGGTGTGGACGCCGCGCGCGCGCTACCGGCGATCCCGCAGGCCGCGCGCTCGCTCTCGGCGATGACCTGGAGCTGCCTCGCGCGGGCCGACGGCTTTCCGCTGGTGCGGCACAACGTGTTCTTCTCGCGCGATTCCCGCGCCGAGTTCGATCAGCTGATCGACCGCCGCGCGATGCCGGCCGAGCCCACCGTCTATGTCTGCGCGCAGGATCGCGACGACCAGCCGCGCGAGGCCGGCGGCAACGAGCCGCTGTTCGTCCTGATCAACGCGCCCGCGTCAGGTGATCATCATCGCTTCGCTCCCTCGGAGATCAGCCAATGTGCCCGCCAGACCTTCGACCTGTTGCAGCGCTGCGGCCTCAGCATCGCGACGACGCCGGAATTGACCCGCGTGACAACGCCGACGGACTTCAACCGGATGTTTCCGGGCACGGGGGGCGCGCTGTACGGCCGCAGCTCGCACGGCTGGATGGCATCGTTCCAGCGGCCGGGCGCGCCGACCAGGCTGCCGGGGCTCTACGTGGCGGGGGGCAGCGCGCATCCGGGACCGGGCGTGCCGATGGCGGCGCTGTCGGGCCGGATGGCCGCTGCACGGGCGACCGCGGACCTCGCTTCGACCGCATTGTCCCGGACCACGGCTATGCGTGGTGGTATGTCGACGCGCTGAGCGATGACGGCCGCTTCGGCATGACGCTCATCGCCTTCGTCGGCAGCGTGTTCTCGCCGTACTACGCGTGGGTGCGGCGGCGGGGAGCGGCTGATCCCGAAAATCACTGTGCGCTCAACGTTGCGCTCTATGGCGCGCGCGCGCGGCGCTGGGCCATGACCGAGCGCGGACGCGGCGCAATCATGCGCGAGCCTGCGAGCCTCGGGCTCGGTCCGAGCAGCCTCGCCTGGAACGGCCGCGAGCTCACCATCGAGATCAGCGAGGTCAGCGTGCCCTGGCCGCTGCCGCTGCGCGGTCGCGTCCGCGTCGTACCGACGGCGCTGAACGAGATCGCGTTCACGCTCGATGCCGAGGGACGCCACCGCTGGCAGCCGATCGCGCCATGCTGCCGCGTGTCGGTCGATTTCGATCACCCGGATCTGCGCTGGCGCGGCGACGGCTATTTCGACATCAACCATGGCGACGCGCCGCTGGAGCGCGACTTCCAGAGCTGGCAATGGTCGCGCGCGGCGACGCGCAGCGGCGCCGTGATCTCCTATGACACGATCGCACGCGACGGCGCCGATACGTCGCTCGCGCTGCACGTCGACCCCGCGGGCCGTCTGGAATCGATCACGCCGCTCACGGAGGCGCCTTTGCGCAAGACGCTGTGGCGCGTCGCCCGCAGCGCCCGCGCCGACGCCGACGCACCGGTGCGCGTCGTGAACACGCTGGAGGACGCCCCGTTCTACGCCCGCTCCCATCTCGCCGCCCGTCTGCACGGCGAGGATGTCGCGGTGATGCATGAGAGCCTGTCGCTCGACCGCTTCCAGATGCCGATCGTACAGGCCATGCTGCCGTTCCGGATGCCGCGGTGGTGAGGGCTGGAGAGGACGAGGTTGATCAAGAGGCCGATAAGAACGCAAACGCTTCGCCCCAGGGCGTGTGCTTTCGTGACAAACCAACAGGTGTCGTCCCGGACAAGCCGTGACGCGCCCCAGCGCGTCACGGCGCCGATCCGGGATCCATACGCCGCGGCCTTAATGATGGGCAAAATGCCAATAGCCAGCCTGCCTCAAACCGCTCCCTGGGGGTATGGGTCCCGGCGTTCGCCGGGACGACGACTGAGAACATGGCGCCGACTTCCGATAAAAATAAATCTCTTGCGATTTTTCGTGAATCATGATTATCTCCGCGCATCCCGCCTCACCGCAGAGGGGCGTAGCGCGCGATCGTCACGACACGCGAGGTGGGGATGCGATGGCCGCGATGTTGCCGCAGCGTGTCTTCGGATGCGCGGACGAACGGCAGCTTGCGGACGTGAAATCGCAGCGTCCTGATACCCCGACGCTGGTATCAAGCCGCGATGGCGCTGATGTGCCGCGTGGTGATGGTGGCCAACAAGCCCGGCGCACCAGGGAGACTGCGTATAAGCGTGAAGACCGTCGCGCAGGGAATGCCGGTTGAACCGGCTTTGCCTGTGGTACCTGCCGCCTGCATTTTTTCTGCAGGCGGGCCATGGGTGGGGCCTTCACCCGGCATTCCCTGCGCCCTCTGCACTCTCGCGAGGGACGACCTGATCGCAAAGCTCGGGCAACATCTGCCGCGAGAACGCGAAGCTATGTCGATCGCTGTTTGAGACGTGAATCCGCCTCCCCCACCCTACCGCTTCTCCGCTTCGCGCTCCCTGGCCTCGCGCTCGGCGCGCTGGCGGTCGAGGCGGCGGCCCTGCCATTCGAGCACGAGCCAGCCGGCGATGCACATCGCGACGACGACGAATTCGAGCAGGCCCCCCATCTCGCTCATGGCGCGTCACTCGCGGGTCTGACCTTGGCCTTCCGCATCTGAGCGTCTCACGCGCGGCTTTCCGAGCGCTGCAATCCGCGCCGGCCGCCTTACCGTCATGCCGACGACCTCGCCTCGCTACGACGACCGCCCCGAGCGCAACAACTGATCGCGTCGCTCCAGGCGCTCGAACAGGTCGAGCACCCACAGCGCGCGATCGTGAACAGTCCGGCGCGGCGGCGCGATCGCGTGCGGGCGCTGCGCATCCGCCGCGACGACCGCCTCGATCAAAATGCGCGCCTCCGGCCGCGGCGGCGCCAGCGACGGCTGCTCCTGCAGCAGCGACATCACCGCGGCCTTGCCGAGAAGCTGCAGCTTGCGCGGCATCGAGACGAATGCGCGCCGCGACAGCGAATCGAATTCGGCACGTGCGACCTCGCGGCCGATCTCGGCATAGATCAGCCGCGCCGCATGGATGCCGGGCCGGCAACTCCACGGCAGATCGGCGATGCCTGCGGAAGCGCGCGCATAGAACACGTCGGCGACTGCGAGCAGTCGCGCGGTGACCCGCCCGATGCGGTCGTCGAAGAACGGCGCGGCACGCCAGGTCTCGATATCGAGACCCGCCTCGCGCAGCCATTGGCGCGGCAGATAGAGCCGGCCGGCGCGCGCGTCCTCGCCGACGTCGCGGGCAATGTTGGTGAGCTGCATGGCGATGCCGAGGTCGCAGGCGCGTCCGATCGTCCCGGCCTCACGCCGGTTCATCAAGAGCGACATCATCACGCCGACCGTGCCGGCGACGCGCACGGCATAGGCGAGCACGTCGCTCAGCGTCTCGTAGCGGCGGCCCTGGGCGTCCCAGGCGAGACCTTCGAGCAGCGCCTCCGGCAGCGCGCGCGGAATCGTGAAATGCGCCACGACGCCGGCCAGCGCGCGATCGACGGGACTGTCGTCCGGCGTGCCATCATAGATCCGGTCGAGCCGTTCGTGCAGCAGCTCCACGGCGTCGACGCGGCGGCCGGGCCCGTCGATCGCATCATCGGCCTCGCGGCAGAACGCGTAGAGCGCGATGGCGGGATCGCCGACCGCGCGGGGCAGCACTTTCGAGGCGGCAAAGAACGTCTTCGATCCGCCCCGCAACATCCGCCGACAGATCGCAATGTCCGTTTGCCAGCTCATCGCCGCTCCAGCTCATGCGGCGCGGGCACGAGATCATCGAGCACACGCGCCGAGGACAGCACGCCCGGCAGGCCGGCGCCGGGATGGGTGCCCGCGCCGACCAGATAGAGCCGCTCGACCTCTTCGCTCTTGTTGTGCGGCCGGAACCAGGCGCTCTGCATCAGCACCGGCTCGAGCCCGAACGCCGCGCCGCGATAGGACGACAGGCGATGCTCGAAATCATCCGGCGTCAGCAGCCGCGACGTGACGATCTCGCCGGCAAGATCCGGCAGCAGCGTGTCGCTCAGCGCGGTCTCGATCCGCTTGCGGAACGGCTCGGCCGTCGCCGACCAGTCGATGCCGCTCTGCTGATGCGGCACCGGCGACAGCACGTAGAAGGCATCGCAGCCATCGGGCGCCAGCGACGGATCGGTGGCGGTCGGCCGGTGCAGATAGAGGCTGAAATCATCCGCCAGGACCTTGCGGCGGAAGATGTCGTCGAGCAGCTCGCGATAGCGCGGGCCGAGCAGGATGGTGTGATGCTGAACGTCGTCGTAGCGGCGCTTCGTGCCGAAATACCAGACGAACAGGCTCATCGAATAGCGCGCACGGTCGATGCGCGCATCGGTCCAGCGCCGGCGCCGCATGCTCGGCAGCAGATGCTTGTAGGTCCAGGCCGCGCAGCCATTGGACACCACGACATCCGCGGCGATGGTCTCGCCCGACGCCAGCCGCACGCCGGTGGCGACGCCATTCCTGGTCGTGATCTCGGCGACGGGTGCCGAGCAGCGCACCTTGCCGCCCTGCCCCTCGATCAAGCCGACGAGACCCGTCACCAGCGCACCGGTGCCGCCCATCGCGAAGTGCACGCCCCAGCGCCGCTCGAGATAGGCGATCAGGCAGTAGATCGACGTGGTCGTGAACGGGTTGCCGCCGATCAGCAGCGGATGGAAGCTCAGGATCACGCGCAGCCGCTCGTCGCGGACATAGTGCGAGACGAGGCCATAGACCGAGCGAAAGCTCTGCAGCTTGATCATCGCCGGCGCGATCTTGGCCATGTCCATCAACGACAGGAACGGCACGTCGCCAAGCTCCTCGAAGCCCTTTCTGAAGATCGCCTCGCTCGCCTTCATGAAGCGCTCGTAGCCGTCGACGTCGCCGGGCGACAGCCGCGCCACCTCGGCGCGCATCTCGGCCGGGTCGCCCGAGCAGTCGAACACGGTGCCGTCGTCGAACCGGATGCGATAGAACGGCGAGATCGGCTTGAGCGTGACGTCGTCGGACATCCTCCGACCGCACAGCTGCCATAGCTCCTCGAACAGGAACGGCGCGGTGACGATGGTCGGGCCGGCATCGAAGGTGAAGCCGTCCTGGCGATGCACGTAGGCGCGGCCGCCGGGCGCGTCGAGCTGCTCGTAGACGGTGACGCGATAGCCGCGCGCACCGAGCCGGACCGCTGCGGCGAGGCCGCCGAAGCCGGAGCCGATCACGACCGCATGCGGCCGGTCTCCGAGCGCAGCCGGGACAGCGGCCTTGATGGTGGAGACGTCGAGCATGCCGAAAGCGTAAATTGAAATTGACGCTTCCGCCAGCCAAAAAATGTCAATCTAATTTGACATTTCCTGCTGCACTGCGAGCACGCCGGCGCGCTCGGCGGCGTTGACGATCAGGCCCGCAATCCTCGCCGGCTGCTCCTCATGGGCCAAATGACCAAGGCCATCAATGAGTTCGAGCTGCGCCTGAGGCACCGATTGCTGGACGCGACGCGCGACGTCTGGCGGAATGGCACGGTCATGCGCGGCCGCGACCAGAAGCAGCGCGGTCTTCAACCGCGGCAGCTCGCGCCCAAGCGGATGCAGGTCCCAGTTCGCCATCATTTCGAGCGCGGCGCCGACATGGCCGGGGCTGCCGACCAGCCGCCGATACAGCCGCTCGCCTGTCGCGTCGATCGTCGAGCCGGTCCCCTTCAGCAGCCGATGCACCGCCGCCGGATCGCGGCCCCGCCAGGCGAACAGCCGCGGCACCAGCGGATTGAGCGCCATCATCTTGGCGAGCGGCGACAGGAACTGCGCGGCCGCGCCGCCGAACGGCAGATAGGCGCCGTTGAGGCTGACGATCAGCTTCGGCGTGATCAGGCCATCGAGCGTCATGCGGGTCAGGATCGCCGCGCCCGCGGAATGGCCGATCGCGATTTCAGGCGCGATCGCAAGCTTCTCGCAGAGGCCAGCGAGATCGCGCGACATGCCGTCGAGCGACAGCCGGCGCCAATGCGGCGTGGAGGTGAAGCCGTGGCCGGAGAGATCCGGCGCGACGACGGTGAAGTGCTTGGCGAGCAGCGGCGCGAGATCGCGCCAGGAATGGGTCGCGGCTCCCGTGCCGTGGGCGAGCAGCGCGACCGGCCCCTCGCCCATGATCTGAACGTGCCAGCGCAGGCCCGCGGCCTCGACGAAGCGGCTGGCCGCCCGGTTGGGCCAGTCGCTGCCGTCGACGCTCCAGTTCGGCTTGTCGCTCATGCCGGCCCACGCGGTTGGACGCCGCCGGCACCGTCAACGATCGGCCGCGCGCGTCAGGAAATCATCGTAGCTGGCGACGACTTTATCAAGCTGTTCGAAATGCGGCATTGCCCCGGTCTGCATCACCTCGATCCGCCAGTTGGGCAGAGCCTCGACGGCGTGCTTGCCGTGATAGTCGACGAAATCGCCGCGCACGCCATGCACCATCCAGACCGGCATCGCCAGTGCCTGGTAGAGCTTCACGGCATTGGTGCTGAACAGATAGCCGGAGACGAACGAATACGGCGCGTTCTCGGCGCCGGGCTGGTGCGTGGTGATGTAGTCGTATTCCAAAAGGCCCTCGTCGATGTCCTTGCGACCAAAGGTCTTCTGCAGGAAAAAGCGAATGCTGGCGCGCGAGGTCAGCAGGGTGAAGAATCCATGCTTCCACAGGGGGACGTTGAGGATGTTGCGCACCCACGGCATGGCGCGGGTCGTGTCCTTGTTGCCAGCCGTCTTGGCCGCGGCCTCGGCGCGGCGATCGAAGCCGGTCGGGCTGAGCAGCGCCAAGGTGCGAAACAGGTTCGGCGCCTCCGTGCCGGCGCGCGCGGCGAACTCGCAGCCGAGCGACAGCGCGATGGCGTCGATCGCGGCGTCGCCATGACGGCGGCGAATCTCGTTCGCCGCGAGCAGGATCGCGTCGGTCATGATGCGCGGTGTGTAGATGCGATCGACACGGTCGGACAGGCCGAAGCCCGGCAGATCGAGCGCATAGACGGGACGCGTCTGGCGGTAGTGCTCGAACAGCGGCTTCATCTCGTAGGCCGTCGCCGCGGCGTTGACGCTGTGAATGAGCAACAGCGGCCGTCGATCGCTCGGCGCCGCCGGGCCATCGCCATAGCAGGTGATGCGTCCGACGCGCGCATCCGTAAGTTCGAAGCGCGGCGCGGACAACGGCGGGGGCATCGTGACCACGCCCGGAGCAGAGGCATGATCACTCTGTGTGGTCGAAGCGACCTGCATGGCGTGCTCCTGTCTGGCTTTTTCCTGCGGATAGCAGAGTCCACCACTGCCGACCGACCGGGACGAGCATAGCGATGACCGAACGTCTTGTCAGTCACCGTTGGAACGCCGCTTGACGCCGCGGGTTCCAGCGCCGTCAGCCGCGGCCGGCTTGCGCCATGACGGCCTGCGACAATCGTGCGGCATCGGCATGAGGCAGCGCGACGTAACGCGCTTGCATCGCACCGGCGAGCTGCGCGGCCTTGTCCTGCGGGCGAGGCGAGGAATCGACCAGCACGACCGGAATGCCGGTCAGCGCGAGCTGCTTCGCGGCGACCAGCGCCTCCGCCTCGGCCTCACTGCGGCCGCCGCCATCGCGCGCGACATTGGCCCGGCCGTCGGTCATCAGCACGATGGTCGGCGCCTGGCCCTTGGCCTTCACGGCGAGCGCGAGCTCGGTCGCGGCGAAGATCGCCGCCGACAGCGGCGTGCCGCCGCCGCCGGGCAGCGCCGCGAGACTGCGCTTGGCGCGCGTCAGCGAGCGCGTCGGCGGCAGCAGGAGCTCGGCGCCCTTGCCGCGAAACGCGATCAGCGCGACCTCGTCGCGGCGAATGTAGCATTCGGCCAGCAGCAGCTCGACGGCGCCCTTCACTTCCGCAAGCCGCTGCAAGGCCGAGGAGCCGGAGGCATCGACGACGAAGATCGTCGTGGTGCCCGAGCGCTGCTTGAAGCGGGTGATGCGAATGTCGTCCTTGTGCACGATCAGCCGGCCGCTCTTGCCGGAACGTTGCGTCCGCCGCCGCAGCGGCTGCCACGGCGCTGCCGCGCGCAAGGTCTCGAGCA
Source organism: Bradyrhizobium sp. SZCCHNR1015 (assembly GCF_032489875.1). Taxonomy (NCBI): domain Bacteria; kingdom Pseudomonadati; phylum Pseudomonadota; class Alphaproteobacteria; order Hyphomicrobiales; family Nitrobacteraceae; genus Bradyrhizobium; species Bradyrhizobium sp. SZCCHNR1015. The sequence goes on from NZ_JAUEYW010000006.1 coordinate 66,764, forward strand.
CGTTGAGCCGCGCCCCGGCGCGCCATTCGCCGCGTCGCGCGCCGATCGGACGGCCGCGCTTCGGCGCCTTCTGAGCGGTGCCCTGCTTGCTGACGCTGCTGCTGCGGATTCGGGTCGCGCGCTCCTCCTGCAGCCGCTTCAGCAGGTCGAGTGGAATGGCCGCCTGCGCCGCTTCGAGCACGCGATCCTCGAGCGGACCGTTCTCGCTGCGGTCGTCGTCCTCACTCTCGGCCGACTCATTCTCGGGCTCCGGCGCCTCGCTGTTCTCGGTCTCGTCATCCGCTGCAGGCAGCCGGGTGGCGCGCGGCGCCAGCACCAGCCGCGCGGCGCAGGCGACGTGCGAGTCTGCGACTTCGACCTTGCCATCAAGCGCCGCTGCGATGCGCGCGACGCGACAGGCGAGCAGCGGCGCGCGCAGCGAGTCGATGCCGAGCGCGCACGCCGTCATCGTCAGCGCCGCGATCGCCTCGTCCGACGAACGGACCTGCGGCAGCAGCGCACGCGCTGCTGCAATGTCGGACGATTTGAACAGGCTCTCGCCAAGATCGACGCGCGCAACTTTGCTGAGATCGAGATGGCAGGCCAGGCGGTCGGCCAAGGCAGGCGACACGCGCTCATCACCGATGCCCTCGTCGAGCGCAATCAGTCCGAGCCGAGCCGGTGCGCGCAGCGACATGCCATCGCGCTCGATGCTGATAGCCCCGGTGTCGACGGCAACACAGAGATGTGCGACCGTCGACCGCGACATGCGCTCGGCCATCATGGCGATCAGCCCGCCGCCGTCGGCATCGGCGAGCAGCCCACGTTGCAGCACCGGCCGCCCCGCCTGCAATGTCGCGGCGAGATCGAGGCCGCCAAGCAGGCGATCGTCCGAGATCGACGGCGGCAGCTTGCGCAGGGGTGTCGACGACGGCATCAGCTCGTGCAACAGCTCCAGCCACTGCTCGCGCACCGGACCTGCGCCCGCACGCAGCAGCACCGATGCGGACGGGTCGATCGCGGCCAGAGCGGCCGCGATCATCGCATCGGCCCAGATCGCGGCGCCATCGCTCACGGCGCGAACAGCTCGTCGAGCGCGCGCTCGACCCGCACCGACGAGCCGGAATCATCGAGCGGATTGCGCCTGAGACGGTGCCGCAACGCCATCGGCGCGACCGTCTTCAGATGGCGGTCATCGATCGCCCTTGCGCCCTCCAGCGCCGCCACCGCGCGCGCCGCCCGCATCAAGGTGAGTTCGCCACGCAGGCCATCGGTGCCGAGCGCCATGCAGAGGCGTGCGGCCTGCTCGAGTTCACGATCGGCGACCTTGACCGCTCCGATGTGCTCACGGCCCGCGAGGATACGCTTGCGCTGCTTCGCCTCCTCCTTCTCCCAATGCGCAACGAAGGCGGTGGGATCGGTCTCGAAGGCATCGCGCCGCTTGATCACCTCGATGCGCGTCGGCAGATCATTGGGCGTCTTGACCTCGACCGAGAGGCCAAAGCGATCGAGCAATTGCGGCCGCAACTCGCCCTCCTCCGGATTGCCGGTGCCGACCAGCACGATGCGGGCGGGATGGCGGATGCTGAGACCGTCGCGCTCGACCACGTTCTCGCCTGACGCGGCGACGTCGAGCAGGAGATCGACGAGATGATCCTCCAGCAGATTGACCTCGTCGATATAGAGAAAGCCGCGATTGGCGCGCGCGAGCAGCCCCGGCTCGAACGACTTCTCGCCATGCGCCAGCGCACGCTCGAGATCGAGCGCGCCGACGACGCGGTCCTCGGTGGCGCCGAGCGGCAGGTCGATGACCGGAACCGGCACCTGGTGCACCTTCAACGCCGCCGGCTTCTTTGTCTTGCCGCTCGGCTTGGAGCGCGCGCGACACGCGGCACATTGCGCGGCGACGTCGGCCGGATCGCATTGATAGGGACAGCCTATCACGGCGCTCATCGGCGGCAAGAGCGCGGCGAGCGCGCGCACCGCGGTGGATTTTCCGGCGCCGCGATCGCCAAAGGCCAGCACGCCGCCAACCTTCGGATCGACGGCAGCGATCATCAGCGCCAGCTTCATCTCGTCCTGGCCGACGATGGCCGAGAACGGAAAGGCGATTCCCATGAGCGTCCCCTGCGCCGCGACGCGTTCCCGCCGCGTTGCCAGCATGAGACCACAATCAGGGGCCGCTCTTCAACCCATCAGCGCTTAACGGACGAGGCTCGGCAGATCGAGACCATTGGCCTCGGCGCAGGCGATGGCGTCCTCATAGCCGGCATCGGCGTGGCGCATCACGCCGGTCGCCGGGTCGTTCCACAGCACGCGTTCCAGCCGCCGCGCAGCGTCCGCCGTGCCGTCGGCGACGATCACCATGCCGGCATGCTGCGAATAGCCAATGCCGACGCCGCCGCCATGATGCAACGACACCCAGGTGGCGCCGCTGGCACAATTGAGCAGTGCGTTGAGCAGCGGCCAGTCCGACACTGCGTCCGAGCCATCCTTCATCGCCTCGGTCTCGCGGTTCGGGCTCGCCACCGAGCCGGAATCGAGATGGTCACGGCCGATCACGATCGGCGCCTTCAATTCGCCGCGGGCCACCATCTCGTTGAAGGCAAGCCCGAGGCGATGGCGGTCGCCGAGCCCGACCCAGCAGATCCGCGCCGGCAGGCCCTGGAACTTGATGCGCTGCCTCGCCATGTCGAGCCAGTTGTGCAGATGCTTGTTGTCGGGCAGCAGCTCCTTCACCTTGGCGTCCGTCTTGTAGATGTCCTCGGGATCGCCGGACAAAGCCGCCCAGCGGAACGGGCCGATGCCGCGGCAGAACAGCGGACGGATATAGGCCGGCACGAAGCCCGGAAAGTCGAACGCATTGGCAAGGCCCATGTCCTTGGCCATCTGGCGGATGTTGTTGCCGTAGTCGAGCGTCGGAATGCCCATGGCGTGAAAATCCAGCATGGCCTGGACGTGGCCGACCATCGACGTCTTCGACGCCTGCTCGACCGTCTTGGGATCAGACGCGCGCTTGGCCTCCCATTCGGCAAGCGTCCAACCCTTCGGCAGATAGCCGTTGATCGGATCGTGCGCGCTGGTCTGATCCGTGACGATGTCGGGGCGGACGCCGCGGCGCACGAGCTCCGGGAAGATCTCGGCGGCGTTGCCAAGCAGGCCGACGGACACCGCCTTCTTGATGTTGGCAGCCTCGGCCATGAGCGCCAGGGCCTCGTCGAGCGAGGCGGCCTGGCGATCGAGATAACCGGTGCGCAGCCGCATCTCGATGCGGCTCGGCTGGCATTCGACCGCGAGCATCGAAGCGCCAGCCATCGTCGCGGCCAATGGCTGCGCACCGCCCATACCCCCGAGGCCAGCTGTCAGAATCCATTTGCCGGCGAGATCGCCATTGTAGTGGCGGCGGCCGACCTCGACGAACGTCTCGTAGGTGCCCTGCACGATGCCCTGGCTGCCGATGTAGATCCAGGAGCCGGCCGTCATCTGGCCGTACATCATCAGGCCCATTTTATCGAGCGCGTTGAAGTGGTCGAGCGTCGCCCAATGCGGCACAATGTTGGAGTTGGCGATCAGCACGCGCGGCGCATCGGGATGGGTGCGGAAGATGCCGACCGGCTTGCCCGACTGCACGACCAGCGTCTGGTCCGCCTCGAGCTTGCGCAAGGAGGCAACGATGCGATCAAAGCTGTCCCAGTCGCGCGCGGCGCGGCCGATGCCGCCATAGACGATCAGTTCGCTGGGCTTCTCGGCCACGTCAGGATCGAGATTGTTCATCAGCATGCGCAGCGGCGCTTCGGTGAGCCAGCTCTTGGCGCTGATCTCGCTGCCATGGGGCGCGCGGATCACCCGCTCATTGTCCAGGCGTCGGTTCATGGGTCCCTCTCATCCAAGCTTGGGGAACGGATCGCGTCCGAGTGCATGCGTCGCAACCCCGGCCAGCACACCGCCGCTGACAAGCGCGGCGGCCTTGGCGAGATCGTCGGCCATGTAGCGGTCGTGCTCCAGCGCCGGCACATGCGCGCGAAGCGCGGCAATGACAGCAGACAGCGCCGCGCTGGTACTGTGCGGCGCTCGCAGCTCGATGCCTTGGGCGGCGACGAGCAGCTCGATGCCGATGATCGCAGCGAGATTGTCTGCCATGTCGTGCAGCCGCCGCGCCGCGTGCGCGGCCATCGAGACGTGATCTTCCTGATTGGCACTGGTCGGCGTGGAGTCGATCGAGCAGGGCAGCGCACGCTGCTTGTTCTCGGCAAATAGCGCTGCCGCCGTCACCTCCGCGATCATGAAACCGGAATTGAGTCCGGGCTCCGGCGTCAGGAACGGCGGCAGGCCGAAATTCAGCGCGGGGTCGACCAGCGTCGCGATGCGCCGCTCGCTGATCGCGCCGAGCTCGGACAGCGCCAGCGCGATCTGATCGGCGGCAAACGCCACCGGCTCGGCGTGGAAATTACCGCCCGAGATGATCTCGCCGGTCTCGACCAGCACCAGCGGATTGTCGGTGACGGCGTTGGCTTCAGTGACGAGCGTGCGCGCCGCCTGGGTGAGCAGATCGAGCGCCGCGCCGGCGACCTGCGGCTGGCACCGCAGGCAATACGGATCCTGCACGCGCTCGTCGCCTTCGAGATGCGATAAGCGGATATCGCTGCCGTCGAGCAGCACGGTCAGAACGCGGCCAGCCGCGATCTGCCCGGGATGGCCGCGCAGCGCCTGGATCTCGGGACGAAACGGCGCGGTCGAGGCCATCGCGGCATCGACCGACAGCGCGCCCGTCACCAGCGCCGCGTCGAGCAGATCATGCGCGCGGAAAAGGCCGGCGAGCGCATAGGCCGTCGAGAACTGCGTGCCGTTGATGAGCGCGAGCCCTTCCTTCGGTCCGAGCGTGAGCGGCGCAAGTCCGGCACACGCGAGCGCCTCGCGCCCGGGCACCAGCCGGCCGTCAAGAAAGGCCTGGCCTTCCCCGATCATGACCGCCGTCATATGCGCGAGCGGCGCGAGATCGCCGGACGCACCGACCGAGCCCTGCTGTGGCACAAACGGACACACACCCTGCGCCAGCATCGCCTGCAATTGCTCGATGATCTCGCGGCGCACGCCAGAGGCGCCGCGGCCGAGCGAGATGATTTTAAGCGCTATCATCAGCCGCACGACCGGCTCTGGCGTGGCGGGCCCGACACCACAGCAATGCGACAGGATCAGGTTGCGCTGGAGCTGTGCGGTCTGCTCCGGCGGGATGCGTTTCGAGGCGAGTTTGCCGAAGCCGGTGTTGATACCATAGACCGGCTCGGCGCCCTGCGCCGCCTTGGCGACGATGGCCGCGGCAGCGTCAACGCGCGGCCAATAGGACGGATCGAGCGCAAGCGGCGCGCCCGCGTAGACGTGCGCGAGGTCGTCGAGGCCGACGCGGCCGGGCGCCGCAACGATCGTGCTCATCGCCCTCTCCAGACGCGCTGATGAAGGGGATTGAAGCCCATGCGATAGACGAGTTCAGCAGGACGGCCGATGTCCCATATCGCCAGATCGCACCGCTTGCCGGCTTCGAGCGTGCCGGTCTCGCCCAATACGCCCAAGGCACGCGCGCCTTCGCGCGTCACGCCGGCGATGCATTCGTCGACGGTCATCCGGAACAGCGTCGCCGCCATGTTCATGGCCAGCAACAAGGATGTCAGCGGCGACGAGCCGGGATTGCAGTCGGTCGCGAGCGCGAGCTTCGCGCCGTGCTTGCGGAACAGATCGACTGGCGGCTTCTGCGTCTCGCGGATGAAATAGAACGCGCCGGGCAGCAGCACGGCGACAGTGCCGCTCCGGGCCATCGCGGCCGCGCCAGCCTCGTCGGTATGCTCGAGATGATCGGCCGACAACGCGCCGAACTCGGCCGCAAGCGCCGCGCCGCCGAGATTGGAAAGCTGATCGGCATGTAGCTTGACCGGCAGACCGTGCATCTTGGCCGCGGCAAAGACACGCGTCGCCTGCGCCGCTGAGAAGGCGATGGTCTCCATGAAGGCATCGACGGCATCAGCGAGCCCGGACTTGGCGACTGCCGGCAGCATCTCGTTGCAGACGAGATCGATATAGCGATCCCTGTCGCCATCCGCTTCGACCGGCAGCGCATGAGCGCCGAGAAAGCTGGTGCGCACGGAGACGGGCCGCCTGCCACCGAGCGCGCGGGCTGCAGACAATTGCCGCAGCTCGGTCGCGGTCTCCAGGCCGTAGCCGGACTTGATCTCGATCGTGGTGACGCCCTCGGCGATCAGCGCATCGAGCCGCGGCATCGCGCTGGCGATGAGCGCTTCTTCGCTCGCGGCGCGCGTGGCGGCCACGGTGGACACGATGCCGCCGCCCGCCCGCGCGATCTCCTCATAGCTTGCGCCCGCCAGACGCAACTCGAACTCGTGAGCACGGTCGCCGCCGTAAATAAGATGCGTGTGGCAGTCGACGAGGCCCGGCGTGATCCAGCGGCCGTCGCATTCGATCAGCTCAGGCGCGTCAGCGTCGGCCGGGAAATCCGATTGCGGACCAGCAAAGACGATGCGGCCGTCGCGGGCAGCGACCACGCCCTGCTCGATCACGCCAAGACCAGCCGCGCTCTCGCGCAGCGTTGCCAGCCGCGCATTGCGCCAGATCCGGTCGAAACGCTCGGCCATGTTGCCTCCCACCTTCACGAAAGCTTGACGGGCGATATGTCTATACATAAACTCGCTTCCGCCGTTCTGTCCAGCGGGCTTATCAAACATGGCGTCACTGCACTTCGCATCCGCGCTTCTGCCCACGGGTTGGGCCGAGGACGTGCAGGTCGTCATCAGCAACGGCGCGATCGCGCAGGTCTCGGCGGGCGTGCCTCCGACCTCAGAAGACGAGCAACACGAGGTCGCGATCCCCGGCATCGCCAGTCTGCACAGCCACGCGTTCCAGCGCGGCATGGCCGGGCTTGCCGAGGTCAGCGGACATTCCACCGACACGTTCTGGACGTGGCGCGAGACGATGTACCGCTTCGCGCTGTCGATGCGTCCCGAGGATGTCGAGGCGGTCGCGACGCTGCTCTATGTCGAGATGCTCGAGCGCGGCTTCACGCGGGTCGGCGAATTCCATTATCTGCACCACGATCGCGACGGCACGCCTTACGCCGATATCGCCGAGATGGCGGTGCGCATCGCCGCGGCTGCCCAGACATCCGGAATCGGCCTGACGCTGCTGCCGAGCTTCTATGCGCATGGCGGCTTCGGCGGCGCGGCGCCGCATGACGGCCAGCGGCGCTTCATCTGCGATGTCGATCAGTTCGCAAAGCTGCTGACGGCCTCGCGCAAGGCGATCAGCGCGCTCCCCGGCGCCAATCTCGGCATCGCGCCGCACAGCCTCCGCGCGGTCGCGCCGGATGAGTTGAGCGCGCTGCTGCCGCTCGCGGACGGCGGCCCGATCCACATCCATGCCGCCGAGCAGGTCAAAGAGGTCGAGGAATGCCTCGCCTGGTCGAGCCGGCGTCCGGTGCAATGGCTGCTCGATCACCACACCGTCGATGCGCGCTGGTGCCTGATCCACGCCACGCACATGACGGCCGACGAAACGGCGGCGCTCGCGCGGAGCGGCGCGACGGCCGGCCTTTGCCCGATCACCGAAGCCAGCCTCGGCGACGGCATCTTCCCGGCGCGCGACTATCTGCGCGCGCACGGGCGCATTGGCGTGGGCACTGACTCGAACGTGCTGGTCGGCGTCAGCGACGAGTTGCGCCAGCTCGAATACGGTCAGCGGCTGACGCATCGCGAGCGCAACGTGCTGACGTCGGGCCCGCATGCGTCGACGGGCCGAACGCTGTTTGATGCCGCTCTCGCCGGCGGCGCTCAGGCGCTGGCGCAATCCAACGCCGGGCTCCAGGTCGGAGGCCGTGCCGATATCGTCACGCTCGATCTGTCGCATCCGTCGCTCGCAGGGCGGACGCAGGATGCGCTGCTCGACGGCTGGATCTTCGCGACATCGCACGACGCCATCGACTGTGTCTGGGCGAGCGGCGCCAAGGTCGTCCAGGGCGGCCATCATCGTTCGCGCGAGGCCGCCCGGCGCGGCTTCAACACGGCGGTGCGGAGGCTGCTCGCATGAGCCTCGCCGAGGATCGCGTCAAGCCGGGCGCCGGCACGCTCTACAAGACGATCCGCCAGGACATCGAGCGCCGCATCCTCACCGGCGAATGGCCGCCCGGACATCGTATCCCGTTCGAGCACGAGATCATGGCGCGCTACGGCTGCTCGCGCATGACCGTGAACAAGGCGCTCTCAGAGCTCGCCCAGGCCGACCTGATCGAGCGACGACGTCGCGCCGGCACGTTCGTGCGGCGTCCGCAATTCCTGTCGGCGGTGCTGAAGATCCCCGACATCCGCGCCGAGATCGGCGCGCTCGGCCGCGCCTACGGCTATCAGTTGATCTCCTCGACCCGCCGCACGGCCAATGCTGCCGATCGCGAGCGGCTCGGCGTCAAGAAACCGTGCAAGGTGATTGCGATCCGCTGCCGGCACAGCGCCGACAACGTCCCGTTCGCAATCGAGGATCGCCTGATCGATCTCGACGCGGTGCCCGATGCAGCCAAGGCCGACTTCAAGATCGATCCGCCAGGCTCATGGCTGCTGCATCACGTGCCCTGGACCGAGGCTGAGCACGCGATCAGCGCCATCGTCGCCGACGATACAATTGCCGAAGGTCTCGACATCGCGACCGGCGCACCCTGCCTAGTGATCGAGCGCCACACCTGGCGCAAGGGGCAGCCGCTCACGGCTGTCAGGCTGATCTATCCCGGCGAGCAGCACCGCCTGGTAGCACGATTCAGGGGCAGCGAATGAGACGGCTCATGCGCGCCCGATCTGAGCACGGGATTTGCAAGCACGCATGCAAAGACAAGCGGAGATCGCAGCCATCACGGCTGCGAGCCGCACGACAAGCTTCCTCTCACAGCAAAGGACGATGACGATGCGCAGACTAGGGCTTCTCGCAGTAACGGCCGCGCTCCTGGCCTCGACGACCGCCTACGCCGACGACGTCAAGGTCGGCGTCGGCATTTCCGGCTGGACCGGTTTCGCGCCGCTGACGCTGGCGAAGGAGGCCGGCATCTTCAAGAAGAACGGGCTCGACGTCACCATCAAGAAGATCCCGCAGAAGGATCGCCACCTCGCCATTGCCGCCGGCGACGTGCAGTGCGCGGCGACGACGGTCGAGACCTGGATCTCCTGGAACGCCAACGGGGTCGCCACCAAGCAGATCTTCCAGCTCGACAAGAGCTACGGCGCCGACGGCATGGCCGTACGCAACGACATCGCCTCGATCAAGGACCTGAAGGGCAAGACGGTGGCAGCATCGGCGCCGGGCACCTCGCCCTATTTCGGGCTGGCCTGGATGCTCAAGAAGAACGGCCTGAGCATCAAGGACGTCACCGTCGTCAACATGGAGCCGGGCCCGGCCGCGCAGGCTTTCGTCGCCGGCCAGAACGACGCCGCGATGACCTACGAGCCGTATCTCTCGACGGTCCGCGCCGCCCCCGACAAGGGCAAGATCATCGCCACCACGCTCGACTATCCGATGGTGATGGACACGTTCGGCTGCACGCCGAAATTCCTGTCCGAGAACCCGAAGGCCGCCAAGGCGCTCGCCGACAGCTATTTCGAGGCGCTCGACATGATCGCCAAGGACCAGACCAAGGCCTATGAGATCATGGGCGCCGATGTGAAGCAGACGGCCGATCAGTTCGGCAATTCCGCCAAATATCTGCGCTGGCAGGACAAGGCTGCGAGCCAGAAGTTCTTCGAGACCGAGTTCAAGACCTTCAACAAGGACGCGGCCGAGCTCCTGCTCGAGGTCGGCATCATCAAGCAGATCCCGAAGATCGAGGATCTCTATGATGCGAGCTTCATCAAGTAGAAGCGCGATCTGGGTGACTTCGTCATTGCGAGCGAAGCGACGTGTCCGCCGAAGCTCGTAGAGCGAAGGCGGAAGCAATCCTGGGCCCAGGGTGAGACCCTGGATTGCTTCGTCGCTTCGCTCCTCGCAATGACGAGCTTGATGCATCGTGCGCAGCATTGGCGCCGCCCCCTGAGCCCACTCATTCGAGGTCACCATCCGCAGCCCGCGTCACCTCGCGGGCCGCATCCAACCCGAAAGCCCGATCCGTGATCCGTCCTCTCGATCCCGTCAGCGCCCGGTCCAGAACAGCGCTCGGCCTCGCCTTTTTCGTCGTGTTCGTCGCGGCGTGGGCGTTGGCGACGTTCGGCGGCTACGTGCCGAAGACCTTCCTGGCCGATCCCTTGACCATGCTGCACGAGGGCTGGGATCTGCTGGTCAAGTTCGGCTTCCTCTACGATATCGGCATGACGGTCTGGCGCGTCGTCGGCGGCTTCGTGCTAGCGGCCGTGATCGCCATTCCGCTGGGCCTGCTCATGGGCGCCTACAAGCCGGTCGAGGCGTTCCTGGAGCCGTTCGTCTCGTTCGCCCGCTATCTGCCGGCATCGGCCTTCATTCCGCTGCTGATCCTGTGGGCCGGCATCGGCGAACTGCAGAAGCTGCTGATCATCTTCATCGGCTCGGTGTTCCAGATCATCCTGATGATCACGGTGACCGTCGGCAACACGCGGCGCGATCTCGTCGAAGCCGCCTATACGCTCGGTGCCAGCGATCGCGGCATCATCGGCCGGGTGCTGCTGCCGTCAGCGGCCCCTGAGATCGCCGAGATCCTGCGGCTCGTGCTGGGCTGGGCCTGGACCTACGTCATCGTCGCCGAGCTGATCGGCTCGTCCTCCGGCATCGGCCACATGATCACCGACAGCCAGGCGCTGCTCAACACCGGGCAGATCATGTTCGGCATCATCGTCATCGGCCTGATCGGGCTGATCTCGGACTTCCTATTCAAGGCGTTCAACGCCTGGCTGTTCCCGTGGAAGCTGGCATGACCACGCTCGTCATCGACAACGTCACGCGCATCTTCCCGGCCCGCCAGGGACATGCGCCGACGCGCGCGCTGGAGCCGGTCGAACTCACGATCGGCAACAACGACTTCGTCACGATCCTGGGGCCCTCCGGCTGCGGCAAGTCGACCTTGCTGCGCATCGTCGCCGGGCTCGATCATCCGACCAGCGGCAAGGTGCTGCTCGATGGCCGTGAAGTGACAGGGCCCGGCGCCGATCGCGGCATGGTGTTCCAGTCCTACACGCTGTTTCCCTGGCTCACCGTGCGCGAAAACATCGCCTTTGGCCTGCGCGAACGCGGCGTGCCGGAGAGTGAACGCAACGCGATCGCCGACCGCTTCATCCAGCAGATCGGCCTCAAGGGTTTTGAGAACCACTGGCCCAAGCAGCTCTCCGGCGGCATGCAGCAGCGCTGCGCGATCGCCCGCGCGCTCGCCAATGATCCGAAGATCCTGCTGCTCGACGAGCCGTTCGGTGCGCTCGACAACCAGACGCGCGTGCTGATGCAGGAGATGCTGCTCGGCATCTGGGAGCGCGACCAGAAGACGGTGCTGTTCGTGACCCACGACATCGAGGAGGCGATCTTCCTTGGCAGCCGCGTGCTGGTGATGAGCGCGCGGCCCGGCCGCATCAAGGCCGACATCAAGATCGAGCTGCCGCATCCGCGCTCCTACAAGGTCAAGACCTCGCCGGAATTCGTAGCGCTCAAGGAGCGGCTGGTGGAAGAAATTCGCGCGGAAGCGCTGAAGGTGGCGGCGGAGGCGTGAGAAGTGGCCGCCAGCTAAGTGGCCTCGCTCAGCGCCGCCTCTGCGAGCGGGATCGCGGAGACAGACCCCCACCCAAGCGCGTTTGCCGCTCTGTCGTACATGCCCTCTCCCACAAGGGGAGGGCGCAGTAGTGGCCACCGCGCTTGAAGCGATCTCGAGCGACGCGTTCCAATTGGGGCCGCGGCAAGACTGCACAATGCAGTGCCCTCGCCCCTTGTGGGAGAGGGCATCGCCGGCTCATCCATACACTCGCTTGGGTGAGGGTCTCTCTCCGCAAGGACACTCTTAGCTGCATAGCTCACTGCTGCGTCGACGATCAGCTCACATCGCATCGATTCCTATGGAGGCTTCCTCCAATTCGCTTCAACCACGGCACCAGATGGAACGCGCTCATCAGGAGATACATCACGGTCATGTCGCCGAGCGGCGCACCCGCCGGCATGGCCGAGCAGATCACGTCTGATCGGCCGTCGCGGGCCATGGCGTTCAGCACCGCCATCAGCGCGAAGGTCGGCGCCGCAGCGTAGCGGAGACCATTGGCGATGTCGGGCATCACGCGCATCCTGGTCGGGAAGAACGCCATGGCTCTGCTCCTTAGCGTGTGCCGTATTCGTCGTGGCGCCGCCACCAGACGCCCTGCTCGTTGCGCCCCTTGGGCGCGCGATCGAGCCATTGATAGGCGCCCCAGAGGCCGTCGAGGCCGCGGGCATAGCTCGAATAGGTGTGATAGACGACACCATCCTCGAGGACGAAGGCGCTCATGCCCGGCCGGTCGCGCATGAAGGTCGCGCCGTCGGTCCCGGCGCCGGCGGCAATCTCCGCCACCATCGCCGGCACATCGGACGCCCCGAGCGGGGGACTGGTGCGATAATTGTACTCGCTGCCGCCCTGGCGCTGCTGCTCCTCGGTGATCGCGACGTTGAAGTCGAAATTGAAGTCGCTGCTCGCCGATGACGCCCAGGGAAAGCTCCAGCCCATGCGCGCCTTGTAGGCTTTCAGTTTCGCCAATGGTGCGCGCGACACCGCCCACAGCATCACGTCGTGATTGGCGAGATGGACCTGGAAGCCGTTGAAGCCGTCGGCAATCATCGAGCACGACGGGCAGCCCGCCTGGAAGTCGGGGCCGAACATGAAGTGATAGACGAGCAGCTGCGAGCGGCCCTTGAATAGGTCTGGCAGCGTCGCCGGCCCGTCCTCGGTGTCGAAGCGATAGGCCTTGTCGACGCGCACCCATGGCAGGGCCTGGCGGCGTTCCGCCACCTCGTCGCTGCGGCGGGTGAGTTCCTTCTCGGCTTGCAGCAGGTCGAGCCGGGCCTTCAACCAATCTTCGCGCGTTCCGGTGATATGCATGGTCATGGTCGTCATCCTTTTGCGTGTTGACCGCAGCTCAGACTAGGATCGGCAGGAGAGCGACCGGGAGTGACAAGTATGGCGGGATTTGCATGGACTCGCTGATCTCGGCGGCGGCGCAGGCGCTCGCCGCGGGCGATCCGCTCGGCGCATTGAACCGGGTCGCGTTGCGCGATGATCCCCCGGCGCTGGCGCTGCGCGGCATCGCGATGGCGCGGCTTGGCGATTTCGGGCGCGCGAAGGCGCTGCTCCGGCAGGCCGCGCGAAGCTTCGGTCCCAAGGCGGTTCTGGCCCGCGCCCGCTGCGCCGTCGCCGAGGCCGAGATCGCCCTTGCAGCGCGCGACCTCGGCTGGCCGACGAAGTCGCTCGCGGCGGCGCGCGAGACCCTGGAGCAGCACGGCGACCGCGCCAACGCTGCCTATGCGCGCAGCCTCGAGATCAGGCGCATGGTGCTGGTCGGGCACCTCGATGACGCCGAGCGTGGCCTCGCCGATCTCGATCCCTCGCCACTGCTGCCGGCGGCCCGCACGATCTACGAACTGATCGTGGCCGGACTGGCCTTGCGCCGGCTGCAAACGAAGACCGCGCGATCGGCGCTCGAACGCGCCGCGCGGTCGGCGCGGCAGGCCCGCATTCCCGAGCTCCGGGCGGAGATCGAGCGGGCCTCGTCGGCGCTGTCGGCACCGGCGGCGCGGATGATCCGGCGTGGCGAGGAACGCCTGCTGCAGCTCGACGACGTCGAGCGGCTGTTGCGGTCGGACCGGCTGATCATCGATGCCTGCCGCCTGGCGGTACGCCAGGCGAGCCAGATCGTGCCGCTGGCGCGGCGCCCGGTGCTGTTTGCACTCGCCCGGCGACTGGCCCAGGGAGCGCCCGACGACGTGCCGCGGGCCGAGCTGATCGCGCATGCGTTCCGCGGCAAGGAGGCCGACGAGTCGCACCGCGCGCGCCTGCGCGTCGAGATCGGACGGCTGCGCCAGTTGCTCCAAGGCCTCGCCGAGATCCATGCCACGCGCGACGGCTTCGCCCTGGTGCCGTGTGACGATCGCGAGGTCGTCGTGCTGGCGCAGCCGATCGAGGACGACAACGCCACCGTGCTCGCCTGCCTTGCCGATGGCGAGGCCTGGTCGAGCTCCGGCCTCGCGCTGGCGCTGGGCGCAAGCCAGCGAACGGTGCAGCGTGCCCTCGACGAACTCGCATCGTCTGGGAAGGTGCAGTCGTTCGGCCGCGGCCGCGCGCAACGCTGGACCTGTCCGGTCGTGCGGGAATTCGCGACGGCGTTGTTACTCCCCGCGTGGTCGTCGCTCGACTAGCGTGGGTCCATCGGAAGCAGAGGATGGCAGACATGACACGAGCAGCCGCGGAGATCACTCGCGAGTACGGCCCCTTCGACGGCGCCGAGCGCGTCAACGGCGTCAGCTATGACGGCCGGCAGGTGTGGATCGCGACCGGCAGCAGCATCAAGGCGTTCGATCCCGCCGACGGCACGGTGCGGACGTCCATCGATCTCCCCTCTCACGCCGGCACGGCGTTCGATGGCCGGCATCTCTATCAGATCGCGGAAGATCGCATTCACAAGGTCGATCCCGACGACGGCCGCGTGCTCGCGACCATCCCGGCGCCCTCGGGTGGCGGCGACTCCGGACTTGCCTGGGCGGAGGGATCGCTCTGGGTCGGCGCCTATCGCGATCGCAAGATCCACCAGATCGACCCTGCGACCGGAAAGATCCTGCGCAGCATTCCGTGCACGCGCTTCGTCACCGGCGTCACCTGGGTCGACGGCGAGCTCTGGCACGGCACCTGGGAGGACGACGTCAGCGACATCAGGCGCATCGATCCCGCCACCGGCGAGGTGCTCGACCAGCTCGACATGCCCGCCGGCACCGGCGTCTCCGGCATGGAATCCGACGGCGAAGAGACCCTGTATTGCGGCGGCGGCGACAGCGGCAAGGTGCGCGCGATCAGGCGGCCGAAGCGGGCGCGAGGGTGAGCCGCTGACGGCTCCGCGACAGGAAGTGGCCTACTTGCCGATCGAGGTGTAGGCCGCCTTGCGGAAATTGGCGTTGGCCTCCTCGCGCGTCTGCAGCTGCTGGCCACCGCCGCCACCGACCGGCCTGGTGGGCGTGACCACCGAGAACAGCACGAAGCCGCCGGCCTTGCGCGGGAAGATGAAGTATTCGGCGATATCCGACTTCTCGCTGTCCTCGCAGGAGGACATGCCGCGGAACACCACGGCGCTGTCGACCAGCTCGCTGTTGCGCGCCGAGATGAACTTGCCCTTGCAGTCGCGCGCGTCGTTGCCGATGATCGTGGCAGCGACTTCCAGGCCGTCGACATTGCGCTGTGGCGGCACGATCCGAACGAAGCCGGTGGCGTTGTCCGCCTTCCAGGCGACCCCGCCCGATGTCAGCCACACCGGCCGCTCGCCTCCGCCCAGAATGGCCGGATGCGACAGCGAGGCCTTGAGGATGAAGTTGGAGGCGATCTGCATCGCTTCCAACTGCAGCTCGGGAGAATCCTCCGCGGCACGTGACGGCTGCGTGCTGGCGGTTGCGGCGGGCGCGGCGCCGGCAGGAGCTGCCTGACGCTGCGCCGAGTGAGCACCGGGCTGCACCGTGAAATTCGTCGCTGCCGCCAATCCGCCGGCATTGATCATGCGCACGCAATTCGCCAGCGACGGCAGCAGCACCGACGTGCCGTTCAGATCGAACTGGAACAGGTTGCCCTGCGCGAAGGCCGACATCGTCCGAGCCGCCCTGAACGATTTGATCAGGCTGGAGTCGTTCGGCATCGGCACGACGACCATGTTGGCCGACCACACCGAGCCCTCGACATTGTAGGAATTGCGCCCGTCGAAGCTGAGCACGATGGGAAACTTCTGCCCCTGCGAGAGCGACCAGCCAGGATGGATGAAGGCGAGAGCCCAGTTGTAGGTCGGCAGCGCGAGGACGCCGAAATTGATGCCGCTCTTGTAGCTGGCGGATGCGATGCAGCTCGAGAACTTCCCGGTGTTGTCGTCGGTGTAGGCGCCGCCCGACCAACCGGCCACGGAGACGGAGCCGTAGGGCCCCTTCGCATGCGCAGTCTCGTTCAACGCAGATATCGCCGTCAGCGCCAGAAGTGAAAGTACCGTTCCAAGGATCGCCCGCCGCACCGTCATCCCAATTCCCCGTTTTCGCCGCATTGTTGCAATTCCCGCGGCTACGTCAAGTAGCAGCGACGAATGCGCGACTACCCCAGGGATTGATCTGCTGACCGGCTTCGTGCAGGCGCAGGCACAACATGTCGCGGTCGTCCTCCACAGCCCTTCATGGGAGCGTCATCGAACTCCGCTAGCGCTTGCCGGGTCTCACGCAGGCCAAGGGCTTCCTCGAAAGGGTTTCCTCGACATGACTACCACGCTGCCGGTGCTCGGCGCCGCCCTCTCCGTCAAGTCCATTCCCGCACATCGCGACTGGCTGCTCGAACGCCAGCGCGATCTCGAAATCCAGGACTTCTTCCGGGCGGACCTGCTCGACAGCGACTGGCGCAGCACCGCCAAGGAGATCAAGTCGATGCTGTCGGGCCACACCGGCCGGCTCGGCATCCACGGGCCGTTCTGGGGCTTCACCATCGCTAGCCACGATCCGATGATCCGCCGCGCCGTCACCAAGCGCCTGCTGCAGGGGCTCGAGGTCGCCGAGTTCCTCGGCGCCACGCAGATGGTGATCCACTCGCCCTACACGACCTGGGACTACAACAACATCGACATGCTGCCGGACAACCGCGAGGCGCTGATCGAGCGTGTCAGGGCGACGCTCTCCGATGTGATCGCTTCCGCCGAACAGGCCAATTGCGAGCTGGTGATCGAGAACATCGAGGACAAGGATCCGCTCGATCGCGTGGGCCTGGCGAAGGCGCTGGGCAGCAGCAAGGTGCGCGTCTCGCTCGACACCGGCCATGCCAACTACGCGCATCATTCGACGGGCGCACCGCCGGTCGACTACTACGTCGACGCCGCCGGCGACATGCTGACCCACGTGCATCTCCAGGACACCGATGGCTATGCCGACCGCCACTGGGCGCCCGGTGAAGGCAACATCCGCTGGGTGGCGGTGTTTCGCGCGCTGGCCCGCCTCACCTCCAATCCGCGCCTGATCCTCGAGCTGCGCAACCACGATCATGTCAAGGCCGGCGCGGCGTATCTCGCCTCGCTCGAGCTGGCTCAGTAAGCCACCACGTTCGCGCTTTCAGACGACCTCAGACCACAGAGAGATTGCCATGACCAAGCTCACCCGCCGCGGCCTGCTCGGCGCCGGCGCCGCGATCGGCGGCAGCTTCATCCTGCCGCGCGTGTCGATCGCGCAAGCCGACAACCGTCCCTCGGTCACCATCGCCGTACAGAAGGTGACCAACTCGAACGTGCTCGACGTGCTGCGCGAGCAGTCCAATGTCGGCGAGCGCGTGTTCTACTCGTCGCTGTGGGAAAGCCTGATCTCGAAGAACTTCCGCGGCAATCTCGAAGCCGTCCCCGGCCTTGCCACCGAGTGGAAGCGCATCGACGACCAGACCGTCGAGCTGAAGCTGCGCCAGGGCGTCAAGTTCCACAATGGCGACGAGATGACGTCCGAGGACGTCGTGTTCTCGTTCAGCCGCGAGCGCATGTTCGGCGACAGCGAAGCCAAGAGCCGCACCACCATCAAGGCGTTCGAGAAGATCCCGACGCCGCGCCCCGGCAAGGAGCTGCCGCCGGACGTGATCGGCGTGGCGCGCCGGATGTGGCCGGACCTCGTCCGCGTCGACGCCGTCGACAAATACACCGTGCGCTTCGTCAACGCGACGCCCGATGTGACCATCGAGGGCCGCCTGATGCGCTACGGCTCCGACATCATGAGCCGGCGCGGCTGGGAGGAGGCTGCGAGCTATCTCGACTGGGCGCGCAAGCCGATCACGACCGGTCCCTACAAGATCGTCGAATTCAAGCCCGACGTGTCGCTGACGCTCGAGGCTCATGACGAATATTGGGGCGGCCGACCGCCGCTGAAGCGCATCCGGTTCCTGGAAGTGCCGGAGGTCGCGAGCCGCATCAACGGCCTGCTGTCCGGCGAATACCAGTTCGCCTGCGACATCCCGCCGGACCAGATCGCCGGCATCGAGAAGAACGCGGCGTTCGAGGTCCAGGGCGGCACCATCCTCAATCACCGTCTCACCGTGTTCGACAAGAACCATCCGCAGCTCGCCAATCCCCTGGTGCGCCGCGCCTTCACCCATGCGATCGATCGCCAGGCCATCGTCGACAGCCTGTGGGCCGGCCGCACGCAGGTGCCGAAGGGCCTGCAATGGGAGTTCTACGGCGACATGTTCATCGCCGACTGGAGCGTGCCGGCGTTCGATCCGAAGCTGGCGCAGGACCTGCTCAAGCAGGCCGGCTACAAGGGTGACCCGATCCCCTATCGCCTGCTCAACAACTACTACACCAACCAGGTCGCGACCGCGCAGGTGCTGGTCGAGATGTGGCAGGCGGTCGGCCTCAACGTTCAGATCGAGACCAAGGAGAACTGGTCGCAGATCCTGGAGCGCGGCCCGACCCGCGCGGTGCGCGACTGGTCGAACTCGGCCGCCTTCAACGATCCGGTGTCGTCGCTGGTCGCCCAGCACGGCCCCAACGGCCAGCAGCAGCAGGTCGGCGAATGGAGCAACGACGAGCTCAACCGGCTGTCGGAGTTCCTGGAAACCTCGACCGATCGCGAGGCGCGCAAGAAGGCGTTCCGCCGCATGCTGGAGATCGCCGAGCGCGAGGACCCCGCCTATACGGTGCTGCACCAGAACGCGACCTTCACCGCCAAGCCGAAGTCGATCAAATGGAAGGCCTCGCCGGCCTTCGCGATGGACTTCCGCACCGGCAACTACGGAGCGTGACGCCGTGGCGCCGCTGGTCAGCATCTCCGGCCTGAAGGTCGCCTTCGACGGCACGCCTGTGCTGCACGGCATCGATCTCGACATCGGCAAGGGCGAGGCCATCGGCCTCGTCGGCGAGTCCGGATCCGGCAAGTCGGTGACTTGGCTCGCGGCGCTGGGTCTCCTGCCCGGCAAAGCGCAAGTATCAGGCTCGGCCAGGCTCGAAGGCCGCGAGCTGCTCGGCGCCGACGGCAAGGTGCTCGACCAGGTGCGCGGCCGCCGCATCGCGATGATCTTCCAGGATCCCGCCAGCGCGCTCAATCCGGTGCTCACGATCCGGCGCCAGCTGTGTGAAAGCCTGGCGCTGCATCGCGGCCTGCGCGGCGAGGCCGCGCGCATCGAGGCGCTGAGGCTGCTCGATCTCGTCGGCATCCCCGATGCTGTCAGGCGGCTGTCGGCCTATCCGCACGAATTCTCCGGCGGCCAGGTCCAGCGCATCATGATCGCGATGGCGCTCGCCGGCCAGCCCGACCTCCTGATCGCCGACGAGCCGACCACTGCGCTCGACGCCACCATCCAGGCGCAGATCCTCGATCTGCTGTCGGCCATCCGGCGCGAGTTCAACATGGCGATGGTCCTGATCAGCCACGACCTCGGCGTCGTCGCCGAGAATTGCGACCGCGTCTGCGTGATGTATGCCGGCCGCATCGTCGAGCGCGCACCCGCCACGCGGCTGTTCGACGATCCCTGGCATCCCTATGCGCAGGGCCTGATCGGCGCGCTGCCGCCGCTCGATGGCATCAGGCGGCGGCTACAGGCGATCCCCGGCACGGTGCCTGATCCGCGCGCGCTGCCGAGCGGCTGCGCCTTCGCGCCGCGCTGCACGTTTGCCGGCGACGGCTGCCACGCCGGCGTGCCGCCGCTGGCGCCGGTGGAGCCAGACCGCGCGGTGGCCTGCCTGCGGCCGCAGCGCCTGCCGGTGGAGCTCGCCGCCGAATGACAGCGCCGCTGGTCGAGGTCTCCGGGATCTCGCGCACCTATCGGATGCGGTCCGGCCTGTTCGGGCGTCCCGCATCCGTCCACGCCGTCGATGGCCTGAGCTTCTCCATCCAGAAGGGCGAGACACTCGGCATTGTCGGCGAATCCGGCTCCGGCAAGTCCACCACCGGCCGCATGGTGCTCGGGCTCGAGCCGCCTGACCGCGGCAGCGTGCGCTTCGACGGCGCGCCGATCGCTGCCCCCGGCTCGGCGGCGTGGCGCGCCCAGCGCGCGCGCATGCAGATGATCTTCCAGGATCCGCTCGGCGCGCTCGATCGACGACTTCCCGTGGCCTTGCAGATCCGCGAGCCGCTCGATATCCACGACATCGGCACCAAAGCCGAGCGCGACGCGCGCGTGCGTGAGTTGCTCCAGGCGGTCGATCTCAACGACAGCCACGGCGCCCGCTATCCCGGCGCCCTGTCCGGCGGTCAGCGTCAGCGCATCGTGCTCGCCCGCGCGCTGGCGACCAAGCCAGACTTCCTCGTCTGCGACGAGCCGGTCAGCGCGCTCGACGTTTCGATCCAGGCGCAGGTCGTGAACCTGCTGGTCGACCTGCAGGCCCAGCTCGGATTGACGATGCTGTTCATCAGCCATGACCTGCGCGTCATCAGGCAGATCAGCAGCAAGGTGGCGGTGATGTATCTCGGCCGCATCGTCGAGTATGGCGACGCCGACGATCTGTTCGCGCGGCCTCAGCACCCCTACACGCAGGCGCTGGTATCAGCCTCCCCTGCTCCGGGACGCCGCAGCACCAACCGCATCGTGCTGACGGGCGACCCGCCCAATCCGGCGGCGCGTCCCGCCGGCTGCGCCTTCCATCCGCGCTGCAGCCACGCGACCGCCCGCTGCGCCCACGAGGTGCCCGTGCTCACCGCGCTGGATCAGCAGCGCCAGGTGGCCTGTCATCTCGTCTCGGGGCAGCAATCGCAGACCCAGGACGCCGCGTGATGCTGCGCTATTTCGCCATCCGCCTGGCGCGTGCGCTGCTGACGATCGCGCTCGTCGTTACCTTTGCCTTCATCGTGCTCCGGCTGTCGGGCGATCCCGCGCTGATGATCATGGGGCCCGAAGCGCCGCCCGAGGTCATCGAAGCGTTCCGCAAGGCCTGGGGCCTCGATCATCCGATCTGGATGCAATATCTCGACTACTTCAGGGCGATCGGCCAGGGTGAGCTCGGCCGCTCGATGCGTGATGGCCGGCCCGCGATCCAGCTCGTCATCGAGCGCATCCCCGCGACCCTGGCGCTGACCGCCCCGGCGTTCCTGTTGAAAGTGCTGCTTGGCATTCCCGCTGGCGTCTACGCCGCGCTGCATCGGGGATCGGCGATCGACCGCGCCGTGATGATCACAGCGGTCGCGGGCTTCACGGTGCCGAGCTTCGTGCTGGCGCTGATCCTCGTGCTGATCTTCGCGGTGCAGCTCGGCTGGCTGCCCTCGGGCGGACAGGACTCGTGGCGTCATGCCATCCTGCCGATCGTGACGCTCGGCTTCGGCGGCGCCGCGGTGCTGGCGCGGTTCACGCGTAGCGCCATGCTGGAAATCCTCGGTCAGCCCTACATCAGAACGGCGTCGGCCAAGGGCGTGCCGTGGCGCCGGGTGATCACGAATCACGCGCTGCCCAACGCGGCGATCCCCACCGTCACCATTCTCGGCTTCATGGTCGGCAGCCTGATCGCAGGCGCTGTCGTGGTCGAGAGCGTGTTCTCCTGGCCCGGCGTCGGCCGTCTGCTGGTCGTCGCCGTCGCCAACCGCGACCTCGCGGTCGTGCAATGCATCCTGCTGCTGGTGGCGATGACGATGGTCACGTCGAACCTGATCGTCGATTTCCTTTACGGCCTGCTCGATCCGCGGCTGCGCAGCAAGGGAGCAGAGGCATGACCGACCTTGCATTGAAATCGCCCGCCGCGCGGCGGCCGCGCTGGCCGAATATTCCCGTCTCCGTGACCATCGCCGTCGGCTGGATCGTCGCGATGCTGTTGCTGGCGATCTTCGCCGATCAGCTCGCGCCATACGGCTTCACCAAGTTCGATCTGCGCAATCGCCTGTCCTTGCCCGGCAACCCGGCGCATTGGCTCGGCACCGACGAGCTCGGCCGTGACGTGCTGTCACGGCTGATCGTCTCGATCCGGATCTCGCTGCTGATTGCATTCGGCGCCACCGCGATCTCCGCCATCGCCGGCACCACGCTCGGCTTTCTCGCCGCGCATTTCCGCGGCCTCGTCGAGCAGGCGGTCCTGATGCTGGCGGACTTCCAGGCCAGCATGCCGTTCCTGATCCTGGCGCTCGCCGTGCTCGCCTTCTTCGGCAATTCGCTGCCGTTGCTGATTGGATTGATGGGCCTGTTCGGCTGGGAACGCTACGCACGCATCGCGCGCGGGCTCGCCATCTCCGCCAATGCGCAAGGCTACGCCGCCGCCGTGCGCCAGCTCGGCGCGACGCCGCAGCGGGTCTATCTCAGGCACATCCTGCCGAACATCGCCTCGACTCTGATCGTGTCGATGACGCTGGTGTTTCCGGAAGTCATCCTGCTGGAGTCCGGCCTGTCCTTTCTCGGGCTCGGCGTGCAGCCGCCGATGACGAGCCTCGGCAACATGGTCGGCTATGGTCGCGAGTATCTGACGCGCGCGCCGTGGATCATGCTGGCGCCAGCGGTCACGATCGTTGTGACGACGCTCGCCGTGTCCGTCATCGGCGACTGGCTGCGCGACCGGCTCGACCCGACGCTGCAATAGCTATGGTCAACGGCTAGCGTCGTGACGAGCCGCGGCACCATGCTCGCAGACGATCATGGCATGCCCCGCCTGCTCGCCCGCCAGCGCCATCCATTTCGACGCCTGCTGCAACCACTGATCGCGGCGGGCCGGATCGCGTTCGGCCTCCTCGCGACAACTCAATGCCGCAGTCATGCATGCCGATCTTCTGTCCATAAGATCATGGTCCGACACATCAACGCAAACGGCACTCACATGGGATATCGCGATTTCAGGTTGTGATCAATTCCACGCCGCCTTGCCGCTATGGTTCCGCATGGCGCATCGGCAATGAATGATGCGCGTGACAGGCGGCGACCGCGGCATGGCCGAACGCCACCGCGATCTGATGCAGGTCGGTGACGACGTCGCCGATGCCATAGAGTCCTGCGACGCCGCAGCGCTGCTTGGCATCGACCTCGAGAAAGCCCTCAGTCGTATGCCGCGCGCCGAGCCGGATGGCGAGGTCGGAGCGGACATCGGCCCCCATCGCAGGATACACGATCTCGAACCGCGCGCGGCTGCCATCGACGAACGACGCTTCGAGCGCACCGTCCCGGCGCTGCAACGCATGAAGCTGCGGCGTCACCCGAACGCCGGCGGCGGCAAGCTCCTGCCGCTTGGCCGCATCCTGCGCATCATCGATCGGGATCAAGGTGACGTCCGAACTGTAGACGCGCATGAACAGCGCCTTGCCGGCGGCATCGGCGAGCTCGCCCACGATCGCAATCTTGTGGCCGATGGTTTCGAAGCCGTCGCAGACGGGACAATAGCGCAGCTCGCCGTCACCGACCGCCGCTCGCCAATCGGCCAACGGCGGCTGCTTGTCGACAATCCCCGTTGCGAGGATGACGCGCTTTGCGGTGACCGTTCCGCGCTCATGAGTCGCAACGAGATCTGCATCGCGCGTGTCGAGAGCGCTCACCGTGCTCCGGATGATCGGAACGTGAAGTTCTTCGACCTGCCGCTGCATCCGTACGAGCAGCTCGCTTCCAGGCATGCCGTTCGGAAAACCCGGCAGGTTATGGCTCCGGGGAATCAGCGCCGCCCGCGACGCGCCGCTGTCGACGATCACGACCCGGCGCCGGAACCGTGCGAGGTAGATCGCGGCCATCAGGCCTGCGGGACCGCCGCCGATGATAAGTACTTCGGTGTGCATTGTCGCTCTCGTTCAACTAACGGAACCAAATGTCGGGAGGCGGAACGGTTCCTGATCCTCTTGTCAACTGGCGGAGACGCCGGAACAAGAATGGAACCATTCACGGCCATCGAGTGTTAACTTATGTCGCTGCCGCGGCGGAAAAGCCGTGCAAACTTGGCAGCGAGGGGGATTTGTTGCGAGGGCGCGTGGATGCGATTTGTAAATTCGACCGATGAAAGCTTGATGGCGTACTACGAAAGTGTCCGAAAGCAGGTGGCCGCCGACAGCCGGATCGGGGGCCCCTACCGCCTGATCGGTGATCGGGCCAAGCAGTATGCGCAGGAGCTCCAGGCCGAGATGCGGCGGCGGCAGTTGCGCTTCACGCCGATCGATTGGCCGAACTGATTTGGACAAGGATCGTGTGGCTCATCGAAGCCACCAGACAATCATTTGCGAAAGCACGGCGGCTGCTTATACGCCCTCTCCCCTTGTGGGAGAGACAAGTAGGACAGAGCGGCAAACGCGGTTGGGTGAGGGGTCTCCCGCCGCGAGAGCCGTATTCGCAGCAATACCGCTAGCAATACCCCTCACCCTACCGCGCACGCGGATAGGCCGGCGATGCCCTCTCCCACAAGGGGAGAGGGCGCTGTATCGTGCAGCTTCACTGCGGTGTTATACGAAGAGCGGCGACAATCATTCCCACGACCAGCTCGAGAAATCATTCTCGAACTGCGGCACGTCCTTCCAGACGCCCTTGAGCTTCTTGTTGATGATCGTGATCCACTGCGGCTGGAACAGGAAGCCCGCAGCGGCATCGGTCGCCAGCATGCGCTGGGCGTCGCCGAGCAGCTTGGCACGCCCGGTCTCATCAGGCGTATCGACGATCTTCTGATAGAGCTTGTCGAAGGCCTCGGACTGATAGCCGAAATAGTAGTTCTTCTCGGTGAACTTCACGAGATCGAACGGCTCGACATGCGAGACGATCGTCAGGTCGAAATCATGCGGCCCGTTGAACACCTGTGACAGCCACGCCGCCCATTCGAGGTTCTCGATCTTGGCGACGATGCCGACCTTGGCCAACTGAGCCGCAAGCACCTCGCCGCCCTGCCGCGCATAGGCCGGCGGCGGCAGCCGCAACGACAGTTGCAGCGGCGTGGTCACGCCGGCTTCGGCGAGCAGCTTCTTCGCCTTCTCCGGGTCGTAGGGATTGATGTCGGTGGTGTCGACATAGCCGAGCGAGCCCGGCACGTAGAAGCTGCCGATCGGCGTCCCCAAGCCGTCGACCGCGCCTTCGATCATCGCCTTGCGATCGATCGCGGCGAGGATCGCGCGGCGGACGCGAACGTCGTCGAGCGGCTTCTTCTTGTTGTTGATGGTGACGATGGTCTTCGCCTTGGAGCCTCCGATCAGCACGGTGAAGCGCGGGTCGGACTTGAACTGGGGCAAGGTGCGCGCCGTTGTGCCGCGCGGGAAGGCGTCCACGTCGCCGGACAGCAGCGCCGCGACCTGCGCCGCCGGATCGGAGATGAAGCGTATCGTCACCTTGGACAGCTTCACGGCAGCGGCGTTGCGATACTCGGGCCATTTGTTCAAGGTCAGCGATGAGCCCTTGGCCCAGGCGCCCAGCGTGTAAGGCCCGGTGCCGACCGGCTGCGTCGCGTTGGTCGGTGCGCTCTTCGGCTCGACGATCGATGCGGTGGCCTGTCCGAGCAGGAACGGCAGGTTGGGCTCAGAATATTTCAGCTTGACGACGATGGTCTCGGCGTCGGGAGCCGTCACGGACTCCATCGCCTGGAACAGCGCCTTGTCCTTGTTGGTGCTGTTGGCGGCGCCGGCGCGCTCGAACGAGAACTTCACCGCGGCGGAGTCGAACGCCTCGCCGTTCTGGAATTTCACACCCTTGGCGAGCTTGAAGGTGTAGCTCTTCAGATCGGACGAGGCCTGCCAGCTCGAGGCCAGCAGCGGCGAAACCGAGCCGTCCTCGTTGATCTTGGTCAGCGTCTCATAGACGTTGTAGAGCGTCACCTCGGCGATGGCCGCCGCGGCCGCGCTGGTCGGATCGAGCCCCGGCGGCTCCAAGGTCATGCCGACGACGACGCTGTCCTTCTTGTTCTGCGCGAGAGCCGGCGCTGCGGCCGCAACGAGCGCGGCCAAGACGATGATCGATAGTCTTTTCAACATTGTTTGTTTCTCCCTGAGGAAACCAAATTACGCGTCAAAGCGGCTTCGAGACAAGTGGCTGCTGTTCCGTTGCGACGAGCGCCGGCAGCGTCATCACGCTTTCCGCTTTATGGCAGGCGGCCGAATGCGCTCCCGTGAGCGTTCGCAATGCGGGGGCCGTCGTGCGGCACTGCGCATCGGCGAGCGGACAGCGCGGCGCATAGGCACACCCGGCGGCTCCCGATGACTGCGAGGCGATCGCAACGTCCGTACGCCGGCGCCTGACAGCGCCAGCCTGCGCGCGAGGCACGGCGTCGAGCAACGCGCGCGTATAAGGATGCGCGCATTGGCCGAACAGGTCCTCCGGCCGCCCGCGCTCGACGATGCGGCCGAGATACATCACCGCGACCTCGTCGCAGAGATAGTCGACGACCGCGAGGTCATGGCTGATCAGCACGTAGCTGAGGCCGTACTGCTCCTGCAGGTCCTGCATCAGGTTGAGCACCTGCGCCTGCACCGACACGTCCAGCGCGCTGACTGGCTCGTCGGCGACGATCAGCCTGGGCTGGGTGATCAACGCCCGCGCGATCGCGATGCGCTGGCGCTGGCCGCCGGAAAACTCGTGCGGATATTTGTCCATGTCGGCATCGCGCAATCCGACCTGCCGCAGCACCGTGGCCACGCGCGTGCGCAGGACTTCGCGATCAGGAGACTCCAGAGCGGTCAGCGGCTCGGCGACGATGCGCGCAATGGTCTGGCGCGGATCGAGCGATCCGTACGGGTCTTGGAACACCATCTGGAATTCGCGGCGGGCGCGCCGCAACTCATCCGCCGAAAGGCGGTGGAGGTCGCGTCCGGCCATCAGCACCGATCCCGATGACGGCTTCTCCAGCGCCATGATCAGCCGCGCCAAGGTCGATTTGCCGGAGCCGGACTCACCGACGATGCCGAGACTCCTGCCCGCCATCAAAGACAGCGACACGCCGTTCAACGCGAGCACCTCGCCGGGCGGCCGCAGCAGACTCTCGCGCGGCAGCGCATAGCGCTGCACGAGATCCGTGACCTCGAGCAGCGGCGTCTCGGCCGACATCTGCGCGGCGGTGCTCAAGCGACCACTCCCACCGGGTCACGCGCGAGCGCGGCATCGGCGCGGATGCAGCGGACGCCGTGCCCGGCGCCGATCTCGCCCAGAGACGGCAGCGCGGTGCGGCAGGCGTCGATCACCAGCCCACAGCGATCTGCGAACGGACAACCGGCCGGCAGATCGGCCAGCTCCGGCACCGTGCCGGCAATGGTCGAGAGGCGCGTGCCCTTGCGGGCCCCGAGCCGCGGCCGCGCCCTGAACAGGCCCTGCGTGTAGGGATGACCCATGCGCGAGAACACCGCGTCCGTGGTGCCGCTCTCGACCACCGTGCCGCCATACATCACGATCATGCGCTGCACGTTCTCGGCGATCACGCCGAGATCATGCGAGATCAGGATCATTGCCATGCCGCGCTCGGCGACCAGATCGGCGATGAGATCGAGGATCTGGCGCTGGATGGTGACGTCGAGCGCGGTGGTCGGCTCGTCGGCAATCAGCACGTCGGGCTTGCAGGCAAGCGCCATCGCGATCGTGATGCGCTGGCGCTGGCCGCCGGAGAACTGGTGCGGATAGGCGTCGTAGCGTCGGGCGGGGTCCGGCAGACCGACGCGGTCGAGCAGCGCGATCGCCTGGCGCTTCGCCTCGGTCGTCGTGCAGCCGGTATGCCGCAGCAGCGGCTCGGCCACCTGATGGCCGATCGTGTGCATCGGGTTGAGCGCGGTCATCGGCTCCTGAAAGATCATGCTGATGCGGTTGCCGCGCAGCGTGCAATAATCGGCATCACCGAGACCGACCAGCTCTCGGCCATCAAGCTTGATGCTGCCGCTAACGACGGCGCTGTCGGGCAGAAGCCCAAGCAGAGCGAGCGCGGTGATCGACTTGCCGCAGCCGGACTCGCCGACGATGCCGAGCGTCTCGCCGCGCCGGAGCGCGAAGGAGACCTCGCGCACAGCTTGCGCCGAGCCGCGGCTGGTATTGAGCCGAATGCCGAGACCCGACACATCGAGCAGAGGCTGATCGCTCGCCATCATCGCTGCCTCGCCAGCCGTGGGTCGAGCAGATCGCGCAAGCCGTCGCCGAGCAGGTTGAGGCCGAGCACCGCGAGCGCGATGGCGGCGCCCGGATACACGGCGAGGCTCGGCGACTGGAACAGCAATGTCTGCGCATCGTTCAGCATCCGTCCCCAGGACGGCTGCGGCGGCTGGGTGCCCAAGCCGAGATAGGAGAGCGCCGCCTCAGCCAGGATCGCCAGGGCGAACTGGATCGTCGCCTGCACGATCAGGATCGACAGGATGTTCGGCAGCACGTGCTCGATGGTGATGCGGAAGCGGCCCTTGCCGGCGGCGCGCGCCGCCAGGATGAACTCGCGCGCCCAGATCGCGCCGGCCTGGCCGCGGGTGACGCGCACGAACACCGGGATCTGGAAGATGCCGATCGCGGCGATCGACGTCGCCATGCCCGGCCCGATCACCGCCGCCAGCATGATCGCCGACAGCACCGCGGGAAAGGCGAAGGTGAAGTCGCTGAAGCGCATGATCAACTCCTCGGTCCAGCCGCGCCGGGCGGCCGCGATCAGGCCAAGGCAGACGCCGCAGGTGAGACCGATGCCGACGGCGATGATGCCGACCAGAATGGTCGCCCGCGCACCCACCAGCAACAACGAGACGATGTCGCGGCCGAGCACGTCGGTGCCCAGCCAATGCGCTGCTGATGGCGGCCGCAATTTGGATGCGACGTCGATCTCATAGGCCGACCATGGCGTCCATACCAGCGACAGCAGTGCGGCGCCAAGCACCAGCAGACAGAGCAGCGCGCCGACCGTGAAGCTGCGATGGCGCAGCGCGCGGCGCCAGAACGCATTGGACGCAGGCGCAGCGCCCGTTTGAACGACCACGGCAGAACTCACAACTCGTGCACCTTGATGCGCGGATCGATCACCGCATACAGCACATCGACCACGAAGTTGACGATGATGACCATCGCCGCCAGCAGCATCACGCAGTTGCGCACGACGATCAGGTCGCGGTTGGCGATCGACTGGAAGATGAGGCGCCCCAGGCCGGGCAGATAGAACACGTTCTCGATCACGATGGTGCCGGCGAGCAGATTGGCGAATTGCAGCCCCATCACGGTGAGCACCGGGATCATCGCGTTGCGCAGCACGTGCTGCCACAGCACCTCGCGCTTGGTCAGGCCCTTGGCGCGCGCGGTGCGCACGAAATCCTCGCGCAGCACGTCGAGCACGGCCGAGCGCGTCACCCGCGCCAGGATCGCGGCCTGCACCACGGCCAGCGCCACAGCCGGCAACAGCAGCGCGCGCAGGCCCGGCCAGATGCCGTCCTCCCAGCCGGGGAAGCCGCCGGCCGACAGCCATTGCAGCTTCACTGCAAACAACAGGATGAGGAGGATCGCGAACCAGAAGTTCGGCAAGGCGATGCCGATCTGGGTCAGCGACATCACGCCGACGTCGCCGAGGCGGTTGTGATTGGCGGCCGTGTAGATGCCGGCCGCGAGCGCCAGCACGGTCGTGAGTCCCATGGCCAGGATCGCGAGCGGAATGGTCATCGCCAGCCGCTCGCGGATCAGTTCGGCCACCGGCGTTCCATAGGCGTAGCTGTTGCCGAGATCGCCGGTCAGCAGGCCGCCGATCCAGTGCAGGTAGCGCCAGGCCAGCGGCTGATCCAGCCCGAGCTTGACGGTCAGCGCCCTCACCGCATCGGGCGAGGCATCCGCGCCCATCAGCATCTGGGCGGCGTTACCCGGGAGCGCGTCGAGCACCAGGAATATGATCAGCGACGCGCCGACGAGGGTCGCCAGCAGGGTCAGGAAGCGCCGCAGCAGAAAAACGCTCATTCGCGCCGGGACTCCAGTTTTCGGCGGCCGCACGTTCCACAGCTTTCGGCTCCGATGCAAGCCCGTTGCCTGCATGATTGCCATTGCCCGACGCAGGCACCTTCGCACACCGCACCGGCCGGGGTATCGCCCGCTTGATCCCGGTCAACGGCGGAGCGCCGGCGACCGCCATCATGCGGCTGATCGCAACAACGCAAGGGCCCATCTCGATCATGACCATCCGTCCGAGCTTTCTCTGGGGCGCCTCGACCTCGGCCTTCCAGATCGAGGGCGCAGCGCACCTCGACGGCCGCGCCGACAGCATCTGGGATGTCTATCTGCGCGCCCCCGGCCGGGTGAGCCACAACGACACCGCCGAGACCGCCTGCGATCACTATCATCGCTACGCTGCGGACGTAGCGCTGATGCGCGATCTCGGCCTCAATGCCTATCGGTTCTCGGTCGCCTGGCCGCGGCTGCTACCGCAGGGCCGCGGCGCGGCCAACGAAGCCGGTCTCGCCTTCTACGACCGCCTGATCGACGCCCTGCTTGCCGCTGAGATAGAGCCGTGGCTCTGTCTCTACCACTGGGACCTGCCGCAGGCGCTGGAGGCGCTCGGCGGCTGGCAGAACCGCGACATCGCCGGCTGGTTCGCCGACTATGCCGCGCTGGTCGCGCGGCGCTATGGCGACCGGGTCAAGCGCTTCGCGACCTTCAACGAGCCGTGCGTGTTCACCCTGTTCGGCTACGGCCTCGGCTGGCACGCGCCGGGGATCGCCGACGGCGCGGCCCTGCACAAGGCCATTCATCACGTCAATCTCGGCCATGGCCGCGCCGTCGACGTGCTGCGCAGGGACGTGGCCGGCGCCTCGATCGGCGCCATCCACAATCGGCAGCCCTGCTACCCTGCGAGCGACAGTGCGGAGGACGCCGCGGCCGCCTTGCGGCTCGCCGCCTATTGGAACGATGCCTTCCCGTTTCCGCAGGCTTTTGCCTGCTACCCGCCGGAGCTTCAGGAGGCCGTCGCACCCTATATCGCAGCCGGCGACATGGCGCAGATCGCTCGCCCCGTCGACTGGTTCGGCCTCAATCACTATTCGCCGCATTACGTCAAGGCGGGCAGCAACCTGATGGGCGCCAGCTTCGGACCGCCTCCCGCGGAAGTGCCGCGCAGCGCAATCGGCTGGCCTGTCGTGCCCGAGGCGTTCCGCGATACGCTCCTGGACATCCACAGCCGGTTCCGGCTTCCGATCTACGTCCTGGAGAACGGAACGGCGGCCAATGACACCATCGATGCATCCGGCTGCATCCAGGACGACGGCAGGATCGGCTATCTCAAGGCGTATACGACCGCGATGGAACAGGCGATCGCGGCGGGCGCCGACGTGCGCGGCTATTTCGTCTGGTCGCTGCTGGATAATTTTGAATGGGGGGCAGGCTATTCGCAGCGCTTCGGCATTGTCTATGTCGATCGCGCCACCCAGCGCCGCATTCCCAAGGCGTCGGCGCGGTGGTATTCGAACATGATTGCGGCTCACCGGGCATCCGACGATCCCGCCGGGCGGCACAACCGGGCGGAAGAGTGAGGATGAGCGAACGCGTTCTTCTGGGCGACATCGGCGGCACCAATGCGCGCTTCGCGCTGCTTGACGGCGGCACCATCGGCGAGGTTGCTCATCTCAAGGTCGCGGATTTTCCGACCATCGCTGACGCGATCACCGACTTCCTCTCGCGCCAAGCAACCGGCGGAGCGCCCAACGCGGCCGTGCTCGACGTCGCCGGCCCGATCGAACGCAATCGCGGCATGCTGACCAACTCGACCTGGGTGATCGACGGCGCCGAACTGGCGGAGCGGTTCAAGCTGCGCTCGGCCAAGCTCCTGAACGATTTCGAGGCGGTCGGCTGGTCGCTGCCAGCGCTACATCCCGACGACCTGTTTTCGCTTGGCGGAAGCGCCGCGGTCGACGGCGCGCCGATGCTGGTGATCGGCCCGGGCACTGGCTTCGGCGCCGCCTGCTATCTGCCGGGCGACGGCCACCCCATGGTTGCCGTGACCGAGGCCGGTCATGCCACGCTGCCGGCGACGACGGCGCGCGAGGCCACCGTGCTGGCGAAGATGCGCGAGCGCTTCGGCCATGTCTCGATCGAGCGCGCATTGTCCGGCATGGGCCTCGAGAATGTCTATCGAGCCGTCGCGGCGGTGGATGGCGTCGACGTGCCGCCGCGCGATGCCGCAGCGATTACCCACGCCGCGCTCGACGGCAGCTGCGCCACCAGCCGCGCGACGCTCGACATGTTCTGCGCCTGGCTCGGCGCTGTCGCCGGCAACCTCGCACTCACCTTCTGCGCCCGCGGCGGCGTCTACATCGCCGGCGGCATTCCGCCGCGGTTTCCGGACTACTTTGCCAGATCCGATTTCCGCCGGCAGTTCGAGAGCAAGGGGCGCTATGACAGCTATCTGCGTCCGATCCCGGTTCATCTCGTCACCAAGCCCGACATCAGCTTTCTCGGCCTCAAATCGTTCTTCGAGGCCGGCATCACCGCGAGCGGCGGCTCCCCGACGCACTGAGATCGAATGAGCGACATCGTCACGATCACGCCGAACCCGGCCGTCGACGTCTCGACGACCGTCGAGAAAATCGTGCCGGTGGCCAAGCTGCGCGGCACGACGCAACAGCGAGATCCCGGAGGCGGCGGCATCAACGTCGCCCGCGTCATCGCCCGACTCGGCGGCGACGTCACTGCGCTCTATCCGGTCGGCGGCCCGACCGGCCTGCTGCTGAAGCAACTCGTCGAGAAGGAAGGCGTCGCCAGCCACACCTGGGCAACGGCCGAGGACACGCGCGAGGATTTCTTCGTCCAGGAGCGCGTCAGCGGCCAGCCCTATCGCTTCATCCTGCCGGGTCCGACGCTGACCGAGGCCGAGTGGCAGGCCGGCCTTACCCTGCTCGCGGCCCAGGATCCGTTCCCCCGGTTCGTCGTCGGCAGCGGCAGCCTGCCGCGTGGCGTGCCGGCCGACTTCTACGCGCGCGTTGCGACGCTTGCACGATCACACGGCGCGCAATTCGTGCTCGACACCTCGGGACCAGCTTTGGCTGCGGCGGTTGCCGGCGGGGTCGACCTGATCAAGCCGTCGCTGCACGAGATGCAAGAGCTGGTCGGCGGCGCGCTGCCCGATGCAACGGCCTGGGAGAAAGCCGCCCACGCGCTGGTCGCGAGCGGCAAGGCCGGCGCCGTCGCGCTGACCATGGGTCATCTCGGCGCCCTGCTGGTCACCCGCCACCGCGTGCTGCGCGCTCAGCCGCTGACGATGGTGCCGGTCAACGCAGTCGGCGCCGGCGACAGTTTTCTCGGCGCGCTGGTCGCGAAGCTCGCCGCGGGCGAGCTGCTGGACGAAGCGTTTCGCTTTGCAGTCGCCGCAGGTGCGGCGGCGCTGCTGCGCACCGGCACCGCGCTGTCCGATCCCGCCGACGTCAGCCGTCTGCTGGCTGATGTGCGGCTCGAGACGGCGTGACATCGCTCGCCGTATCACCGTTGAGCCGATCCAGCGAGAGCAGCAACCCGCCGACGCGCTCCAGCGACGACATCCACTCGGCGAGGCGGTTGAAATTGTCCACCATCCAATTGAACGACCCCTGCACCAGCGTAAACGCGGCGGCAGCCTGGGTGAGTTCGCCCAGCGTCATCTGATCATCGAGGAACTTCGGCGCACACAGCACGAGACCGATGATCGGCGCGAGCAGCGAATTGAGATGAGACACCAGGGTATTGCGCATCAGCTGCCAGCACAGCCGCTTCCATTGCCGGATCGTGCGGTCGAGCGCCATCCACAGCCCAGCAATGACGCTGCGCTCTTCCTGCTTGGGCGCGATGCCTTCGCCGATGTCGCGCAAGTGATGTGCTGCGGTAATCAGCTCCGATTCGGCCTGGTTCTTGGTCTGGATGACGCGCGTGAGCGGCGAACCGACCCACAGCATCGCCCCGGTCACCAGCCCGGAATAGATGACGACGCTGACCACCAGATAGCCTGGAATCCACAACTGGTGCCCGGCTACGGCAAAACCGATGGATCCGCCAACCTGCCACAGCACCTGGACGAACACGACCGCCGTCAGCAGCGAGGAGATCACACTGACCACGAAGTCGATCGGTGCATCGGTGGCGATGCGGATGTCCTCGGCAATGCGATACTCCGGAATCTTCAGATCGCCCTGCACCGTCGCGAGCCGCGCATAGCGATCGTTCTCGACCCAATAGTTGATCACCTTGGTGCTCAACCATTGCCGCCAGTTGCGCTGCATCACCATGCGGCCCCACACCGAGACGATCGCCAGCACGACGCTCGCCAGGCAGAGCGGAATGAGCAGAGTGGCCTGCTGCCGCAGCCGCGTCGGATCGCGGCCTTCCAATGCGTCGAAGAAATCCCTGTTCCAGTAATTGAACCGAAACTGCACGTAGAGCTGAAGCACCACGAGGACGATCAGGGCGACGCAGAGCAGCCAGACCCGCCATGCCGTCGATCCGAGCCAGAATTGCCGCGCCGTGAGCCAGAACCGCGACCATTCGCGATTGCCGTCCTCGTTCTCGTCGTCGGAGATCATTGGTGATCCGGATGGGTGCGATTGATGCGTCTTACCAAACATCCTTGCCTATGGTGGAACCGTTGTCATCTCGCGATTTAAGGGGCTCGCGGAGCGCCCTGCTTGATCTTGCGCAAGGCAGCCGCCGCCCGTCGCGACAAACTGAAGCTCGCGCTGCGATGCGGGAGATCACCGATGACGGCACCCGGCTACATCCGCTGGTTCAAGGACCTTCGTATCGAGGACGTGCCCGGGGTCGGCGGCAAGACGGCCTCGCTCGGCGAGCTGTATTCGGCGCTGGCGTCGCAGGGCGTGCGCGTACCCAACGGCTTCGCACTGACGGCCGCCGCCTATCGCGATGCCTTGCGCGCGACCGGCGCTGACGACGAGCTGCGCAAGCTGCTCGCAGGCCTCGACAAGCGCCGCATCGCCGATCTCGCCAAACGCGCGGCGAAGGCGCGCGCGATCGTTTTCGCGGCGACCGACCGTGACGACCTGCGCTACGAGGTCGCAGAGGCCTACAAGCAGCTGGAGCAGGAGTATGGCCGCGGCGTCGCGGTTGCCGTGCGCAGCTCGGCCACCGCCGAGGACCTGCCGAATGCGAGCTTCGCAGGCCAGCACGAGAGCTTTCTCAACATTCGCGGCGCCAAGGACCTGTTCGAGGCGTGCCGCCGCTGCTTCGCCTCGCTCTATACGGACCGCGCGATCTCCTACCGCATCGACAACGGTTTCGACCACGACAAGGTCGCGCTTTCGGTGGCGGTGATGAAGATGGTACGCTCGGACCGCGCCGCGAGCGGCGTGATGTTCTCGTTGGACACCGAGAGCGGCTTTCGCGACGTCGCCTTCATCACCGGGGTCTATGGCCTCGGCGAGACCATCGTGCAGGGCACGGTCGATCCGGACGAGTTCTACGTCCACAAGCCGACCTTCGCGGCCGGCTTCCGCAGCGTGCTGTCGCGCCGGCTCGGCGCCAAGGACAAGCGGATGGTCTATGCCAAAGCCGGCGTAAAGGCCGGCGCACGAAGCCGCGGCCCCACGACGCGCACCGAGACGACGCCGCCGGCCGACAGGGCGAAATTCTGCATCAGCGACGCCGACGTGCTGGAGCTGGCGCAGGCCACCATCGTCGTGGAGGCGCACTACTCGCAGAAGGCCGGCAGGCCGACACCTATGGACATCGAATGGGCCAAGGACGGTCGCGACGGTGCGCTCTACATCATCCAGGCGCGGCCGGAGACGGTGGCCTCGCAGCGGCGGCCCGAGGCGATCGAGACCTACGTTCTGAAGAAGACCGGCAGGACGCTGGCAACCGGCCGCGCCGTGGGCGAAAAGATCGCCACCGGCAAGATCCGCTTGATCCGCAATCCCAAGGATCTGAACGCGTTCCGCCCCGGCGAGGTGCTGGTCGCCGCGTCGACCAGTCCGGACTGGGAGCCGGTGATGAAGACCGCGGCGGCGATCGTCACGGATCATGGCGGCCGCACCTGCCATGCCGCGATCGTCGCTCGGGAGCTCGGCGTGCCGGCCGTGGTCGGCACGGAGGATTTCAGCAAGCGCGCGAAGACCGGAACGACGGTCACCGTCTGCTGCGCGGAGGGCGATGCCGGCCATGTCTACGACGGCGCACTGCCGTTCGATGTCGAGCGCCTGGCGATCGACAGACTGGAGAAGCCGCGCACCGGGATCATGGTCAATCTCGGCAACCCCGAACTGGCCTTCAAGACCGCGCTGCTGCCGAACGATGGCGTGGGCCTTGCGCGTATGGAGTTCATCATCAACCAGGCGATCGGCATCCACCCGATGGCGCTGGCGACGCCCGCAAAGGTAACCACGGCAAAAGATCGCGCGACGATCAAGCGCCTGACCGCGCGCTACAAGAAGCCCGCCGACTTCTTCGTCGAGCGGCTGTCGGAAGGCGTCGGCACCATCGCCGCGGCATTCTACCCGCGGCCGGTGATCGTGCGCCTCTCGGACTTCAAGACCAACGAATATGCCAGCCTGATCGGCGGCTCCGATTTCGAGCCGAAGGAAGAGAACCCGATGCTCGGCTTCCGCGGCGCCTCGCGCTATGCGCATCCCGCCTACGCCGCCGGTTTCGCGCTGGAATGCGCGGCGTTGCAGCGCGTGCGCGACACGATGGGGCTCTCCAATCTGAAGATCATGATCCCGTTCTGCCGCCGCGTGGAGGAGGCACGCAGGGTGATTGCGGCGATGGCCGGGCATGGCCTCGTGAGAGGCGAAAACGGGCTCGAGATCTACATGATGTGCGAGATCCCGAACAACGTCATCCTGATCGACGAGTTCGCCAAACATTTCGACGGCTTCTCGATCGGCTCCAACGATCTCACCCAGCTCACGCTCGGCGTCGACCGCGACTCCGACATCGTCGCCTTCGATTTCGACGAGCGTGATCCCGGCCTGCTGGCGATGCTGCGGATGGCGGTCGAGGGCGCGCACCGCAACCATCGCCATGTCGGCATCTGCGGCGAGGCGCCGGCCAACTATCCGGAAGTCGCGCGCTATCTGGCCGAACTCGGCATCGATTCGATCAGCGTCAATCCGGCGAGCGTCGTGCGCACCATGGAGATCGTCCGCACCGCCGAGCGGGAGCTCGCGACCCACAGGCCGCAGGCGCTGGCAAGCTGATCATCGCCGAAATTCAGGAACTGGTCTTGAAGAAGTCCAGCACGGTCGAAGCGCCGCCGATGACGTCGCCGCCGCCATAGAGGCTTGCCAGGAACGTGCCGCGATGGCTGGCGCCGGCGACCGCGATGCCTTGCGCAAAGCGCCCGTCGGCCGCCAGCGGCATCTTGACGAGGCTCGGCGGCAGCGCCTCGTCGAGAAGGCCGTAGTAGAACCGCATCGGGGCGTCATAGTCCCAATAGGTCGAGCTGTTGCCGGCCAGGCGGCGGAGGAAGCGGCTGTTGGTCTCGTGGGTGAAGCGCTCGAAGAAGCCGTCGACCAGCAGATCCGAGGGCTGCGGCACCGACTTGCCGAACGTCTCGTCCATGCTATAGCCGGCCCAGTATTTCTCGGCCAGCGCGACGTGCTGCGGCTTGATCGCAGTCTTGAACAGGTCGCCGAGCCGGTAATACTGGCGATAGCTGCCCAGGAGGACGATGACGCACGGCGTGATCCAGATCGGCTGCTTCGGATAGGTGCTGTCGGTCGACGCGCTGCCCGGTTGGGCGGACACCCAATAGCGCATCGAATCCGCAAGATTGTTGAACGGACTTTGCGTGGCGCTCGCCGCCACCGCGACGCGCCGCCGCTGCAGCTCCTGGCGCAGCCATTGCGTGTTCAAGGCACCCTGCGACCAGCCGTTCAGGAACAGCCCGGTCTTTCGCAGGCCGAGGTGATCGAGCGCGAGCAGACCCGCGTTCAACACGTCCAGGCAGCACTGCACGGTCGCGTCCTTCACCGCATAGGCCTCGCCGCGCCCCTGGCGATACGGTCCCTTGCCGAGATAGTCGGCCGCGATCAACGCAAAGCCGTTGCCGACCAGGCGCTGGACGTTGAACAGCGTCTCGATCGAATCGACATTGTCGCGCGGCTCGTAGTTCGGATCGGCCAGCTTGACGAGATTGGACGGGACCTGGTCGAACGACAGGATGGTGCCGTGCTGCCACGACACGACCGGCAGTGCGCCCTTGTGATCGGCGGGAAGCGCGAGCAGGCCGCTGACCTTGACGCGCTCACCGGTGCCGGGGATGCGCGTGTAGGTCGTCAGCCGGCGCAGTTCGACGTCGACCCGCGCCCCGTGCTTGTCGGCCGAGAATGGCGGCAAGATATTCTGCTCATTGAAGACGGCGTGAAGCTTCGCTGCGAGCGCATCGAGCCGATCCTTGCTGACGCGCACCGGCCGGCCGAGGCTTGCGCCGTCACGTGGCTGCGCGAAAGACGGGCCGGAGGAAAAAGAAAATGCCGCAGCGCCGAGGCCGGCTGAGGCCAGCAGCCTTCGGCGGGATGGCCGGCCGGCCGAGGCTGCGGAGCTGAGCTCCGACGGGGTCAGCTTGGCCGTCGGCTGGGCCAATGCCTCTTCGGGTCCCCCGACCAGGGTATCCAGGCCGATCATTCGCCGCTTCATCACGTCCCTCCGAGCCGACTACAGCCGAGGGTAGTTCGCAAAGCCTAGCACTTGCTAAATGGTGCAGCAATTGGAGCCGGATGTTTCGCCAGTCACCTGCTCTGTCGAGCCTCGCGTGGTCGCGTCGCGGCTCGCCTCCGCACGTCAAGCGCCGCCATGCGAATGATTTGCGATGGCGTTCTGCAGGCACACCAGGAAGAGATCGCGAGGACGAGATGAAGGCCTACCGCGCCGCTTCGAAGCCTCCGAGCACCGCGGTCAGGTTCTGCCCGAGAATGTCCGAGAGATAGCCGCCCTCCTGCACGAACACCGTGGGAAGGCCGAGCCGCGCGATCGCGCCGCCGATGCGACGGAAACCCGGCGTGGTCACGGAGAGCCCCTTGAGCGGATCGTGCTCGGAGGCATCGAGGCCGAGCGCCACCACGAGCGCACCGGGCGCGAACGCATGGATCGTCTTGGCCGCGGTCTCGAACGCCTTGAGATAGGTGTCGTCGCCGCTCTTGAGCGGCAGCGGAATGTTGAGGTTGGCGCCAAGCCCGGCGCCTGCACCGCGCTCATGCGCATAGCCCCAGACGAACGGATAGTAATGCGTGGGGTCGGCGTGGATCGAGATGGTCAGCACGTCGGGCCGCTCGTAGAAGATGCCCTGCGTGCCGTTGCCGTGATGGACGTCGACGTCGAGGATGGCGACGCGCTCGTGGCGCTGACGCAGATGCGCGGCCGCGATGGCGGAGTTGTTCATGAAGCAGAAGCCCGAGGCCATGTCCCGATACGCATGGTGGCCCGGCGGCCGGCACAGTGCGTACATCGCATCCTCGCCGTCGAGCAGCAGTTGCGCTGCGGTCGCAGCCACGTCGGTCGCGGCGCAGGCGCCTTCCCACGTCCCCGGCCCGATCGGCGCTGAGGTATCGGTCGTGTGCCAGCCCAGCCGCCCGACGATGTGCGTCGGATAGGTGGCGGCATTGCGAACGGGATGAATGTTCGGGATCATTTCCGCACCGGCATCGCCGAGCGCGGCCCAGGCGTCCCACGCCTCTTCCAGGAAATTGAGGTATTCCGGACTGTGCACGCGCGCGCGAGCTTCCTGGCCGAAATGAAGCGGCGCGACCAACTCGTGATGGCCGGCCTTCAATCCCGCAAGCAAACGATCCGCCCGCTCGGGCTGCTCGGTGGTGCGCTTGACGACGCCACGCACCAGATAGAATTGCGGATCATGGCTGCGATGCAGCTCGGTGTAGACGGCCTTCACGCGCAATGGCTCCTGTTCGCTCGCACCGACGATTGTGCACGCAGTCACGACGGATACAAGCACGGATGGTTCGCACGTCGATCGGTCCGTGCCGGCAGCTTCCAACCGGCGGAACGGTACGCTGTGCATCGTATCTTCTCGGCAGCGAGTGCGTCGGGATCCAGGCGATCCGGCGCGTGAGGCGCGGTGGATGTGGGGAGAGATCCGCCGCGACGGCGGTCGACTGCGCCACGAAATCTGCAAAACCTCGGCGCGCAAGCCTGACCAGCTCATGCATCGCAAGCCGCGGCTGGTGACGAGCCCCAGGCTTCAACCGGCATGGAGACCCCGGGGATCGATCCAAAATTTGCATCGATTGATACAGGCTTCGGTTTGGACCCCGGCCCTCCCTCTCCTCTAGGACAGTCATCGAGGAACGTACAAGAGAGGTGGAGCGCATGAGCGCTATCGTAACCACGGCCGAATTGCGCCGATCACGCGTGCGGCTGTTTATCGTGACCATGCTGTTCCTGGTCACGACCGTGAACTACGCCGACCGGGCGACCTTGTCGATCGCAGGACCTTCGCTGTCCAAGGAGCTGCATCTCGATCCCGTCGCGATGGGCTATGTGTTCTCCGCCTTCGGCTGGTCCTATGTGCTCGCGCAGGTGCCGGGCGGCTGGCTGCTCGACCGCTTCGGTTCGCGCTGGGTCTATGCCTGCAGCATCGTGATCTGGTCGATCTTCACCATGATGCAGGGTTGGATCGGCTTCTTTTCCGGCGCCGCCGCGGTCACCGCGCTGTTCGCGTTGCGCTTCCTGGTCGGTCTCGCCGAAGCGCCGAGCTTCCCGGCCAATGCCCGCATCGTCGCCGCCTGGTTTCCGAGCAACGAGCGCGGCACGGCGTCGGCCTTCTTCAACTCGGGCCAGTATTTCGCGACCGTGATCTTCGCGCCGCTGATGGGCTGGATCGCGCATGCGTTCGGTTGGCGCCACGTCTTCACAGTGATGGGTGCGCTCGGCATCCTCATGGGCCTGATGTGGATCAGGACCATGTACGGACCGAAGGAGCACGCGAGCGTCAACCAAGCCGAGCTCGACTACATCAAGGACGGCGGCGCGCTGGTCGACATGGAGGGCGCGAAGGACGCCAAGGCTACCTCCGGTGGTCCGACCTGGTCGCATATCGGACAGTTGCTGTCGAACCGCATGATGCTCGGCGTCTATATCGGCCAGTACTGCATCAACACGCTGACCTATTTCTTCCTGACCTGGTTCCCGGTCTATCTGGTCAAGGAGCGCGGCCTGTCGATCCTGCAGGCCGGCTTCGTCGCCACCCTGCCGGCGCTGTGCGGCTTCATCGGCGGCGTGCTCGGCGGTTTCATCTCCGACGCCATCCTGCGCAAGACGGGATCGCTGACGCTCGCCCGCAAGATCCCGATCGTCGGCGGCATGCTGCTGTCGATGGCAATCATCGGCTGCAACTATGTCGACGGCCAGGCGCTGGTGGTCGGCCTGATGGCGCTGGCGTTCTTCGGCAAGGGCATCGGCGCGCTCGGCTGGGCTGTGGTCTCCGACACCTCGCCGAAGGAAGCCGGCGGCGTCTCCGGCGGCCTGTTCAACACCTTCGGCAACCTCTCCAGCATCACCACTCCGATCGTGATCGGCTACATCCTGTCGGCCACCGGCTCCTTCAACGGCGCACTAGTGTTCGTCGGCCTCAACGCCCTGGTCGCGGCGTGCGCCTACTTGCTGATCGTCGGCAAGATCCAGCGCGTCCAGCTCCGAGCCTCCTGAGCACCACGCTTAGCTTCGCGTGGTCTCGACTCCAACGGCGGCCCCCCCCGGGCCGCCGTTTTTTTTCGGTGCCTCGCCGTCATTCCGGGGCGATGCGCGGCAGCGCGGCGGAAGGAACGAAGAATCGCAGGATAGCGTCTAATTGAGAATCCAGTCGTCGACATGCACGAGCACGGATGAGCTAATCCCTGCCATAACGAAAAATATGCAAAACCAGAATACCAACCCAAAAAAGTACATCTTAGGCTGCACCTCGCGATCGTAGACGGCTCCACGAGCGAGCAGCCGCCCGGTTCGCAGGGCGGTCCAGACAATTGGACCTCCGAACCAGAGCAGCACCAAGGGAAACACGGCAAAGCCGGCAAGTAAGATTTTCAGAGCCAACTGGAGCAATCCGGACCTGGTGGAAACGGACTCAGTCTCACCATCTCAACCTGCTGATCGACGCAGAGGCATATCACGCCAGCAAGGGAAATGCGAGGAAAGCGGGTAGCGGGGGTCCGCTACATCGCGAGACCCACTATTTTGGAAGCTCTGCTTCTTTGCCTGCGAACGGCCCAACTGGCCTCGCGGCGGTTGGATAGTCCGCCAATACCGCATTTGCGCGCGATCCAACCACGTCCTGAGATGCCAAATGAAGGCCGGCGCCCCGATGCGTTCACATCGCCTTGGCGAGCGCGAACAACCGGAAATCCTCGAGCGCCGCGTGCCGATGCGGGGCGACTTCGCGCTGGTAGGTCTCGGTGTCGACGATCGAGCGGAAGGCGGCGAAATCGCCGTATTCATTGATCGCCGCTTCGTCCCAGCGTTCGCCTTGCGGGCCGACGAGGCTCGCCAGGACCGGCACGGAAAACATCCGCACCAGCGGCTTACCGGCTGCGAGACGCCGGAAGGCCGGTCTATAGCGTTCGTTGAAGGCTTCGCGGCCCGAACAGGGCGCGGCGTCGAAGCCGTCCTCGTAACGCGCATACGCGCGGTAGCGCAGCAGATTGAGCATGTAGACCGGCTGGCCGGGGGGAATCGCGCGCTCGGCGGCGTCGAGGGCTTGCAGCGTGATTTCGATGGCGTTCATGGGACTTCTCGCGGTTTCTAGCGGCGCAGCATGCGCGCTGACGCTCCCCATTTGGCCCATCGGAACGGCCTCTTGTAGCGACCCCGTCGCCATGACTATGTGGACTGAATGTCCACAACAGCCTTGCCTCCCGACCTCTCGCGTCTCCTCGCCTTCGTCCGCGTCGTCGAGGCGGGCTCCTTCGCCGAAGCCGCGCGGCGGGCGGGGACGACCACCTCGGCGATGTCCAAGGCGGTCGCCCGCCTCGAACAGGCTCGCGGAATACGGCTTTTGCATCGCACCACCCATTCGCTGGCGCTGACCGAAGAGGGCGAGCGGCTGATGGCGGCGGGACGCGCGCTGGCCGAAAGTCTCGATCGCGTCCAATCCGCGCTCGGCGAAGCCACGCGTAACGATGGCGGACGGGTGCGAGTGACCGCCCCCGCCTCGTTCGCGCGTGCCTGCATCCTGCCGAGACTTCCCGCGTTCCTGCGGGAGCGGCCGGAAATCGAGATCGAGATCAAGTTCCGCAACGAGATTCTTGATCTCGCGGCGGAAGGCGTCGACATCGCCATCCGCTCAGGCCCCCTCGATCGCGCGCCCGGTCATCTGGCGCGGCGGCTTTGCACGTTCTCCTGGATCGCTTGCGCCTCGCCCGCGTATCTGAACGCGCGCGGCGCGCCGGCGACTCCATACGAGCTTTCCGAACATGACCACGTCGGCTTCCGCAATCCCGCGAGCGGGCAGATCCTGACCTGGCGTTTCACCGATCCGCGCAGCAAAAAGCTCGTTCGCGTCGCGCCCAAGCCCAAGCACATTTGCGACGACGCGCACGCGTCGGTCGCTTTGATCGCGAATGGGTTCGGCATCGGCTGGGGGCCGGCGTGGCTCTTCCATGACGACCTGCGCACCGGCCAGCTGGTCGAAGTGCTTATGCCCTGGCGGGCGCCGGCGGAGCCCCTATGGATGCTGCGCACCTCCAACCGCCGGCCGCCCCTGCGCACGCAGCGCGTCATGGCGTTCCTCGCGACGCTTCCCGCCACGTTCAGCGACAAGTCGGGATGAGGCGCCGGCCGTCAGCTGGGCTCTGCGGTCGGCGTGTAGGACGTCAGCCGGCTTGGGAGGGGAAATCGGGGACAGACCACGATTTCCCCGGCTTCCTGGGCTTCCGCCTTGGCGCGGTCAGCAATCTGCAGCATGCCGGCAAGAACGGGCTGCGCGTCGTCTCGCAACGTCGTCCATCCGTGGTCAGTCAACATGCAGACTGAGCACATCTGAGTTCACCTCGAAAGGACGCGGCAGTACCTATCCCGAGACGTAGGACGCCCCGGGGGCGCCGTGCAGGAAGCCGTTGGCGAATGGAACGTCCGGATAGATCTCGCGCAGGCGGCCCGTTGCGGCTTCGGCTTCCACGCGCCCCGCCAGGACCGCCTGGAAATGCTCGGACACCGCGACCATGTCGCAGGCCTGAGGTGATAGCCGCAGCGATGTCACGCCGCTCTGCTTCAGACGATCGAGATCGCCGAGCAGGTTTGAGCACCCATGCGACAGCGTCTGCACGCCGTTCATGGTGAGGAACGCCTGGTTGTCCAGCGTCGTTACGACGAGGCCGTCGGGGTCCTGCTCGCACACGAAGCGGCAATTGTCCTTGGCGAGCTTGTGCAGGCGGGCGTGATAGCAGCGCGCGGAGATCGCGAGCGGCACACGGCCGAAGGCGAATACTTCGATCGCCACCTCCGGCACGGCGCCGGCGATGGCGGCAACCGAGGACAGCGGCAGCTCCGGCGGCAGGCAGATCCGGGTGGCGCCTTGGGCGGCATGAAACGCGGCGCTGGCCTCGTTGTAGATGTTGACGAATGGCCCGATGGCATGCGGCCGGCCGGCGATCGATTTGAGGCAGGTGAGGTCGTTGACCTCCACCAGACCGTGGCCGAACTCGGCGAGGCTTGCCGTCTGCCGGCGCTCGCGCCGCAACGACACCAGGACCAGCGACCCCAGCAGCACCTGCTTGCCGGCAGCCATAAGCCGCTCGATGACTTCAGGCAAATGGGGTTCGAAGAACGGCGCGCGCTTCGAGCAGACGACCTCGCCGACCACGACCCGGTCGAGCGGGGCCTCGTCGGCGATGCGAAAGTAAAAATCACGCCAGCGCTCCGGCTGCCAATTGTAGAGCACGGGCCCCAGAGTGAGTTGCATTCGCTCTACGCCTTGATCCGCCATTGTCATGTCGTCTAACGCCAGGTCTTGCGGTAGGCGCCCTGCGTGGTGGCCTGCCCTTCGGTGAACGCCGTGAGGTCGGCCGCCTC
The DNA here is from genome assembly GCF_032489875.1 of Bradyrhizobium sp. SZCCHNR1015. Lineage (NCBI taxonomy): Bacteria > Pseudomonadati > Pseudomonadota > Alphaproteobacteria > Hyphomicrobiales > Nitrobacteraceae > Bradyrhizobium > Bradyrhizobium sp. SZCCHNR1015. The sequence continues at coordinate 111,729 of NZ_JAUEYW010000006.1, forward strand.
GGTGGACCTGCCGGCATCGAGCGCTGCCAGCACGCTGCGAAAATGCCGCACCACGCTGTCGACATAGGCGCGGCCGCGCTGGCGGCCCTCGATCTTGAGCGCGGTGACGCCGGCTTCGCGCAGACCCTCGAGCAGGGTCGTGGCATCGAGACTGACCGGATCCTCGAAGATGTAGCCGGCGCCTTGCGTGGTCGAGAAGCGGCCCTTGCACAGCGTCGGATAGCCGGCCGGCTCGTCGCGGCCGAAGCGGTTGATGGTGAAGCCGCCGAGCCGCGAGGTCGTTCCCTGTGGCGTCTCCTGATAGGCGACGTGACTGGGCGGCGAGCACACGCCCTGCATGTTCGGTGACTTGCCGGTGGCGTAGGAGGACAGCGAGCAGCGGCCCTCGGCCATCACACAAAGTCCGCCGAACACGAACACCTCGGTCTCGCAGGCCGTCTCACGGGTGATCTCGGCGATCTCGGGCACGCTCAGCACGCGCGGCAGCACCACGCGGCGGGCGCCGAAATTCTCGACGTAGAACGCGATCGCGTCGACATTCGCCGCCGCCGCCTGCACCGAGACATGCAGTCGCTGTTCGGGATGGCGCCGCGCGGCATGGTCCATCAGCCCGACATCGGCAAGGATCAGCGCGTCAGCCCCGGCCTCGACGGCATCATCGACCGCGCGACGCCACAGCTCGACGGCGCCGGCGCGCGGGAAGGTGTTGATCGCGACCAGCACCTTGGCGCCGCGCCGATGCGCGAACGTGATCCCTTCGCGCATCTGCGCGCGGCTGAAATTCAGCCCGGGAAAGTTGCGGGCGTTGGTCTCGTCGGCGAAGCCGCAATAGACGGCATCGGCACCGGCTTCGACCGCGCTCTTCAGCGCCGCCGGCGTCCCTGCCGGACAGATCAGCTCCATCGTCGCATCCCGCTTTCGTTCGTCGTCAATCTCAGCAGCGAGTCGCGCGCGGCCGCGAGCAGGCGTTGCGCGGGCACGCCGAACGGCCCCGAAAGCGTCGCGATCTCAGCGACCAGATCCAGACCGGCATCGTCGATCGCATTGCGGAGCGCCAGCACCGCCTCGATATCGCCTTCGATGACCAGCTGACGCGAAAACATCAGCGCATCGCCGTCGAGCCGGCCCTCGACCAGCGCCAGCAGGCTCACGATCGATGCGGAGATGGAGGCATCGAGGCCGGTGGGCAGCTCGCGCACCGCCACGAGTTGCGGCTGCTGCGGGCCCGCCTGAATCACGAATGCGAACGGCAGATCGGTCGGCTTGATGCCAAAGCGCTTTCCGCGATGCGACCCGAGCCGGTCGAGCAGATGCGGATGTCGGCGCAGAAGCCCGCGCAGGAAAGCGCCGAGCGCAATCTGCAGCGGCAGCAACGGCAACGGACGCAGCGCCTGCCTGAGCAGCGGCGGCAACAGTGGCAGTGAGGTCGAAGACGCGTCCTGAAGAGAACTCATGGCACAAGCTCTGGCCGGATCGGCGGGGGAAGTATTTGACCCGGAACAAAGATCATACTGATTGTTCCAGCTACGAGGCGTTTTTTGAACGGAGCCTATCGTTGCGACGTGATGTCCCTCGCTTCCGCGAGCTGTCGGATTTCCTGCGCTTTCTCGACGAGCGGGGACAGCTGCGACGCATTCGCGACAGCGTCTCGGTCGTCCACGAAATCACCGAGATCCATCGCCGCGTCATCTCCGCCGAAGGGCCCGCGCTGCTGTTCGAACGGCCGATCAAGGCGTGCGGCTCACTCTCGGCAATGCCGCTCGTCACCAATCTGTTCGGCACCGTGGAGCGGGTGGCCTGGGGCATGGGCGTGCAGCCCGAACGATTGGCGGAGCTCGGCAAGATGATGGCGGAGCTGCGCGCCCCGCAACCGCCGCGCGACATCAGGGAAGCGCTGCAGAAGCTGCCGCTGGCGCGCGCGGCGCTGTCGACCCGGCCGAGGCTGCGATCAGCCGCGCCGGTGCATGAATGTGTCACCATGGGCGATGACATCGACCTGACCACCTTGCCGGCCCAGATCTGCTGGCCGGGCGAGCCGGCGCCGCTGTTGACGTGGCCGCTCGTCATCACCGTCCCGCCGGACGCATCCACCGGCGAGCAGGAAAATGTCGGCGTCTACCGCATGCAGGTGCTCGGCCGCGATCGTGCCATCATGCGCTGGCTCGCTCATCGCGGCGGCGCCCGCCACCACCAGCAGTGGCAGGCGCTGGGGCGCGACATGCCGATCGCGATCGTGATCGGCGCCGATCCCGCCGCCATCCTCAGCGCCGTGCTGCCATTGCCCGAGACCATCTCCGAGCTGCGCTTCGCCGGCATCCTGCGCGGCGACCGCCCCGAGCTGGTCGAATGCCTCACCGTGCCCCTGACGGTGCCGGCGGCCGCCGAGATCGTGATCGAGGGCGTCGTGTCGGCCACCGAAACCGCGCCGGAGGGGCCCTATGGCGATCACACCGGCTACTACAACGCCGTCGAGAACTTTCCGGTGCTGCAGGTCACCGCGATCACCACGCGTCGCAGCCCGCTCTATCTGTCGACGTTCACGGGACGCGCGCCGGACGAGCCGTCTCGAATTGGCGAGGCGCTGAATACGCTGTTCGTCCCTTTGATCCGGCAGCAATTCCCGGAGGTGGTCGACTGCCATCTGCCGCCAGAGGCCTGCTCCTACAGAATCGCCGTCGTAGCGATCAAGAAGCGCTATCCGGGCCAAGCCCGCCGCATCATGCTCGGCCTGTGGTCGATGCTGCCGCAGTTCAGCTACACCAAGCTCCTCATCGTGGTCGACCAGGACATCGACGTCCGCGACTGGCGCGCGGTGATGTGGGCCGTCGCGACGCGCAGCGACTCCTCGCGCGATCTCGTGCCGCTTGCCAACACGCCGATCGACTATCTCGACTTCGCCTCGCCAAAATCCGGCCTCGGCGGCAAGCTCGGCATCGACGCCACAACCAAGCTCGGCGCCGAGACCGAGCGCGCCTGGGGCGAGGTGCTGGCGATGGACCCCGCCGTAGCGGCACGCATCGACGCGATGTGGCCGAGCCTCGGCCTCGGCGAGGGCGGGGCCGGTCGGGTGGCCTCGGCATGAGCGGACGGCACCACGTCATCGTCGGCATCAGCGGCGCCTCGGGCGCCGCGATCGGTGTGCGCATCGTCGAACGGCTCGCGGAGCAACCGCAATGCACGGTCCATCTCGTGGTATCTGACGCCGCCGTGCGCACCTTGCACGAGGAGGTCGGCCAGGGCAGCCTGGCGCGGCTGCGTGATCTGGCGGCGCATGCTCATGATGTCGCCGACATCGGCGCGAGCATCGCCAGCGGCTCGTTTTCTGCAGCCGGCATGATCGTGGCGCCCTGCTCGATCCGCACCCTCTCGGCGATCGCCTGGGGCCAGCTCGACAACCTCCTGGTCCGCGCCGCCGACGTTCAACTCAAGGAGCGCCGCCGGCTGATCCTCTTGGTGCGGGAGAGCCCGCTGCATCTCGGTCATCTCCGAGCGATGACGCAGGCCACCGAGATCGGCGCGATCATCGCGCCGCCAGTGCCGGCGTTTTACCTGAAGCCCCAGTCGCTCGATGACGTCATCGAGCAGATCGCCTGCCGCGCGATCAACCTGCTCGACGTCCCCGGGCTCCGCGCCAACGCGCGGGAGTGGCTTCCGGACCGGACGACCGAAGCAAGCAATCTTGCTGAGGTAGCGAAGCAAGACAGACGATAGGACTTGAAGACAGAACACGACAGACGCACTCGGGCGATGAGCCGAAGGCGTCTGCGACGGTTGACGTGTTCTTCGACGAGCGGGAGTACAGACGCCGCCTCTCCGTGCTGCCGCGCGAACCTGGACTGTTCCCGGCCGAGCAGCCACCAGCTTTTCGCTTTCGTTCGGTCAATTGACGTTGTCGAAACCCAGCGCAGCACGAACGGCCGGATCAATTCTGGATGGGGTCCAAGGCGGATCGAATGTCATCGTCACGTCCACGGCTTCGACGCCCGCAATCTCCGCAATGCTGCATGCGACCCCTTCCTTGAGAAAACCTGTTGCGGGGCACCCGGGCGTCGTGGCCGTCATCGTGACATGCACAACGCCATCCGTCGCCGTGATGTCGTAGATGAAGCCGAGATCGACCACGTTTTCTCCCAGCTCCGGATCGATGACCACGCGCATGGCGTCGCGGATGCGGTCGATGACATCGCGGCTCATAGCGGAGCCCTCACCGACAGTTCGTAGGTCGATCCATCCGGCGTAAACCCGCCGAGCCAGCGAAAGCCACGTTTCTCAAGTTCAGGGAACAGGAACACCGGCTCGCGGCCCAGAAGTGCCGACAAGGTCTCTCCAGGGGCCAACTCCTCCGCGGCCGCAAGGATGCGCACCATCGGCTCGGGTGGGTCGAGCTCCCGGTTGTCGAGCGTGACCACGGGATCTGGCCATCGCTCGAATGCGAGGCTGGCACCTGCGTCTTCCTGACCGGCGTCCTCGGCAGCCAGCGGCGAAAACAGCACTTCCCAGTCGCCATCGTCGAGCGGTCGATCGGTGTGGGCGAAGCCCTTTTTTGCCATGACGGAGAGCAGCGGAATCGGCCTGAAGCTCGCGATCAGCCGCACGCCCTGGCCTGGCGCCAGCCGGCCAACCGCGTCCATGATGACGGAGAACGGCTCGCCTCCGGCCCTGAGAATCGGTCGGACGTCGACGTCAATGTACGCGATCATGGCTTCCCTCCTAGTTTCTGGCGAACAACAGGCTTGGCGCGATGGCTCCGGCCGGAAGCCTCCGGGAGCCCGCAACATCGGAAAGACGTCGGACTCGCACAAGCTCGTGTATGATTCCAATACTGCCCACGGCCATGACCGCCGCGGCGCCGCGAAACGCCTGGTCCTCGCCCATCATCAACATGATGGTCGCCGCCCAGACGCCTAGAAAATAGATGATGAACCACTTCTCGGACCGGCGTTCCACCGCCAGGTCCTGAACCCGTGGCGTCGGGCCGCGCCCCATCACGGGACCGTAGGTTTCGAGCCAGGTCAGAAAGGCGACAATCTTGTAGAGCTTCGCGAATATGAGACCAGACAGCCAGCCGAACACGGCCAAGAACGCGAACGCGCCGACATGAACGCCGACCTTTCCGGTGACGATGATGACGGTGCCGAGCGCCACCGTCGCCGCCAGATTGGCGAAAGACACGGTTGCCATCCGCATGTTCAGCTCGAGCTGGCGCCGTTTGCGGGAGCGATAGATCGTCGCGATGTCCCGTCCATACAGCGCAAGCGAGATCACCCCAAGACCAGCAGCGAGGATGAGCACGGCTCCGAGCTCGGCTGCGAGGCCGATTGCGAACAATCCGCCCACGACTGCCACCGATAGCGCGAGCGCACCAAATTTCAGCGCGGATGTGCTCTGTCGATCGCCGAGGTCCGCCGAGAGCATGAACATGGCCAGCAGGCGATAGCTCACCCCCATGGCGGTCAGGGTCAGCCAGCCTCCCAGCCCGGCAATCGCATGGATCGGAATCGCCGCGGCCAGGAGCGCGGCGCCGAAGGTGCCCGCCGATCCGGCGAGAGCAAACGAGAACGCGGCGCCGAGCGCGACAGTCGCGCATAACGAGCCAAGTCCGGCGATGACAAATAGAGCAGACCCCTTCGGCTGGCTGAAGAGCGTCAGGCCCAGATCGAGCGCGACCATCGCCAGACCGGCGCCGAGCACCACGCTGCCGGCCGGCAGAAGCCAAGCGGCTGGAGCAATTCGTCCGGCCAGTGAGAGGAAACCCGATATCAGGCAGACCAGACCGACGTTGATGAGGAACAAGGCCGGCAAGGCCCATTTGTCGAAGGGGAGCGGCCTTGCGACGAGAACGGGAACGAACTGGAACAAGGCGCCGCATACCGAGAGACTGAGCCAACCGATGCAGACCGCATGCACAACGACAAGCGTATCGGGAGCGCCGAGGTCTGCAGCGGGGTAACCGAGTCCGCCGACCAGCATTGCCAAGGCAACGAGCAGCCACCCCAGCGCTGCCGCGAAATAGCTCATCGTCCAGCGCGAGATTTTCGCTCCAATCATGAGCGGCTCCAGTTCTTGATCGCGGACGCAGCACTCGCGACGACGCTGCGCCATTCGGCAATTGCCGTGGCGCCCGGAGGAACACAGTCCCCTCACGCCCGAAGGAAGCGCGAACGATGAGCTTGCGCCATACAATCTCCCGACCATCGGAAAGATGCTAGTCGGGCCCGACCGGCCATTCTTTGTCGGAGCGCAACATTTCGCGTCATCAGCGTCGTGATGACGACTCCAGCACGACCGGCGGACTCCCTGTCGCGTCGAGGAACATCCATGTCAGCCGGCAGATATCTTCGGCGGCCCGGCTCGGCAGTTCTGTGTCCCCCGACCCGTCGATTGCTCGCAATCGCGATCAGCGCAGCTGGCTGGCTGAGTTTATAGTTCGATCCTGCCGAACACTTTCCAGCCACCGCTCCACGTCTCCGCGGGCTTCGAGCTCAATCCCCATATCTCCGGAGAAATCTCTCCAGGCATCGATATTGCTGCGCGGCACGCCGACAATCGTCGGTATCGCGAGGTCCAGCGCGCGGGCAATCAGATCAAGCGTTCCGCGTCCCTCGCACTCTGCCTTTCCAAACTTGTTCAACACCAGGATGTTTGGACGCGCATCCAGGCTGGCGAGGACTCGAACCGTCACCTCTGCCAGCGCCGATTCATCCAGCCGGCAACCTCTCGCTCCCGATCCACGATCCTCGAAGATCGGGGTTTGATTGGCCGTGTCGATCTCCTCGAGCAGGACGTCGCACCGGCGATTTTCGTCGAGGAACAGCCTTCGCTGCAGTGCGCCGGCGACCTTCAATCGCACTCGACGCGAGTGATCCACGAGGTGATCGAACGTCTCGTAGGGATATTTCCCGTCGTCGTAGACGAGCGCCACGAGCGGCGCGGCCTCAACACCGACCTTCTCTACCATCTCATCGTGCATGCGAATCCCAACATCAGCTTGATGCTTCGACATGTCCAACCCACTCCTCCAGCACAGATAGCCTGTGGCGGACCCGGCCTAGGAGTGATCGATTTCATCCCTCTGCAGCGACCATTTGATCATGGACGTCAGACAGACGATCGCGGGATCGGCGGCTCTGTCGATGGCGCTCATCAACCCGAGCCAATCCTCGTTCTTGGCGAGATTTGCAAAGCGCCGGACAGCAGCCGACGCATACTCACCGACATCCTCGCCGAGGCGATCCGCGACAGAGCTGACGCGCACCAGGAGCGTAAGGTCGCCACACCCCTGCAACACCGCACTCGACTTCGCGTCGTCGCTGAGATCGTGAATGAGATCCCCGAGCAGCATGATCGCCCCCTCTACTGCGGCAGCGCCGATTGCGGCGCCGGCAAAGTCACGCCAACGATCGCCGCGCGGCCTGCCAGATCGGCGACATATTTCGCGAGCGCCTGGTGCCGGACACGCTCGGTGAGATATTGCGAAATGCGCGCCCTCGCCATGTCGAACGGCAGGACTTGTCCGGGGGCCCGCCGGTCAAGGCGCACGACATGGATACCAAAGCGTGTCTCAATCAGACCAACCTCTCCAACCGACATCCGGGCCAGCGCGGCGTCGAACTCGGCGGTCGTCTGCCCACGCGACAGCTGCCCGAGCCTGCCACCATTCTCCGCCGAGACCCTGCAGTCGGAGCGATCGCGCGCGATGGTCTCGAACACCTCCGGGCTTCTCCGCACGGCCTCCATGATCGTCCGCCCCTCGTCTCGCGCAGCCGATCGAGCCAGCGAATCGCTGCTCGGCGCGATCAGCAGGATGTGCGACGCTTCGTAGAGCTCGCCGACAAGGAACCGTTGCCTGTTCTGATCGTAGAAGCGACGGCACGTCGATTCGTCCGGCTCGTGTATCAGAACCTCGCGCGCGATCAGCGCCCGCATCGCCGCTTCTTCCTCGGTTTCGCTGCGACCTTCGGCATCACGCAGAGGGGAGGCCGTTACGCCGAGCCTCCTGACCTCCTGTCTCAGCAATTCGCGCACCGCAAGCGCGCGCGCCGCCGCTTGCCAGGCGAGGATCGGCTTGTCCGACGGATGGTTCTGAACTTCCCGGGCAATGACGTCGCGTTCGATCACGACCCCGTTCACACTGACCATCTTCGGCTTTGGAAGCGCCGCGCCCAATGAACAGTCCATCGGTTACTCCGCAGGCTGAATCGGTTGCACAAGATGACGGCGTCCGTCGCGGCTGCGCACCACCTGATAGCCGCGGCGGCCGAGATACCACACCGGCGCACTCCAGATGTGGACCAGGCGGGTGAAGGGGAAGAGCAGGAAGATGGTCATTCCCAGGACCAGATGCGCCTTGAAGATCGGATGGACGTCGACAATGTTGGCGGCGATTCCAGGCTGCAACGTGAGAATGCCCTGCGCCCAGGCCATGAACTTGACCATCTCGTGACCATCGAGATGACCGAGCGACACGGGGATGGTCGCCAAGCCAAGCAGCAGCTGGACGAACAGCACCAGAAGGATACCCGTGTCAGCAAAAGACGACGTCGCGCGGATCCTGGGATCGAAGAGCCTGCGATGCGCGAGGAGCGAAATGCCGACCAGGCACATCAGTCCGGCGCCGCCACCGGCGACGATCGCGAGCATCTGCTTGAAGCCGTGCGACACGCCGAGCATGTCAAACACCCAGATCGGCGTCAGCAGCCCGACGAAATGCCCCGCAAAAATGAAAAGGATCCCGACATGGAAAAGGTTCGAGCCCCAGATCAGTTGGCGCCGCCGAAGCAGCTGACTCGAGCCCGAGCGCCACGTGTACTGCTCGCGGTCGAATCGAATCAGACTGCCGATCAGAAAGACGGTCAGGCAGAGATAGGGATACCAGCCGAAGACGATGGCATTGAGCGTTTGCATGGCCAATCCCCTCATTGCAACTGTGACGGCGGCGCGTTGACCGCACGTTTGGCGTGGCGCAGTTTTGCGATCAGATTGTCGTGCCCACAGGCTGCCTGGTCGCCGCCTCCCGGGCCGAACCTGACCTCTTCGTCCTCCCAGGCCGCGTCGAGCGCGTGCAGGTCCATCGGATCCACGTCCGCCGCCTTCAGCAGCTCATCGACGATCTCCGCGCGGGGCTGGTCCGCGGCGATCTGGAGCAGCGCGTCGAACACCGCCCGATAGCTCGACTGCCGCCGCCCCAATCGTTCCGCGAGCGCGGCGATGATGTGGCTGGTCTGGCCGAGCAACTCGCGCGCATCCGCAAGCTCCCGGATGGCGAGGAATTCGAGGAACAGCGGCAGATAATCAGGCAGCTCGTTGCCGGCGATGACGAGGTCGGCTTTGTCATACATGGCGCGCAGGTCGACCATGGCCTGGCCGCGGTCGCGGCCTTCGCCATGGACATGCTCGAACAGATGCAGCGCCAGGGTCTTGCTGCGGTCGAACAGCAGGCCGTAGCGCTCCTGCAGGTCGTAGACGTCGCTCGTGGCGATCTCCTGCAGCAGCACGTCGAGCTCCCGGCGAATGCCAGGCTGGACGAGGCCTTCCTGGTCGAGCACCCGCGCGAGCTCCGGGATGGCCGCGATCAATTCCCCGCTCGGATAGTTCAGCAACGCCGACAGCACCTTGAACGTCTTCATCAGGCGACCTCCATCGGATTCTTGGTCTTGCGCGGCGACCCGAACAGGTTGACTTCGCTCTCGCCCCCGGAGCAGCCGTTGCCGAACGAGAAGCCGCAGGAGCCGCGGATATCAAACGCGTCGCCACCGAGCTCGCGGTGCGCGGTCGGGATCACGAAGCGGTCCTCGTAGTTGGCGATCGCCATGATGTGGTACATGTCGTCGATCTGCGCGCCGCTCAGGCCGACGCGCCTCGCGATCGCCTCGTCGACCACGCCATCGATGGTCTTGGCCCGCATATAGGCACGCATGGCCAGCATTCGCTCGAGCGCCAGCGTCACCGGCTTCTCGTCGCCCGCAGTCAGCAGATTGGCGAGGTACCGCATGGGAATGCGCAAGGACTTGACGTCGGGCATCTCGCCATCGTGCCCGATCTTGCCGGACGAAGCCGCCGACGTGATCGGCGACAGCGGCGGCACGTACCAGACCATCGGCAAGGTCCGGTATTCCGGGTGCAAGGGGAAGGCGACCTTCCATTCCATCGCCATCTTCCAGATCGGCGACCGGATCGCTGCCTCCAGCCAGGCATGCGGAATGCCCTGGCGCTCGGCCTCTGCAAGGACGTTGGGATCGTTCGGATCGAGAAAGACGTCGAGCTGGGCCTGGTAGAGATCGCCCTCGTCGGGCTTGGACGCGGCCTCGGCGATGCGGTCCGCGTCATACAGCACGACACCGAGATAGCGAATGCGCCCGACACAGGTCTCGGAGCACACGGTCGGCTGCCCCGCCTCGATCCGGGGATAGCAGAAGATGCACTTCTCCGATTTCCCCGAGGACCAGTTATAATAGATCTTCTTGTAGGGGCAGCCGGAGACGCACATTCTCCAGCCGCGGCACTTGTCCTGATCGATCAGGACGATGCCATCCTCCTCGCGCTTGTAGATCGCGCCGGACGGGCAGGATGCGACGCAGGCCGGATTGAGGCAGTGCTCGCACAGCCGCGGCAGATACATCATGAAGGTGTTTTCGAACTGGCCGTAGATCTCCTTCTGCACGCCGTCGAAATTGATGTCCCGAGAGCGCTTGGCGAATTCGCCGCCCAGGATCTCTTCCCAGTTCGGCCCCCACTCGATCTTTTCCATCCGCTCTCCGGACACCAGCGAGCGCGGCCGCGCGGTCGGCATCGCCGATGCCTCGGGCGCACTCTGCAGGTGCTGATAGTCGAAGGTGAACGGCTCGTAGTAGTCATCGATCTCAGGAAGATCAGGGTTGGCGAAGATGTTCGCCAGAACCCGCCACTTGCCGCCGATCCGCGGCTGGATCGACCCGTCGCGATTGCGCGACCAGCCGCCCTTCCAGCGAGACTGGTTCTCCCAATCCTTGGGATAGCCGACGCCCGGTTTGGTCTCGACGTTGTTGAACCACGCGTATTCCATCCCCTCGCGGCTCGTCCAGACGTTCTTGCAGGTCACGCTGCAGGTGTGGCAGCCGATGCACTTGTCGAGATTGAGCACCATGGCGATTTGAGCACGGATCTTCATTCTGCAGCCTCCGAGGGGGTCGTGGCCGACCGGTCAGCAGTCGGCTGGTCCAGCCAATCAATCTTCGACATCTTCCGGACGATGACGAACTCGTCGCGGTTGGCGCCGACCGTGCCGTAGTAGTTGAAGCCATAGGCCTGCTGAGCGTAGCCCCCGATCATGTGCGTCGGCTTCGGAACGACACGCGTGACCGAATTGTGGATGCCGCCGCGCTGCCCGGTCTGCTCGGAGCCCGGCACGTTCACGATCTTCTCCTGCGCATGATACATCATGCACATGCCCTGCTTGACCCGCTGCGAGACCACTGCGCGCGCAACCAGCGCACCATTGGTGTTGTAGGCTTCGATCCAGTCATTGTCGGCGATGCCGGCAGCCTTTGCGTCGATCTCGCTGATCCACACGATGGGACCGCCGCGCGACAAGGTCAGCATCAGGAGGTTGTCGGTATAGGTGGAGTGGATGCCCCACTTCTGATGCGGCGTGATGAAGTTCAGGACGACGGACGCATTGCCGTTCGGCTTGCGATCGATCACCGGCTTGACGGTCTTGGTATCGATCGGCGGCCGGTAGACGCAGAAGCCCTCGCCGAAAGCCCTCATCCACAGGTGATCCTGATAGAGCTGCTGCCTGCCGGTCAGCGTCCGCCAGGGGATCAGCTCGTGGACGTTGGTGTAGCCGGCGTTGTAGCAGACCTTCTCGGACTCGAGCCCCGACCAGATCGGCGACGAGATGATCTTGCGCGGCTGCGCGACGACGTCGCGGAACCGGATCTTCTCATCCTCCTTGGGAATGGCGAGATGAGCATGGTCGCGGCCGGTGAATTGCTCCAGCGACGACCACGCCTTGACCGCGACCTCGCCATTGGTTTCCGGCGCCAGGCTGAGGATCACCTCGCAGGCGTCGACCGCACTGTCGATGCGAGCCAGCCCCTGGGTCGGCCCGTCCTCAGCGACGACGCCGTTGAGGCGCTTCAGGAGCTCGACCTCATGGTCGGTGTTCCAGGCCATCCCCTTGCCGCCATTGCCGAGCTTGTTCATCAGCGGACCAAGCGAGGTGAAGCGCTTGTAGAGATTCGGATAGTCACGTTCGACCACCGTCACCGCCGGCATGGTCTTGCCGGGGATCGGATCGATCTCGCCCTGCTTCCAGTCCTTGACGTCGAACGCCTGCGCGATTTCGCCCGGACTGTCGTGCATGATCGGCGTCAGCACGACGTCCTTCTCGAGTCCCAGCACTTCGGGCGCGACCCTGGAGAACGCCTCGGCGATCCCCTTGTAGATGTCCCAATCGCTGCGCGATTCCCACACCGGATCGATCGCCGCCGAAAGCGGATGGATGAAGGGATGCATGTCGGACGTATTGAGGTCGTTCTTCTCGTACCACGTGGCGGTCGGCAGCACGACGTCCGAATACATGCAGGTGGTCGACATCCGGAAGTCGAGCGTGACCAGCAGATCGAGCTTTCCTTCCGGAGCCTCCTCATGCCAGGTGACCTCGACCGGCCTATTGTGGCCCTGATCGCCGAGGTCCTTGCCGAGCACGCCATGCTTGGTGCCGAGCAGATGCTTGAGGAAGTATTCGTGGCCCTTGCCTGAGGCACCGAGCAGGTTCGAGCGCCAGACGAACAGGTTGCGGGGCCAGTTCTTCGGTTGATCGGGATCCTCGCAGGAGAGCTTCAGCTCGCCCGACTTCAAGGCCTTCGCGACGTAGTCCTTCGGCTCCAGGCCGGCGGCGGCTGCGCGCTTGGATACCTCGATTGGATTGGCCTGCAGTTGCGGCGCGGACGGCAGCCATCCCATGCGCTCGGCGCGGACATTGTAGTCGATCAGCGCGCCGTCCCAAGAACCGGCCGGTGCGGTCGGTGAGAGAATCTCGCTGACATTGACCGTCTCGTAGCGCCATTGGTCGGTGTGGGCGTAGAACGCCGAAGTCGAATTCATCTGCCTGGGCGGGCGTCCCCAATCGAGCGCAAAGGCGAGCGGCGTCCAGCCCGACTGCGGCCTCAGCTTTTCCTGGCCCACATAGTGCGACCAGCCACCGCCGGATTGGCCGACACAGCCGCACATCACCAGCATGTTGATGATGCCGCGATAGTTCATGTCCATGTGGTACCAGTGGTTCAGACCGGCGCCGACGATGACCATCGAGCGCCCCCTGGTTTTCGACGCATTCGAGGCAAACTCGCGGGCCACCGCGATGATCTCGCCGCGCGGCACGCCGCAGATCGCCTCGGCCCATGCCGGGGTGTACGGTTCCAGATCGTCGTAGCTCTTGCCGATGTGGTCGCCGCCGAAGCCGCGATCGACGCCATAATTGGCGGCGAACAAGTCAAAGACAGTGGCCACGATCGCCTCGCCATCGGCAAGACGAAGTCGCTTCACCGGCACGTTGCGGGTCAGCACGTCCGGATGATTGGTGCCGCTGAAGTGATCGTGCTGACGGTTGCCGAAATAAGGGAATCCCACCGGCGCGATGTCGTCCTCGATGCCGGCCAGGGACAGCCGCAGCCGGGTGTCGGTGTTCGCCGAGCTCTTCTCTTCCAGGCTCCACTTGCCTTTTTCGCCCCAGCGGAAGCCGACCGATCCCTTGGGTACGACAATGGCGCCGCTGATCTCGTCATAGGCGACGGTCTTCCATTCGGGATTGTTGGCCTCGTCGAGAGATGTGGCGAAATCCGAGGCGCGCACGAACCGCTCAGGAACGAGCCGTCCCTCGGATTTCACCAGCCGCACCAGAAATGGCATATCCGTATACTGGCGCGCATAGTCGTTGAAGTATGGCGTCTGCCGGTCGATGTGAAACTCCTTGAGGATCACGTGACCCATCGCCATCGCGAGCGCGGCGTCGGTGCCCTGCTTCGGCGACAGCCAGAGATCGGCGAATTTCGCCGCCTCGGAATAGTCCGGGCAGACAACGACGCTCTTGGTCCCCTTGTAGCGAACCTCCGTATAGAAATGCGCGTCCGGCGTACGCGTCTGCGGCACGTTGGAGCCCCACAGCATCAGGAAGCCCGAATTGTACCAGTCCGCGCTTTCGGGCACGTCGGTCTGCTCGCCCCAGGTCTGCGGCGAGGCCGGCGGCAGGTCGCAATACCAATCGTAGAACGACATGCAGACGCCGCCGAGCAGCGACAGATAGCGCGCGCCGGCCGCGTAGCTCACCATGGACATCGCCGGGATCGGCGAAAACCCGAACACCCGGTCCGGACCATAGGCCCTGACCGTATAGGCATTGGCCGCCGCGATCAGCTCGTTGACCTCGGCCCAGCTCGCCCGCACGAAGCCGCCCAGTCCGCGCTTCTGCACGTAGTCCGAGCGCTTGTCCGGATTCTCGACGATCGACTTCCAGGCCGCGACCGGCGTCATCCGCGCCCGCGCCTCGCGCCACAGCCTGAGCAGCCGCGAGCGCACCAGCGGATATTTCACCCGGTTTCCGGAATAGAGGTACCAGCTGTAGCTCGCGCCGCGGGCGCAGCCGCGCGGCTCATGATTGGGAAGATCAGGGCGCGTCCGGGGGTAGTCGGTCTGCTGGGTCTCCCAGGTGACGATGCCGCCCTTGACGTAGACCTTCCACGAGCAGGAGCCGGTGCAGTTCACGCCATGCGTCGAGCGCACGATCTTGTCGTGCTGCCAGCGCTTGCGATAGCCCTCCTCCCAGGAACGGTCCTCGGTCGTCGTCACGCCGTGTCCGTCTGCGAACTCCTCCTTGGCCCGGGTGAAAAAGGTCAGCCTATCGAGAAAATGGCTCATCGTTTACGTCCTCATTCAGCGGGTTGGGCAGCGGTCGCGATCGCTCGGCGCCGTTCGACGTCGTGCAGGACGCCGCCCTTGCGGGTGTAGACGGCCCAGGTGATCAGCACGCAGGTGACGTAGAAGCCGAAGAAGCCCCAGAGGGCGGCCTGCACGCCGCCGGTGAGGTCAATCGAGGTGCCGTAGGATTTGGGAATGAAGAATGCGCCGAAGGCGGCGATCGCGGAGGTGAAGCCGGTGATGGCAGCGGATTCCTTCTCGGCCTGGCGCAGCCGCGTCTCCGCGTCCGCAGTCGGCATGAGCCGGATCATTTCCTGGCGCATGATGTTGGGGATCATCTGGAAGGTCGATGCATTGCCGACGCCGGTCGCGAAGAACAGCAGCAGGAACATCGCGAAGAAGCCCCAGAATGCACCGGGCTGATCCTTGATGCCGAGGAAGTAGAGCACCCCGAGCACACCGGCCATCATCAGCAGGAACACCCCGACGGTCACCCGCCCGCCGCCCCATTTGTCGGCCATCCAGCCCGTCGCGGACCGCGACAAGGCACCCACCAGCGGCCCGAGGAACGCGAACTGCAACGCGTCGACGGCCGGGAACTGGGTCTTTGCCAGCAGCGGGAAGCCCGCAGAATAGCCGATGAACGAGCCGAACGTGCCGGTGTAGAGCCAGCACATGATCCAGTTGTGCCGCCGCTGGAAGATGACGGCCTGATCGGCGAAGGACGCTTTCGCGGAGGCGATGTCGTTCATCCCGAACCAGGCGGCGAAAGCGCTGGCGACGATGAACGGCACCCAGACGAAGCCGGCATTCTGCAGCCAGATCGGCGTCGGCTGCGACCCACTCGTCATCGCCGGATCTCCGCCGAACCAGCCGAAGACTCCGACCGTGATCACGATCGGCACCACGAACTGGACGACGCTGACGCCGAGATTGCCGAGGCCGGCATTGAGCGCGAGCGCGTTGCCCTTCTCGGCGCGAGGAAAGAAGAAGGAGATGTTGGCCATCGACGAGGCGAAATTGCCGCCGCCGAAGCCGCACAACAGAGCCAGTATCAGGAACACCGGATAGGGCGTCGCCGGATTCTGCACCGCATAGCCGATTCCGATCGCGGGTATCAGCAGCGACCACGTGGCCAGCGTGGTCCACAGCCGGCCGCCGAAGATCGGCACCATGAAGGAATAGAAGATGCGCAGAACTGCACCGGAGATCCCAGGCAGCGACGCCAGCCAGAACAGTTCATCGGTCGTGAACTTGAAGCCGACCGAAGGCAGCTTCGCAACCACGACAGACCAGACCTGCCAGACCGCGAAGGACAACAGCAGTGCCGGAATGGAGATCCAGAGGTTGCGTCGCGCGATGGCTCGGCCCTTCTCTCTCCAGAACGTGTCGTCCTCGGGCCGCCAATCGGTGAGGATCGCGCCGGACAGAGCTCCGATGTGCTCGGGCCGGTGAATTTCCTCCATTTCCGGCAGCTCCGGCAGCCTCTTCAGCGCTTCGCCGGCGACGCCGCGCTCCATCTGCCGGATCGAGAGATGCATCCAGACCAGCGCGACCGCGACCAGCAGGAACAGCAGCATGAAGCAGCTGGTTCGCAGACCGGTGAGATCGACCAGCGCGCCGAACGCAATCGGCAGCACGAATCCGCCGAGCCCGCCGATCATGCCGACCAGGCCGCCGACGGCCCCGACATTGTTCGGATAGTAGACGGGAATGTGCTTGTAGACCGCAGCCTTGCCGAGCGCCATGAAGAAGCCGAGCACGAAGACGATGACGACGAACGGGACCAGCCCCATCTCCAGATGGAAGCCGACCTTTCCGTTCACCGTCGTCACGACATAGTCCGTCGGCGGATAGGACAGGAGGAAGGTCGCGGCGACACCCACCAGGAAAGTCCAGTACATCACGCGACGGGCGCCGAACCGATCGGACAGGTGTCCGCCATAGGCGCGAAATACGCTGGCCGGAAACGAGAACATGGCGGCCATCATGCCGGCCGACTGGATTCCAACGCCGTAGACCTTGATCAGGTATTGCGGCAGCCACAGCGACAACGCGACGAAGGCGCCGAAGACGAAGAAGTAGTACAGCGCGAAGCGCCAGACCTGGATGTTCTTGAGCGGCGCGAGCTCGAGCCAGGCGCTGCCGGCCTTCTGGTTGCGCTGTCTTCGCGAACGGACCACCGGGTCCTCCTCGGAGAACAGCCAGAAGACGATTCCCATGACGCCGATCGCGAGCGCCCAGACCTGGGCCACGGTCTGCCAGCCATAGGCGACCAGCACGAACGGCGCCACGAACTTCGTGACGGCGGCGCCCACATTGCCGGCGCCGAAGATTCCGAGCGCAGTGCCCTGCTTGGCCGTCGGATAGAACCGCGACACGTAGGCGACACCGACCGCGAACGAGCCACCGGCGATTCCTACGAAGAGCGCGGCGACGAGAAATTGCGGATAGGTATGCGCCCAGGTCAGAAGATAGGTCGCGACCGCGGCAGCGAGCATCACGACGGTATAGACGCGGCGTCCGCCATACTGATCGGTCCAGATGCCGAGCATCAGCCGGATCAGCGAGCCGCTCAGGATCGGGGTGCCGATCAGGAGGCCGAACTCGGTTTCGTTCAGATCGAGCTCTTGCTTGATCCGGATGCCGATGATCGAGAAGATCGTCCACACCGCGAAGCAGATCGTGAACGAGATTGTTGAGAGCCAGAGTGCTCGCGTTCGGTGCTCAGGGCTAGAATCTACGGCGTCCATGGTGGCCTCGACGTATGAATTCGACGCCACAGCAGTTATTCGGGGCACCCGGGAAAGGTTTTGCGATGCATCAACCGGACGGCCCGGTCGGCCACAATCTGCCAAATGCTCCAGATCGGATTATCAGACCGCACGTATGCAATTGACTTTTGTCACAGTTCGGGGCGATAGCAGATGAGTAACCGCTGGAGCTTCGCTTGCGCCCCGACGAACTCGCCCAGTTGAAGACGCTGCCGCTGTTCGCGGACCTCAGCGACGAGAATTTGAAGCGGCTGCTCGGCGCGGCTCTACTGCAGCAATTTCCGGCCGGAGTGCGGTTGGCTCGCGAGGGAGATCAGGCCGACTTCCTGCATGTGCTGATTGGCGGATTGGTGGAAATCTACACCGAGCAGGATGAGGCCGAGTGGGGCATCTCGCTGCTTCGTCCCGTGTCGACCTTCATACTTGCTGCAGTCGTGGTCGATCAGGCGTATCTCAATTCAGCCCGCACACTGACCGAGTCGCGGGTGCTGCTGATCCCGGCCCGCGATGTAAGGGCACTCTTCGACGAAGACATCGCATTCGCACGGATTGTCGCTCAGGAGTTGGCGTATGCCTATCGCGCTTCTGTCAAGAAGCTGAAGGGCACCCTGGCCCGGTCGAGCATCGAGCGCCTCGCCAACTGGATACTTGCCGAAGCCCAGCGCGAACCGGCGCAGGCGAATATCGTCATTCCATTCGACCGCGGCACGCTGGCCTCCCACATCGGCACGACGCGCGAAAACCTGTCACGCAGTCTTGCCCAACTTACGAGCCATGGGGTTCGCATCCGCGGACGAGAGATCGTCATCGACCGCAAGGAGAAGTTGGAGCTGTTTGCCCGGCCAAAGCCGCTGATCGACGATCCCGGCTCGTAGGCTCCTCTTGCGATCGGTCCTGCCCCTCTGTTGGGAACGGTCAATCAGCAGAGTCCGGAATCGGAGCCGTCGATATGGTTCTTCTCCGCCGCCACACCCACTCCGCGTGGCAGTCGCTGAGACGGCCCGAAACCGATCGGCCGCTGCGTCGGTGATCTGGTTTTGCGCGATCGGCATTGCCAATGCCAGGGGTTCACCAGCCCTCCTCTAAACGTGACTGCTTTTAGATTTGACGAGGCCACTTCAGCATATCGGCGGGCTCAACGCCGGGCGCTACTGCCAGGGCTTGGACGTTGTCCAGTGTGAGGTTAATCAGCCCCGCCTCTATCTTGCCACGCCGCAACATCCGCCTAGACCAGGCCCGGCGGACCTGGCTGATCGTCGGCGTCCCGCGACACGATCGTCGGCGGCTCATCATAGCCGGCACGGCTGCTATAGAACACCAGCACCATCAGCCCGATGCCGCATACGAGCGAGAACAGCACGCCGATGGCCATCGCGGCATAGCCTGACGACGGCACGTCGGTGCCTTCTGCGGACGACCAGCCGAGAACCGCGACGACGATCACCGCAACCAGCATCGACAGCAATGCTGCGACGAGCAGATAGGCGCCGGCCCCCATGGTGCGGGCATCCGACGCCATCTCTCCCCACAGCGAACGCCAGGATATGCGCGGCATGGCATGCGCCCCTATTGCGGCGACGCTTCGGACGCCGCGGCTCCGGCAATCGCCTCGAGCGCGCCGGTCATGGCCCGCACGGCCGGCTCGGCCGCCGCCGGTCGGCCGTGACGCCCCAGCAGCCAGGCCGGGTCATTGTAGGACAACCAGGTGCGGCCCTCGGCGTCCTGCCACACGAGGACCTTCAGGGGCAGATCGATGCCGCTGGTCTGTGCGGCCTGCATCAGCGGCGTTCCCCCTTTGGGGCTGCCGAAGATCAGCAGGTCGGTCGGGCGCAGCGTCATGCCCGCCTCGACGGCGCCGGCCCGATGGTCGACATGAGCAAAGATCGTCAGTCCCCTCGATGTGACCGCGTCCTGCAGCTTCCGCATCGTGGTGCTCGGATCATTATGGCTTTGAATCGTGATCAGCCCGTTCGGGTCCATGGCTTGTGCTCCGATCGTTGTCGACAATGTCAGAAGGCCGAGCAGAGCGAGCGTCCACCCGATCACGAGGCCCCGGCCGGCGGATTGCCGGCAGCCTGATCCGCTCATTTTGGCGCCCGCACCCTGCTGAACTCCGGCACGGGAACGAAGCCGTCGCGGTTCGGCATTCTAACCTTCGGAAGCGAGGCCTGATCGAGACGGCCGTCCGGCGGCAGGATGCCGTTCAGGCTGAGGATGTAGGCCGACAATGCGTAGTAGTCGTCGACGCTGAGCGAGCCCGGAGCCTGGTACGGCATGGCGCGATGGATGTAGTCGAACAAGGTCGTGGCATAAGGCCAGAAACTGCCGACGGTCTTCACCGGATTGCCAGAGGCGAGCGTCCCCTGACCGCCCACCAGACGATCCTTGATGCCGCCCTGCCCGCCTTCGCCATGGCAGGCGGCACAGTTCTCGGCAAACAGCTCCCTGCCACGCGCGGCCGTGCCGCTGCCCTCTGGCAAGCCCTTGCCGTCGGGACGGACGTCGATGTCCCATAGCCTGATCTCCTGCGCCGTTGCCGGGCGTCCGAATTCGGCCGCATGTGCCGGACAGACGAGAAGCGCCGCGGCCAGCGCGGTAGCGAAAAGGCGCTCAGGCGAGAACATTGCTGACCTTCCCATCGCCGCTGATACTCCATGTCTGCTGGGCGCTGTAGTGGAACAGCGCGTTGGTCCCGGTCTTCGCGATGAACGATTTGCGATCGGGCTGCACATTGCCCTTCTCGTCGGTCGAGCGGCTGACGATCCTGGTGGGCTTGCCGTCCCACTGCCAGTCGAGCTGGAAGCGCGCCTGCGCCTTCGGCAGCACGGGATGGTTCAACCGGGCCTGCTGCCAGGTTCGGGCCGCGTCGGTGCTCACCTCGACCTTTGCGATCCGACCATGGCCGCTCCAGGCCAGGCCGGTGATGCGGTTGTAGCCGGGGCGGATCGTCATCGTCCCCGAGGGCGAGGTGATGACGGAATTGGTCTCCATCCTGAGCTGGAACTGCATCGCCTTGCCGTTGGCCAGCAGCTGGGTGTAGCGCGCGGTCTCCCAGCGCGTCATCCAGGGCGCGTCGCCGAATTTCAGGCGGCGCAGCCATTTGATGTTCAGATTGCCTTCGAATCCGGGCATGATGAGACGCAACGGAAAGCCATGGGCCGGCCGCAGCGGCTCGCCGTTCTGGCCATAGGCGACGAACGCCTCGTCCATGATCTCATCCGTGAGCGGGATGCTTCGTGCAACGCCCGCCGCGTCGCCGCCCTCGGCCAGCATCCAGGCGGAGCGATGATCCTTGCCGACCAGCTCGATCAGATGGCGAAGCGGGACACCGGTCCATTCGTTGCTGCTGACGAGACCATGGGTATTCTGCACCGTCAGATTGGGGTCGGCCTTCTTCCAGTTCTCCCAGCCATTGCCGGTGCACTCGATGAAAACGACGCGCGAGATCGAGGGCATTCGCGCGATGTCATCGGGCGTCAGCACAAGCTGCTCGCGTGTCATGCCGTGGATGAGCAGCCTGTGCCTGGCCGGATCGATGTTCGGAACACCGGAATGGCTGCGCTCATAGTGCAGATCCGACGGGGTGATCGTGCCTACGAGCCTGTCGAGTGGCGTCTTAGAGTTGATCGCATCGGCGGGATCGACATTCCGCTTGCCGGGCGTCGCCTCCGGAATCCGTCCGATGTGAACATAGGGCGAGCGCGCGCTGAAGGCGGACAACGCATCACCCGGCTCCCGCGCCGGCACGTCGGCCAGATCGTCGGCGAGCGCTTCGCCGGCTATCGAGACGCTGACGGCGACCGCCGACGCCTTGACGAAGCGTCGACGCGAGATGCCGCCTCCCTCATCGGACCGGAGCCAGGTGTGAGACGGCTTTTCGATGCTCATGCGTGCCCTCAGGATGACGGAGGTCGCAGAGGCTTATCTGCAATTCGGTGGCGCCTCCATTATACCGGGGGATGTGAACGCCCGGGGATCGCGCTATACGATCTGTCTGACGGGGCGCGCGGTGACTGCGCGCGACAGCACCTGCAATGCCTGGCCGAGCTCGGCCCGGTTGCGTGCCGCTCCGAGAGAGAGACGCAGACCGCGCGGTGCCGGCTGGCCGACCGCGAACGCGACCTCACCGACGACGGCCAGGCCGTTCCGCATCAGATGCGACAGCAGGTCGGTGCCGTCGAGCTGCGGCGACAGCGGCATCCAAAGATGATGACTGGCGGGACGCGCGGCATAGGTCACTCCCTTCAGCAGACGCGACGCGAGCTGCTGACGGGCGGCGGCCTCGTTGCGGATGGCGCGGATGATCTCGTCGGCGACACCGGACTTCAGCCAGTGCGTGACCAGCGCAACCATCGGCGACGCCGGCATCTGCATCGTTGCCTGCAGGTTGACGCGCATCATCTGCTCGGCCTTGTCGTCGGACGCCAGCAGATAGGCGACACGCAGGGCCGGCGCGATGCATTTGGCGATGCTGGCCGCGTAATAGGTTCGCTCGGGGATCAAGGTCGCGATCGGCGCGACGCGCGGCTCCAGCGGGCCATAGGCATCATCCTCGATCAGCACGGTGTTGCGCTTGCGGATGATGTCGGCGATTGCCTGCCGCCGTCCGGCGCTCATCGTCGCGGTAGTCGGATTCTGCTGTGTCGGAACCAGATAGACCGCCTTCGGCCGGTGCTTGCGCACGGCGTCATCCAGCGCGTCGGGCCGGACCCCCTCCAGATCCATGGCAGCCCCGATGAGACGCACACCGAGCTGCGCAGCGGCTGCCTTGATTCCGGGAAAGGTGAGCGCCTCCGTCACGACGACATCGCCCGGCTGCGTCAGCGCCAGCAGAGCATTGAAGATGATCGCTTGCGATCCCGGATAGATCACGATCCGCTCGGGCGAGGCATGAGACAGCCGCGGTTGCAGCCAGAGGGCGGCAGCTTCGCGCTGGTCCACGCTGCCGCCCGGCGGCGCGTAGCTCAGAAACGCGCTCAAGCCGGCCTCCGTGCGAATGGTCGAAAGCCCCTGCTCGATCCGCCGTTCGAGCTGCGCCTCGACCGGCTGTGGCGGCAGGTTCATCGAGAGGTCGATGGTGACCGTGGCCGGCTGGTCCGGAGACGCACGCGCCGTGGTCTCGGACACGAACGTCCCCTGCCCGACGCGCCCCTCGATCAAGCCTCGACGACGCGCCTCGCTATAGGCGCGTGTGACCGTCGTCAGATCGATCCTCAGCTCCGCCGCGAGGCTGCGGTGCGTCGGCAGCCGCTGCCCACGCAGCAGCCGTCCGCTCGCGATATCCGCGGCGAGCGCATCGACGATGCGGACGAACAGCGGCCCTTGCCATTCGGAAAGTGTAGGGAGCCAATCCATGCAATTCTCCGCAATTCCTTTGATTGCATGCTTCTTCTGACAGATTGTATGGATCATCCCCCTCGGTCAAGGACGGAGGCGCGCAATGGACAACGAGGCCAGAGAAGCCAACACGGCGACGCGACTATCGCACACGGGCCGACATGTGCCGGCCCTGGTCACCTCGCTGCCAAGCCTGGCGCACATCCCTGCCGAACGACGCTGGCGCGAGCCACCGCACTCACCATCGCTGACCGCGGACGGCGGAGCACGACTCTCGGTCTCGATGTGGAGCGGAAGGATCGACAGAGCCGCACTCGAGGTGCAAGCCGATCTGGCCGACCTGCCCTACACGGTGTCTTACGCCGTGCGGTGCACGAACCTGTCGCTCTCCATTGCCGGACGGTCCGTGATCGATGGCGACGTCGTTCCAGGCACCATCGTCCTGACAGGGCCCGCGCTTCCCAATGCGCGGGCAATCTATCGCGAGGACTACGCGATCCTGCGGGCGTTCGTCTCTCCGGCCACCGTGACGGAATGTTACGAGGACATCAGCGGCAGGCCCGCCAACCCTTCGATGGAGTTGTTCGGCCCGCAGGAAGCGGACGACAAGGTGCTGCGTCACCTGATGACGTCGCTGATGCGCGCCTTCGCCGATGACGCCGCCCCGAGCCGGTTGTTCCTCGACAGCCTGAGCATCAGCTTCGCGGCCCACCTGATCGGGCGCTACCACCTGAAGCAGGAGCATTCGCCGAAGCGAAAGCTGTCGCCGCTGACACCGTGGCGGCTGAATCGGGCAAAGGCCTTCATTGATGCTCATCTTCAACAGCCGATCGCGCTGGCGGATCTGAGCGCCGCCGCGGGTCTCAGCCGCATGCATTTCGCAGCTCAGTTCAAGGCCTCCACCGGCATGTCGCCCCACATGTATGTCCTCCAGTGCCGGGTTCATGCATCGAAGCGGCTGCTGCTCGATCCCGAGCGATCGATCCGGGATGTTGCCATCTCCGTCGGATTCAAGAGCGAAACGCATTTCATCAATGTGTTCCGGCGCCTGGTCGGAGAAGCGCCCGGACGCTGGCGCCGCGCTGTGCCATGATTTCGTCTCGGCCGCGGACGTCAGACGCCCTGGTAGACCAGTCGGGTAAAGAACGCCGGCGTGATCAGGAATTGGCCGAAGCGGCTGTCGAAGGCCGTGGTCGGCTTGGCCGCGATGGCCTCCTCCACCGAACGTCCCTGCTGCTTCAGCTTGGCGACATTGTCGCGGATGGCGGAGAGCATGTCCCGATAAACCGCGAGCTCTTTCCTGTTGCTCACGGGCGCGCCATGTCCGGGAACGACGATCGTCCTGTCGCCCGCCGCGGCCAGATTGGCATCGGCGGCCTTGATCATGCCGTCGATGCTGCCGCCGGTCGAATAGTCGATGAAAGGATAGATTCCGTTCCAGTACGTGTCGCCACAGTGCAGGACGTCGGCCTCGGTGAACGTGATCGACAAATCGGAATCGGTATGCGCAGCGCCGTAGGGCCGGAGCACAACCGTCGCGCCGCCGTGCTTCAGCGTCGTCTCGGCGCTGACGGTCTCGCTCGGAACTGCGGCGAGCGGCGATGTCGGGAAGTTGTAGTCCCAGTCCTCGACGCGCTGCGCTGACAACAGATGCTTGCGGGTGTTCGCGTGGGCGACGATCGCCGCTCCCTCGCCGTTCAACCACGCATTCCCGTCAGTATGGTCGAAATGCCAGTGCGAGTTGATCAGGCGCGTCACAGGGCCGCGGCCAATGGTATTCAGACTCTGCAGCAGCTTCGGACGCGACGCCGTAATGCCTGCATCGACAAGCAGCTTGCCGTCGCGTCCGGAGAGAACCGCGATGTTGCCGCCGGATCCTTCGAGAATGCTGACATCGCCGCGTAGCGCGTGGACCTTGATCGGCGCATGCGCCGCCGCGTCGCGGATCGTATCCACGATGTTGCGGGCTTCGGCAAACGCCTGCGATGGCGTGAGCCAGCCTCCCGCGGCAACTGCACCGGCTGCGGCGATACAGCAGATGCAGAACGTTCGGCGGGAATGGTTCTCAGCCAGTGTCATCTTGCGATCTCCCATTGCCCGTTCGGCAGCAACGTCTCCCGGCAGCCACCACAATCTGGCCTCGGCGCAGCGTTGCGACGGCTGGTCACGACATCTAGCGGACGAGAGACCATGCTTGCTTCCTGAAAGTGCGAATGACTTTCCAATTCGCACGTCAATCGATGGCGCTGCGGCCTACGGCCTCTTTCGCATCCGGTCGGCGCTGTCTAACTAAACGATTTCTCGACGAGGTCTCTCCATGCTGGTGCACGACGAAACTCAATGGCGCGCCAAGCCTGCCCCCGCCACGCTCGCAAACGGCCGCCATCTTCAAGTCGGCCTGTCGCGCTGGCGAAGCGAGCACAACGGTCCTATCGAAGTCTGCTCCGATTGCGAGGATGATTCACACGTCGTGACGCTGGTGCAGCGGCGCGCGCGACAAGAGTTGCTGATCTCCGGACGCAGCGTCTGGAGCGGCGGCGAGGAGCCGAATGCCATGCTGATCACCGGCCCGCGGCAGGGACGTTGGCGCGGGGTGGCCAGGGGCCGGCTCGACAATCTCAGGGTTTTTCTCTCGCAGGATCTGCTGCGCGAGTGCATGAACAGCGTGCTCGGGCGTTTGCCATCGGGCGACATCTGTCTGTTCGAGACCGACCGGATCGTCGACGACGGTCTCCGACAGCTTGCCTTGGCATTCAGGGCCGCGGACCTCTATGACGGAATCGCGGGACCCTCCTTCGTGGAAGGGCTCGCCTTGGCGTTCGGCTCGCGCTTGATCGAACGACATCATGGCCGCACGATCAGCGCCGGCGACGCGGCGAAGCCCGCGGCCGACCGTATCGGCCGCGCCCTCGACTATATCGATGCGCACCTTGGTAGGACGATCTCCCTGTCGCAACTCAGTGACATCGCTGGCCTTCCCCGATCTCGATTTGCCGCCCAGTTCAAGGCCGCCACCGGGCATCCGCCCCATGCCTATATCCTGCACCGCCGGATCGTCCGCGCCCAGGAGAGGCTTCGAGCGACGGAACAGCCAGTCGTCTCGATCGCCTTCGATCTCGGCTTCAGCAGTCAGGCCCATTTCACCACCGCCTTTCGGCGAATGACCGGAAACTCCCCGGCGCTTTGGCGGCTGGGCGCCCGCAATCGAACAAGCTGAACCGTAGCTCCATCCGCTGCAGCTGCCCAGCGCGTGCTCGTGCATTCTTTCAAGATTGGAAGTCCGCACGGAAGACTTCTCCGGTGGGTCTCTTTTAAGTCGTTGTCGAACGAATGCTCACGTCCGAGGCCGCGCCGTAGCCCGCGCTGCAATCGGAATCCTCGACGGGTCTCAACTGGAGATGCATCCATGCCCTTCATCACGACGACCGACGGAACCGAGATTTTCTACAAGGATTGGGGCAACGGACAGCCGATCCTGTTTCATCACGGCTGGCCGCTCAGCGCCGACGATTGGGACACCCAGATGCTATTCTTTCTGCATCGCGGCTATCGCGTGATCGCGCACGATCGGCGCGGTCACGGCCGGTCGAGCCAGTCCTCGACCGGCCATGACATGGACACCTATGCGGCCGACGTGGCGGAGCTCGCACGCGCGCTCGATCTGCGCAATACCGTCCACGTCGGACACTCGACCGGCGGCGGCGAGGTCACGCGTTACGTCGCCCGTCACGGCCAGGGGCGCGTTGCAAAGGCCGTTCTGGTCAGCGCGATCCCTCCGATCATGCTCAAGACGTCAGCGAATCCAGACGGCACGCCGCTCGCCGTATTCGATGATCTCCGCGCCCAGCTCGCGGCCAACCGGGCGCAGTTCTATCGCGATGTGCCGATTCCGTTCTACGGCTTCAACCGGCCGGGCGCGCGCCTCATCGAGGGTGTCGTCGACAATTGGTGGCGTCAGGGCATGATGGGCGCAGCCCACGCGCATTATGAATGCATCAGGGTGTTCTCGGAAACGGACTTCAACGAGGACCTCAAGCTCATCGATGTACCGACGCTGGTCATGCACGGCGATGACGATCAGATCGTGCCTTATCAAGACGCCGCGCTGCTGTCGGCCAAACAGCTCAAGCATGGCACCTTGAAGCTCTACAAGGGCTTTCCGCACGGCATGCTGACGATCCATGCCGACGTCCTCAACGCAGACATTCTCGCGTTCATCGCAGAATGACGGCAGAGCTTCCTCGCCGTCGAACATCCTCGCATTCGGCTGCGGACTCCCCTCTCCTGCAGCACGGTGCGCGGACGCGTGGCCGCGGCGAGTTGCACCATCTCAGGTTGGCCAGGCCGGAGATCCCACCACCTCATGTCGTCGCTGTCGTCGATGACGACACGACGTCGCGAGACGTACTCGATGCCATCTTGATGTCAGCGGGTCTCGAGTCCAGGTGGCACGATTCGATAGCTTCGCTGCTCACCAGGGGCGTTGATCGCGAAGTCGGCTGCCTCCTGATCGACGTCCGGTTGCCGGGCAAGAGCGGCTTGGCGCTGCAGCAGCATCTCTTTGCACGCAACGTCCGAACCCCGATCATCATGAGCGCCCGCGACGCGGATGTGTCGACCGCTGTCAGCGCCATGCGATCCGGCGCAATCAACTTCGTGGAGAAGCCATTCCAGCCGCGGAACCTCCTCACGGCGATCCACGAAGCCATTGACATCGAGGCGCGACGGCAGAAGGAGGAGCGCGCGAAGGATCACTTGAGGGATCGCGCCACCCGATTGACGCCGCGAGAGATGGAGGTCCTGACGGCTCTCGATCGCGGCCTGGTCAACAAGCAGATCGCGGCCGAACTCGGGATCTCCCTCATCACGGTGAAGATGCATCGAAGCAATGCCTTCAGAAAGCTCGAGGCGACATCCGTGACGGACATGGTTCAGAAGGTCCGCGACCTCGAGCTCGGGCGGTGCTAGCGAGGGCGCCGTGGAGTTGTCGTCTGGGTGGTGTCGATAGAGAATAGGTCGAAGCCCGCCTTGCGCAATCCGGTGCGAGCGACACGTTCACCCGTGAATGTGCGGGCAACTGCAGGCGTGCTGCGCATGTCCTCGCCTGCGTTCAGATCAGGACGGCAGCGAATCTCCAGTCGACCGACTTGCCATCGACCATTGCGTGGAAGGGCGAGAACGCGGTCTCGGCCATTAGCCTTCTCGACGAATTCTGACCGTGCCGCTCAGACCTCCAGACGACGATGTCGGTGATCGAGCCATCCGCGTTGGAGATCATGAGCCGGGAGACGAAGCCGGGCTGCTGACGAAGCCAAGCATCGATGTCACGGCCGGCTTCGACGGCCTGCTTCGCCGCAATCCCCGGCTTCATGCGGAACGAGGTGACTTCCGCCGCCTGAGGCAAGCCCCGCGCGTGACGTGTCTCGCTGGCCGTCACCATGTCTCGCCTCTCAGATATGGTCCCCACCGGAGACCTCGATCGAGGAAGAACGAACCCTTGAGATGCGTGGCGAGCAGGTTATCGAACATCTCGGGTGTCACCTGGTCGACGGTGGCGAAGAGGCCTGCTCCGGCTTTGTCGACAAGGTGGTCGAAGCGGGCGCGGCACCAGACTCTCATCGCGCGATCCCTTGGCGTTGCCATTTGCGAGTGAAACCTGTGCAGCCGTGATTGGTCGAGCAAGCTCACGCCGCCCCGATGTCGACCGCAATCTTGCCTGCGCCACCCCCCTTCTTGAGGGCGTCATAGGCCGCGCCGACGTCCTCGAGTGCGAACCGGCGCGGGTCGAGCAGCGGCGTGAGCTTGCCGGCCTCGACCATCTGCGCGGCCTTCTCGAGAATCTCGCCGTGGTGCCGCCGTCCTTCACCCTCGATCAGCGGCAGGAGGGTGAAAACGCCGGAATAGGTGCCGCCCTTGAACGAGAGAGGCGCGAGCGGATGGGTGCCCCACCCCAGCGATGAGGTCACGTGACCAAACCTCGCCACCGCGGCGAAGGCGACGTCGAGAGCGCCAACCGTATCGTACACGACGTCGAAGCCACGCCCTCCCGTCACGCGGCCGACCGCTTCGGCAATCGGCTCGTGCCGGTCGATGAAGGTCGCGCCAAGGCGCTCGATCACGGGCCTGCTCTCCGCGCTTCCCGTGGCATGGACCGTTGCACCGAATGCGAGCCCCAGCTGGACCACGATGTGACCGACGCCACCGGCTCCGCCCAGCACAAGGAGCGTCTGTCCTTGTCGAATGCCGACGCGATCGACAAGACCCTCCCAGGCCGTGATCGTCACGAGGGGCAGAACCGCGGCCTCGCGCATGGAGAGGTTGGCCGGCTTGGCCGCAAGCAGATCCTCATCGGCGCTGACATATTCGGCCAGCGTTCCGGGATGACCGCCGACGCCGCCGACCATGCCGTACACCTCGTCGCCAGGGCGAAACCGGGTGACGCCGGGGCCGACGACCTCGACCGTCCCAGCCATGTCCAGCCCGAGGATGGCGGGCGCGGGATGCTTGGCATGCGTGGCCTGGCCGGCTTGGATCTTGGCGTCCAACGGGTTGGTGCCCGCCGCGGCGATGCGCACAAGGACCTCACGGTGCCCCGGCGTCGGGCGGCTGATCGGGGTGACGCGGAGCGGCGCGCCAGTTTCGTGGAGGACGGCAGCCATCATCGAATGGGTCATTGAGACCTCCTGCTGTGATGGCGGAGACCATGATCCCTCATGTTCTGAATGGACATCATCGAATTTGTACGTAATTCATTCAGTTCTGAATAGGTGTCCAGCGATCCCGTCGGGCTGTTTTTGAAAGGACCGGCATGGAGTGGAGCGACCTGCGGATCTTCCTTGCCATTGCGCGCGAGGGCACGCTCGGTGCTGCAGCGCGTCGGCTCGGCCTGTCTCAACCGACCATGGGACGCCGCCTCGCAGCCCTTGAGGCCGCCGTGAACCAGACGCTGTTCCAGCGGACGTCCGAGGGTTTCGTGCTCACACACGAAGGCACGGCCGTGCTGGCCCACGCCGAGCGCGTGGAGGAGGAAGCGCTCGCCTTCGAGCGACGCCTGGCCGGAACGCAGGCGCAACTCGACGGCTTCCTCAGGATCTCATCGTCGGACTGGTTTGGCCGCTTGATGCTGGCGCCTGTCCTTGCCGAGTTCGGCCGTCTCCACCCGCGCGTTTGTGTCGAGCTGCTGACCGATGCTCGGCTCTACAGCCTTCCCCGCCGCGAGGCGGACCTCGTGTTCCGCATTCGGTCGTTCGACGAGCCGGAGGTGATCTCGCGGCGGCTCTTGCACATTCCCTATGCTGTGTACGGCCCGGTTCACGGCCCCCGGAACGTCGGAGGCGACGGCGAAGGGATCAGGGTCGTCACCATGGACACGGCCTTCGCCGACATGCCCGACGCGCGCTGGCTGGCGAAGAAACTCCCGAAGGCGGAGGTCGCGATGCGGAGCAACAACCGGGACGTTCAGGCCATTCTCTGCGCGCAGGGAGCGGGCCTTGCCGTCCTGCCCCGACCGCTCGGAGACGCTACGCCCGGCCTCCAGCAGGTCGACGTCGGCGAGCAGCCGCCGGGGCGGGACACCTATCTCGGCTATCATCGAGATCTGCGCCGGCTGGCGCGGCTGCGGGCTGTGCTCGATCTGGTGATCGCGCGGCTGGCATCGTAGGCCGCGCCGTGGCGTGGCGCGCCAGCCTTGCGGACCGGGAGAATGGGGACGAAGCGTTCGGGTGGAGGGGTGACCGTTGGTAGCGGGGGAGGGACTCGAACCCCCGACCCCAGGATTATGATTCCCGTGCTCTAACCAGCTGAGCTACCCCGCCACGGTGTTCGATCAAGGCAAGACCGGTCGAAGCGGGCCGCCGGGCCTTGTGAACGGGCGGCATATAAGGAGGCGTCTCCGCCCCTGTCAAGCAAAGCTCGCGGGCAGCAGCGGTTTTCGCACGAGGGGATTTCCGGACGACTCTCCAAGGCCTTGCGCATGTATCCGCCGCTCGTCGGGGGTCACACGCCGACGTGTGCGACCAACAGCAGCTGCTCGGCAATGCGGATCACAAGAGGCTCACTTCGGCTGTACGTTCGGATTGCCGCCGGGGCTGCCGGGCGGCGGGATCACCGGGGTCGTGCCGCCCTCCGGGGTCGGCGCGTGCATCTCCGGATCGACCCCGCTCGGCGGACACAACACGCCGTTGGTCTTCGCCAGCTTGTCGCCGAGCAGCTCGCCGGCGCGGCCGGTGGTGATGCCGTCAGGCGTCGCCGTCGCGCGGGCATTCGGCGCACAAGCGGCATTCGCGTTGGGGGCCGGCGCCGTTGCCTGCGGCGGCGTGGCCGGCGTCGGCGGCGCCTGGGCGCGGGCCGCAGCCGCGGCCGAGACCAGTGCGAACGAGAGGAACAAGGTTTGCCTGATGCTCATGGCGGGGCAACGCAAACCGCGCGTTCGCGTTCCGCGCGGATGGCCTGGCAAAGCGCACGGCCAGGGTATCCGGTGATCAGCCCTTGCGGTAGCGAATGAGCGAGAAGTGTCCGAGCGGCGGCATCGGCCGGCGCTCGGCCAAGGTGACGCCGCCATGCTTTGCAGCCCAGTTCACCAGCCGAGCCCAGGGGAACTCCGGCCGCCAGCCGAGTCGGCGCGCGATCGGCGCGAAGGCGAGCTCGAAGATGCGGCGCGGGCCGCTCTCGGCGCCGATATGGTTGACCAGGATCAGCTCGCCGCCCGGCTTCAGCACGCGGATGAAATCATCGAGCGTCGCTTCGGGATCCGGCACCGCAGTGATGACGTATTGCGCGACCACCGCGTCGAAGAAATTGTCGGCGAACGCGAGATGCTTGGCATCCATCACCGCGAGCGTCTCGACATTGAAGAGCTTCAGCTCGCGGACGCGGGCCTGCGCCCGCCGCAGCATCGGCTCGGAGATATCGACGCCGCAGATCCTCGTGGTCCGGGCGTAGTCCGACAAAGACAGACCGGTGCCGACGCCGACGTCGAGAATGCGGCCGCCGATGCGATCGGCTTCCGCGATGGTCGATTGGCGGCCCTGATCGAAGACCTTGCCGAACACCAGATCGTAGATCGGCGCCCAGCGCTCATAGGCCTTTTCGACCCCCGCGCGGTCGATGTCCCCCATGCCCCTGCCCTGAATGATGGATGCTGATCAGCCGCGGACCGGCTCGGCCACGCGCTGCGGCCTGATCGCGTTGCCGCCCAAGCTGCTGCTTTCCGCAACAGCGCTCTGGATGAAGCCGCCACCGAGCACGCGGGCGCGGCCGGACGCGGCATCGTAGAACACGCAGGCCTGGCCCGGCGAGACGCCCTCTTCGCCGGCGACGAGCTCGACCTCGTAACGGCCGTCCGCACCGCGCAGCCAGGCCGGCTGCGGCGGCCGCGTCGAGCGCACCCGCACGAACAATTCGAGGCCCTCGCGCGCGGCCGCGTCGAGCGCGCCATCACCGATCCAGTTGACCTCGCGGAGCGTGATGCGATGCGTGCGCAGCGCCTCGCGCGGGCCGACCACGACGCGGCGGGTGGCGACGTCCAGCTTGACGACGTAGAGCGGCGCACCGGCAGCGATGCCGAGGCCCTTGCGCTGGCCGATCGTGTAGTTGGCGATGCCGTGATGCGCGCCGAGCACGCGGCCATTGAGATCGACGATCTCGCCCGGCTCCATCGCGTTCGGGCGCAGCTTGCCGATGATGTCGGTGTAGCGGCCGGTCGGCACGAAGCAGATGTCCTGGCTGTCGTGCTTGTCGGCGACCTCCAGGCCGAAACGGCGCGCGAGCTCGCGCACCTCCGGCTTGGTCATGTCGCCGAGCGGAAAGCGCAGGTAATCGAGCTGCTCGCGCGTGGTCGCGAACAGGAAGTAGCTCTGGTCGCGATCGCTGTCCGCCGCGCAGATGAGCGCGCGCGATCCGTCCGCCAGCCGCCGCGAGGCGACGTAATGGCCGGTGGCGAGCACGGAGGCGCCGAGCTCGCGCGCGGTCTTCAGGAGATCGCCGAACTTGATCGCGCGGTTGCACTCGATGCACGGCACCGGCGTCTCGCCCGAAGCGTAGCTGGCGGCGAAATTGTCGATCACCGACTCGCGGAAGCGATCTTCGTAGTCCAGCACGTAATGCGGGATGCCGAGGCGCTCGGCAACGTTGCGGGCATCGTGGATGTCCTGGCCGGCGCAGCACGCGCCCTTGCGGTGCGTCGCCGCGCCGTGATCGTAGAGCTGCAGAGTGATGCCGACGACGTCGTAGCCTTCCGACTTCAACAGCGCGGCCGTCACCGAGGAGTCCACGCCGCCGGACATGGCGACGACGACCCTGGTGTCTTCGGGACGGCCTTCGAGATCGAGACTGTTGAGCATGATCCGGTCACTGCGATCGCGGCGTCAGGCAACGGGTTCCCGGCGCGGGAACGCCTCGCATGCGCCGTCTTTGCGGATGGCTTGCTTCGGGCGATCTCCGGACAGCATGTCCTGATCGGAAACAACACGAAAGCATACGTCTCTAATATAGGCGCACTTCCTGCGAAGCAATTGCGCCGGTCGCAGATGGCGGCGGCAAATCTTGCCGGCCGGGCAGAAATGGCGAGGACGAGGGCTGCGGCCCGCGCCCCGATTGATTCCATAAGAACCTGAATTTGTTGGCGATTTTCTGCAACCCCGGCTTGGCCCGCTCCTTGCTGAACTGCTTGGTCGAGTTCATCGCGAGAGGGTCCAAGGTGTTCAGCGTCACGTCAGACATCCAGGCAGGCACGGTTCTCAAGACCACGGCGCCGAGACAGTCCCGTCAGGACGCTCCGCAGCCGTCCGACAGCTTCTCGGCGCTGGTCGACGCCGCGACTCCGGATCCGTCGACAGCGTCGCCGCCCACCTCCGCGTCGCCGTCGCCGCGCGCCGCCAGCGCTTCCACCCCGAGCCGCGAGCCGGCGCGGGCCGGCGACGCCGATCGCACCACCCAGGCCAGGTCGCAGGACAAGCCGGCGGACAAGGCCGACGGCAGCACCGCGCGCGCCGACGACAGCGGTTCGGATACCCCGGCCGACGCGACCGCCGGCACGTCGACCAAAACCGATGCGGCTGGGACCGCCGACGGCAAGACCAGCGACGGCAAGACGGGCGACAAGAAGGACGGCGATCAGGCCGGCACGGATGCGAGCGCCGCGACGACCGCTGGAGCCGGGCCGACCGTGGCCGTGCCGACGCCGGTCGCCGTCGCCATCCAGCCGGAGATCACCCTCGCCAACCCCGCCAGCGGCGATGGCACGGCGGACGGCGACGGCAAAACCAATGCGCCCGGTGCGGCCGCTCCCGTCGGAGTGCCCGGTGTTGGCCCGCAGGGCTCGGTCGATACCGCGGCAGGCCTGCTGGCGGCCGCAGCCAAATCCTCCGCGGCGGCCAAGGATGCCGACGGAGCCGGATCCACCGCGACGACGCCCGAGACGGCAGCGGCGGCCTCCGGCGACGCTGCCGCATCTGCCGAACAGAGCGTCGCCGCCGCGCTCGATGCGGCCGTTCCCGGCAGCACCAAGACGACGGGCAAGCCGGGCACCCAGACCAAGACGGGGCTCGCCGACGGCGCAGCCGGCAAGGTCACCGAAACGGGCAATGGCAACGTCCAGTCCACTCAGCAGCCGGGCCATGGCGCGCTCGCGCAACAGCCCGCTGTTGCAGCCAAGCCGGACTCCGTCGAGGCCGGCGATGGGAAGGCGAATGGCAACGTGCAGGCACCGGCCTCACATGATCGCAACGCCGCGCCGACGACCAGCCAGACCAACGGGCCGGCGCCGGATCCGAGCGCACAGGCCACGGCCGCGTTGCAGCCCCAGCTGTCGACGCCGGCCGCATCGACCAGCCAGATCACCTCGGCCAACCTGACCGCGACAGCCGCCACGGCGGCCGCTGTGCCGCTTCATGGGCTTGCCGTCGAGATCGCAGCCTCCGCGCTCAACGGCAAGAGCCGCTTCGAGATCCGACTGGATCCGGCCGAGCTCGGCCGCATCGACGTCCGCATCGACGTCGACCGCAATGGCCAGGTGACCTCGCATCTGCGGGTCGAGAAGCCGGAGACGCTGGCGATGCTGCAGCAGACGGCGCCGCAGCTCCAGCAGGCGCTGCAGGACGCCGGCCTCAAGAGCAACAACAGCGGATTGCAGTTCTCGCTGCGCGACCAGAACTCGTCCGGCCAGAATGGCGGCGATTATCAACAGAATGGCAACGCACAACGCCTGATCGTGACCGAGGACGAAAACGTCCCGGTCCAGCTCGCCGGACGGTCCTATGGACGGATGTTCGGCGCGCAAGGCGGCGTGGATATCAGGGTTTAACAGGAGGCTTCCATGGCAATCGGCGACGCGATCACGGCACCCCCGCCGGTCTCGGGCACGACCAACACCAATTCGTCAACCGGCAACAGCAGCCTCGGCTCGAGCGCAGGCTCGACCATTGCCGGCAATTTCCAGACCTTCCTGACGCTGCTGACGACGCAGTTGCAGAACCAGAATCCGTTGGATCCGCTGGACACCAACCAGTTCACCCAGCAGCTCGTGCAGTTCGCCGGCGTCGAGCAGCAGCTCAAGACCAACGACCAGCTCGCATCGCTGCTCACGATGCAGCAGACGACGCAGGCGACCCAGGCGCTCGCCTTCGTCGGCAAGACAGCGGTGGTGAACGGCTCGACGACGACCATGACCAACGGGCAAGCGAGCTGGGATCTCAGCATTCCGAAGGACAGCAACCTGACGGTGAGCATCACCAACAGCGTCGGCCAGACCGTCTTCAGCGGCAAATATTCGGCGAGCGCCGGCGACAACCAGACCTATAATTGGAACGGCCAGGGCAATGACGGCACCCAATGGCCGGACGGGCAATACAAGATCACGGTGGTCGGCACCGATGCAACGAACGGTTCGCCGGTGGCCATCTCGACCCAGGTCAAGGGCACCGTATCCTCGGTCGACCTGACCCAGCAGCCGCCGCTGCTGTCGATCGGCGGCCAGACCTATACGGTGAACCAGATCCAGCGGATCGTGAGCTAGCTCCCGCCCCGTCTGAACCGATCCCGGCTGAACTCGAACAAGCTCAGCCGCCGCGGCGACATGTCAGCGTAAGCGCCGGAAATTCTTAACCAATCATTTACCACGATTCCGCTCCCGGGGCGCAGCGCCACCGGAAGTGGCGGCGTTCGCGCATAGCGCCGGATTCGCGCCCTTCGCTTAGGCAAATTTTAAGCGAGGCGGCGTAGGGTCTTACCGTGAGTTCAGTGGTTAAGAGTTTGTGAGTACGCCATGACAGAACCCCATCGCCCGAGGGTGAAATACGTCATCGGGCCTGACGGCAGCCCGCTCACCATCGCGGATTTGCCTGCGCCAGGCACCAAGAGGTGGGTCATTCGCCGGAAGGCTGAAGTCGTTGCCGCCGTTCGCGGCGGCTTGCTGTCCCTCGAGGAAGCGTGCAGCCGCTACACCCTGACCGTCGACGAATTCCTGTCGTGGCAGTTCTCGATCGACCAGCATGGTCTCGCCGGCCTGCGCACCACCCGAATTCAGCAATATCGCCAATAAGACGTTACCGACGCGACGGGATTTGTTCGAAAATCGGCTTGGCCCCGCCAAGCCGATTTTTTGCATGTCTACACTTTGTTAGGACCCTTTAACCATCGTTAACCATATCGAAACCTTCCCATAGGCAATAATTGCCCAGCGGTTCGATCCAACCTCCGCGCCCCCTCTGCGACTGGCGGACGTGGCGGCTGACATCGGATCGCCACCTGGAATGCGGGTGCTGGTGAAGGTTAAGGATTGAATTTCGCGATCTATGCAACCGGCCGTAAAGGCCCGCGAAGCTCACATCGCCTTTCAGCGGCCACCCGTCGAATGCCGAACTATGGGGCAGTTGCTTGCAAGGTCTCTTGGACTTCCTGAAGGGTTTGGGCGCCGCGCGGCTCACCGCAATGATCGCGGTGACCGCTGCTTTGATCGGCTTCTTCGGCTTCGTCATCATGCGCGTGACCGCGCCGCAGATGACCACCCTCTTCACCGACCTGACGATGGAAGACTCCTCCAGCATCATCAAGGATCTGGAGCGGCAGGGCATTCCCTTCGAGATGCGCAATGAAGGCAGCGTCATCCTGGTGCCCAAGGACAAGGTGACCCGGCTGCGCATGAAGCTCGCCGAGGGCGGCCTGCCCAAGGGCGGCGGCGTCGGCTACGAGATCTTCGACAAGTCGGACGCGCTGGGCACCACGAGCTTCGTCCAGAACATCAACCATCTCCGCGCGCTCGAAGGCGAGCTTGCCCGCACCATCCGCGCCATCGACCGTGTCCAGGCCGCGCGCGTCCATCTCGTCCTGCCCGAGCGGCCGCTGTTCTCGCGCGAGACCCCGGAGCCGTCCGCCTCGATCGTCGTGCGCGTGCGCGGCACCCTCGAGCCGGCGCAGATCCGCGCCATCCGCCACCTCGTCGCCTCCGCCGTCAACGGCCTGAAGCCGCAGCGGGTGTCGATCGTCGACGAGGCCGGACAGTTGCTCGCCGACGGCACCCAGACCGACATCGACCAGCAGGTCGGCGACGAGCGTCGCAACGCCTTCGAGAAGCGGATGCGCAAGCAGGTCGAGGACATCGTCTCCTCGGTGGTCGGAGCGGGCCGCGCCCGCGTCCAGCTTTCCGCCGATTTCGACTACAACCGCATCACCCAGACCTCCGACCGCTACGATCCGGAAGGCCGCGTGCTGCGCTCGAGTCAGACACGCGAAGAGCAGTCGGCGACCAACGAGAACAACGGCCAGGTCACGGTCAACAACGAGCTGCCGGGCAACCAGCAGAACCAGTCGCCGCAGCAGCCGCGGGACCAGAGCAAGAAGACCGAAGAGACCAACAATTACGAGATCTCCCGCACCACCAAGACCGAGGTCACCGAGGCCGGACGGGTCAACCGCATCTCGGTCGCGGTTCTGGTCGACGGCGCCTATTCCAAGAACGAGAAGGGCGAGCTGGTCTATCAGGAGCGCAGCAAGGACGAGCTCGACCGCATCGCCGCACTGGTCCGCTCCGCCATCGGCTTCGACCAGAAGCGTGGCGACCAGGTCGAGGTGGTCAACCTGAAATTCGCCGACGCTCCCGCGGTGCCGCAGATCAACGAGCCCACCGGCTTCCTCGGGATGCTCCACTTCACCAAGGATGACGTCATGTACGTCATCGAGCTCGCGGTGATGATGCTGCTCGGCATCGTGGTCGTGTTCATGGTGGTGCGGCCGCTGGTGAAGAAGATCATCGCCACCGAAGAGATCGCCGTCCCGGGCGGCGGCCTGCCGGCGCTCACCGACGAAACCATCCAGGCAGCCGCTCACGCCCAGCAGACCGCCAACATGATCGACGTCGCCCAGGTCCAGGGCCAGGTCCACGCTCAGTCCGTCCACCGGGTGGGCGAGCTGGCCGACCGCAACCCGGGCGAAGCCGCCGCCATCATCCGCCAGTGGCTCGCCGAGCCGCAGAGCTGACCCGATCGACGTGAACCGCCTGAACTGAAAAGAACGTAGACGCCATGTCGCTGCCGCAGACCCAGAACGCCAACGCCAACAACAACGACATTTCCACGGTCATCGCGACCTTGGCGAGCCGCCAGGCGCAGCGCGAGAAGACCGAGCCCTTGAGCGGCCCGCGCCGCGCCGCGGTGATGATGCTCGCCCTCGGCGAGCAGTACGGCGGCAAGATCTGGCAGCAGCTCGATGACGACGAGGTGCGTGAACTGTCGCTGGCGATGTCGACGCTGGGAACCATCGAAGCCGACGTGGTCGAGGACCTGATGCTCGAATTCGTCTCGCGCATGTCGGCCTCCGGCGCGCTGATGGGCAATTTCGACGCCACCGAGCGCCTGCTGCAGCAATACCTGCCGCCGGAACGCGTCAACGGCATCATGGACGAGATCCGCGGCCCCGCCGGCCGCAACATGTGGGAGAAGCTCTCCAACGTCCAGGAAGAGGTGCTCGCCAACTACCTCAAGAACGAATATCCGCAGACCATCGCGGTCGTGCTGTCCAAGCTGAAGCCGGAGCATGCCGCCCGCGTGCTCGCGATCCTGCCCGAGGACATGGCGCTCGACGTCATCGGCCGCATGCTGCGCATGGAAGCGGTGCAGAAGGAGGTCATCGAGCGCGTCGAGCAGACCCTGCGCGTCGAGTTCATGTCGAACCTGTCGCAGACCCGACGCCGCGACGCCCACGAGGTGATGGCCGAGATCTTCAACAATTTCGACCGCCAGACCGAGACCCGCTTCATCACGTCGCTCGAAGAAGAGAACCGCGAATCGGCCGAGCGCATCAAGGCGCTGATGTTCACCTTCGACGACCTGATCAAGCTCGATTCCGCCTCGGCGCAGACCCTGCTGCGCAATGTCGACAAGGACAAGCTCGGCGTGGCCCTCAAGAGCGCCAACGAGGAGGTCCGCAACTTCTTCTTCGGCAACATGTCGTCGCGCGCCGCCAAGATGCTGCAGGACGACATGGCCGCGATGGGGCCGGTGCGGCTGCGCGACGTCGACGAGGCGCAGGCCCTGCTCGTCAACCTCGCCAAGGATCTCGCCGCCAAGGGCGAGATCATGCTCAGCAAGAACCGCGCCGACGACGAACTGGTGTATTGATGGCTCAGCCCGCGAAATTCCTGTTCGATACCGACTTCGCCGCGCCGGAGAAGGCGACGCGGGAGCGCGCTGCCGCCACCTCCGCCGAGATCGCACAGAAGGTCGCGGCCGCCGAAGCCGCCGCCTATCGCAACGGCTACGAGGCGGCGCAGCGCGAAGCCAAGGTCGAGGCCGACCGCCGCGTCGCCTCGGCGCTGGAGCAGATCAACATCCAATTGCAGGGCATCTCCGCACGCTTCGAAGGCATCGAGCAGCGGATGGAAACCGAGGCCGTCGATGTCGCGGTCGCCGTCGCCCGCAAGCTGTGCGCGGCGCTGGTCGAGGCGGAGCCGCTCGGCGAGATCTCCGGACTCGTGCACGACTGCTTCGCGCATCTGGTGGCGACGCCGCACCTCGTGCTGCGCATCAACGACGCGCTGTACGAGCTCGCCCGCGAGAAGATCGAGAAGCTCGCCAAGCAGAGCGGCTTCGAGGGACGCCTCGTGATCCTCGCCGAGCCGGAGATCGCGACCGGCGACTGCCGTATCGAATGGGCCGATGGCGGGGTCGTGCTGGAGCGCGCTGCGATCGACGCCAAGATCAACGAGCTGGTCGGACGCTACATGGCGTCCAAGAAGAACTAGGCCGCCGTGGTGGCCGAGGGAGTTTAAGTCATGAGCGACAACGAGATCCCGCTTCCCGACCTCAATGCGGCGGACGCGCCTCCGCTGGGCGGGGACGTCGGCTACAATGAAGAAGAGCATGCCGCGCGCATCGCGGCCGACCTCGAAGCGGTGTTCGACGTCCCGGTTCAGGTCTCGGCCGTGCTCGGCCGCTCGAAGATGGATGTCGGCGAGCTGCTGAAGCTCGGGCCCGGCACCGTGCTCGAACTCGACCGCAAGGTCGGCGAAGCCATCGACATCTACGTCAACAACCGGCTCGTGGCACGCGGCGAGGTGGTTCTGGTCG
The DNA here is from genome assembly GCF_032489875.1 of Bradyrhizobium sp. SZCCHNR1015. NCBI lineage: Bacteria > Pseudomonadati > Pseudomonadota > Alphaproteobacteria > Hyphomicrobiales > Nitrobacteraceae > Bradyrhizobium > Bradyrhizobium sp. SZCCHNR1015. The sequence continues at coordinate 152,293 of NZ_JAUEYW010000006.1, forward strand.
AAGACAAGCTCGGTGTGACGATGACCGAAATCATCAAGTCCGACCGCAACTGACAGACATGACCTGCGTGCCGATCGAGAGCGGCACGACCGAATAGGAGACCAACATGCGGCTTCTCATCGTCGGAACGCTGAAGGGCCAGCTGACGACGGCCACCAAGATCGCCATGGAGAACGGCGCCACCGTCACCCATGCCGAGGACAACGAGCAGGCGATGCGGGTGCTGCGCGGCGGCAAGGGCGCCGACCTGCTGCTGGTCGACGTCGCGCTCGACATCCGCGACCTGGTGATGCGGCTCGATGCCGAGCACATCCACGTGCCGATCGTCGCCTGCGGCATCACCAGCGATGCCCGCGCCGCGGTCGCCGCCATCCATGCCGGCGCCAAGGAATACATTCCGCTGCCGCCGGATCCTGAGCTGATCGCGGCGGTGCTCGCCGCTGTCGCCAATGACAGCCGCGATCTGGTCTATCGCGACGAGGCGATGGCCAAGGTGATCAAGCTCGCCCAGCAGATCGCCGGCTCCGACGCCTCGGTGATGATCACCGGCGAATCCGGCACCGGCAAGGAGGTGCTGGCGCGCTACGTCCACAGCCGCTCGGCCCGCGCCAAGCGTCCTTTCATCTCGATCAACTGCGCCGCAATCCCTGAGCACCTGCTGGAGTCCGAGCTGTTCGGCCACGAGAAGGGTGCCTTCACCGGTGCCGTCGCCCGCCGCATCGGCAAGTTCGAGGAGGCCAATGGCGGCACGCTCCTGCTGGACGAAATCTCGGAGATGGACGTGCGGCTGCAGTCGAAGCTGTTGCGCGCGATCCAGGAGCGCGTGATCGACCGCGTCGGCGGCACCCGTCCCGTCCCTGTCGACATCCGCATCATCGCGACCTCCAACCGCAACCTAGCCGACGCCGTGCGCGAGGGCACGTTCCGCGAGGACCTGCTGTTCCGGCTCAACGTCGTCAACCTCAAGATCCCGCCGCTGCGCGAGCGCCCCGCCGACATTCTCGAACTGGCGCAGCATTTCGCGCGCAAATATTCCGAGGCCAATGCCGTCCCGCTGCGGCCGATCTCGGCGGAGGCCAAGCGCATCCTCACCACCAACCGCTGGCCGGGCAACGTGCGCGAGCTGGAGAACACGATGCATCGCGCGGTGCTGATGGCACAGGGCGACGAGATCGGGCCGGATGCCATCCTCACGCCCGACGGCGCCCGCCTCGACATCGGCAAGAGCCAACCCGCCGTCGCGCATGCTACGATGGCGGCGGAACAGGTCACGCGCGCCCTGGTCGGCCGCACGGTCGCCGATGTCGAACGTGACCTCATCCTGGAGACCCTGAAGCACTGCCTGGGCAATCGGACACATGCGGCCAATATCTTGGGCATCTCGATCCGCACGTTGCGCAACAAGCTCAACGAATATGCCGACGGCGGCGTGCCGATCCCGCCGCCGGGCTCCGGCGACACGCCGCGCATGCCGAGCCCCGTATAATCTGCCCATCCGGATCGTTCTCGGCGGCGCGCTGGCCCTCGGCGCGCCGCTTGCCGTTTCGCCGGCCGGTGCCGCCACGCGCGGCGTGCTGTCAGGCTGCTGGGAGCAGACGTCGCACGCACCGCTCGTCACCCCATCGTCGAGTCAGGAATGGGGCGTCCGGAGCTGGTGCTTCGCAGGAAAAGGCAAGCTGATCTCGCGAACCATCGCCTGTGGCAGGGAGGGCTGCGACGGCTGGGACAATGAACGCAGCTATCGCTGGCGGCCGCCCACGCTGTCGCTATCCGACGTCGAGACGTCGCCGGATGGCGGACACATCAAAGTGTGGCGCCGCTGCCGCGTGCAGTTTCTGACCGACGATTGGATGCAGCTACAGGACTGTGAACAGTCCGCGGATCCGTGGGTTCGCGAGAATACGCCGGCGCGGCGTCGCCGGGCACAGCCTCACGAATAGTTCGGCGCCTCGGGATTGCGGAAGATGTGAATGGGATCGCCGGGCGTGAACTCGCGCTGCGTCAGGACCGCGTACGCATACAGCGCGAGATAGAGGATGGCGACCGTGCCGATCGCATACAGAGCCCAGGTTCCGATCCGCTTCATGATTTCCGCTGCTGACGCCGACAGCGGCTTTTAAGGCGTCCGCAGGAAAGTTGCCAGCTCGCCCCGGGAGCGTCGGAACATTACGGCGTCAGCCGCGGATCCGGGACGCTGAAGGCCGCGAGCCGACCGTGACCGTCGTCGCGATCAACCCCGACATAGCTGCCATGCCAATACGCCAGGGCCGCCGACTGCGGCGCCACATCGATATGCACCACTTTGCCGATCACGATGGCATGGGAGTGCCGCTCGATGATCTCCTCGACCTCGCAATCCAGCGTCGCGAGCGCTCCGACGAGGAGCGGCACACCGGTGACCCGTTTGCGCCACTCGGCCCCTGCGAAACGTTCGACGCCGCGCAAGCCACCCTTACCCGCAAACCGTTCGGCCACGCCGATCTGATCCGCCGCCAGCAGATTGGCGCCAAAAACGCCCTCCCGCTGCAGAATTGGCCAGGACGAGGCGTTGCGGTTGAGGCTGACGATGATGGAGGGAGGCTCGACCGCAAGTGACGACAGCGAGCTCACCGTCATGCCGGTGACCTCATCGCCGCGTCCGACCGTGATGACGCTGACGCCTCCGACCAGTTGGCGCATCGCAGAGCGAAAATCCGGCTGGAGCGCCGTGGCATCAGGCATGTGACGGACGATGGAGTTCATTGCGTTGACCTTTCCTACCCCGTCGTGCCCGGTCCAAGCAACTGGCCCAGGATCGAGCCTTCCAGCGCCGCAAGCTCGGCAGAGCCGCGCTGGCGCGAGCGCGGCAGATCGACGCTGATGTCCTCGGCGATCCGGCCGCTCTCGATGACGAGGACGCGATCAGCGAGGGCCACGGCTTCCGCAACGTCATGGGTGACCAGGATTGCGGTGAAGGTTTGATCGGCCCAGACCCGCTCCAGCAGCCGCTGCATCGCGATCCGCGTCAGCGCGTCCAGCGCGCCGAGCGGCTCGTCGAACGCCAGCAGGCGCGGACCGCTGACCAGCGCGCGCGCCAGCGCGACGCGCTGCTTCTGACCGCCGGACAGCACCGCCGGCCATTGGTCGCGCTTGTCGGCGAGACCCACCTCCTCGAGCGCCCGCCGCGCCCGCTCATGCGCACCGGCGGCCTTGCGCTCGCGGCCGAGCCCGACCTCGACATTGGCGAGCACCCGCGCCCATGGCAGCAGCCGCGGTTCCTGGAACATGACGCGGACGTCCTCGGGCCGCGCGGCCGCTTCGCCGAAGCTGATCGTGCCCGACGTCGGCTTGTCGAGGCCGGCAATCAGCCGCAGCAGCGTGCTCTTGCCGCAGCCGCTCTGGCCGACGACGGCGACGAACTGGCCGGCCGCGATCTCCAGTTCGATGCCGCGCAGCACCTCGTTGTCGCCGAACGCCTTGCGGAGATCGCGGATCACGAGCGGCAGGCCGCGTGTCTCGGGTTTGGCCGGACTCACGCTGTGCTTCCTCACGGGGCGGAAAGCCTCAGCATGCCCGATCACATCGGGGCCGTCGATCGCCTCCACACCGGAGACGGGAATTCGGAGCGCTTGCTGCATTTCCAGAACCTCAATGCTTGCTGAAGGCCGGATGCCAGGACAGCGTCAGCCGCTCCAGCACCCGCGAGGCGCTGTCGGCGACCTTGCCCAGCAGGGCGTAGATCAGGATGGAGAGCACGACGACATCGATCTGCATGAACTCGCGCGCCTGCATCGCCATGTAGCCGAGGCCCGAGGACGCCGCGATCGTCTCGGCGACGATCAGGGTGAGCCACATGATGCCGAGCGCGAAGCGCAGGCCGACGAAGATCGACGGCAGTGCGCCGGGGAAGATCACCCGGCGAAACAGCTCGCGGTCGGACATGCCGTAGACGCGGCCCATTTCAATGAGTTGCGGATCGACCGTGCGAATCCCGTGCAGCGTATTCAGGTAGACCGGAAAGAACACGCCGAGCGCCACCAGAAACAGCTTGGCGCTCTCGTCGATGCCGAACCACAGGATGACCAGCGGGATCAGCGCCAGATGCGGCACGTTGCGGATCATCTGCAGAGTGGTGTCGGTCAGCTTCGCCGACAGTTGCGACAGGCCGTTGGCCAGACCGAAGGCGAAGCCGATGCCGCCGCCGATCAAAAAGCCGATCGAGGCGCGCCAGAAGCTGACCCAGATGTTGCGGCCGAGCTCGCCCGACCACAGCAGCTTCCAGCCGGCGCGCGCCACGTCGCTCGGCGCCGGCAGCACGCGTGGCGAGACCAGGCCGGCGGCCGAGGCCGCCTGCCAGATCAGGATGATCGCGAGCGGCACCAGCCAGGGGATCAGCCCATCCGCGCGCGGCACCGCGAGCCTGCGGACCTTGGGAACACTTTCGATCAGACTCATGATTGCGAGGCCCTCTGCAACGGACGGTGCTCGTTGGCGATGGTCTCACCGAACGGGCCGGTATTGGTGCAGAGCCTGGTGACGTTGCCCGTCCGCTCCGACACATTCAAGCCAAGCTTGGGAAACACCAGCTCGGCGAAGCGGTAGGCTTCCTCGAGATGCGGATAGCCCGAGAGGATGAAGGTATCGATGCCGAGATCCTGGTACTCGCGGATGCGCGCCGCCACCGTGTCGGGATCGCCGACCAGCGCCGTGCCGGCGCCGCCGCGGACCAGGCCGACGCCGGCCCACAGGTTCGGGCTGATCTCGAGCTTGTCGCGTCGGCCGCCGTGAAGCTGCGACATCCGCTGCTGCCCGACCGAATCCATGCGGGCAAAAATCTTCTGCGCCGAGGCGATGGTGTCGTCGGTGACGTGCTTGATCAGGTCGCCGGCGGCCGCCCACGCCTCGTCATTGGTCTCGCGCACGATCACATGCAAGCGGATACCGAACGACAGCTTGCGGCCGCGACTGTCGGCGACGGCCTTCACCTTGGCGATCTTGGCCGCGACATCGGCCGGCGGCTCGCCCCAGGTGAGATACTTCTCGACGGTGTCTACCGCGACGTCGATGCCGGCATCCGACGAGCCGCCGAAGAACAGCGGCGGCCGCGGCGACTGCACCGGCGGGAACAGCAGCCGGCCGTCCTCCACCGTGATATGCTTGCCGCTGAAGTTGACCGCCTCGCCTTCGAGCAGCGCGTTGTAGACGGTCAGGAATTCGCGCGTGACCTCGTAGCGCTCCTCATGCGACAGGAAGATGCCGTCGCCTTTGTTCTCGACCGGATCGCCGCCGGTGACGACGTTGACCAGCAGCCGGCCGTTGCTGACGCGGTCGAGCGTCGCGGTCATGCGCGCGGCCACCGCCGGCGATTGCAGGCCGGGCCGCACCGCGACGAGATAGCGCAGCCGCTCGGTGAACGGCGCCACCGCCGAGGCCACGATCCAGGAATCCTCGCAGCTCCGTCCTGTCGGGATCAGCACGCCGTAATAGCCGAGCTGATCGGCGGCCTGCGCGACCTGGCGCAGATAGTTGAAGTTGACCTCGCGGCCGCCCTGCGAGGTGCCGAGATAGCGGCCGTCGCCATGGGTCGGCAGGAACCACAGCACGTTGGGCTTCGAAGCGTTACTCATGTCAGTCTCTTTCGGATTGGGATGGCGATCAGGCGTCAGGTGGACGGCGTCCACTTCCAGACGATGTCGCTGACGTTGACCTGTTTCGGAATGAGGCCGACGCGGGCGAACCGATCCGCCACCGCCTGCTGGCTCCTGATGATGTCGTCGTCGAGCGGCACGACGCTGTAGACCGAACGGTCGACGAAGCGCCTGACCGCCGCGATGTCGACGCCGGTCGCCTCGGCCTGCGCCTTGGCCACCTCGTCGTGATGGCTGTTGGCCCAGATGCCCTCGGCGGCGAACGCGGCGTTCAGCCTGGCGACGATGGCGGGATACTTCTCAACGAAGTCGGAGCCCACGATGTAGAACGAGTTCGGCTTATGCACGTCCTTGTCCCACGCGATCACCCGTGCATTCTCCTTCAGCTCGGCGAGCGCGAGGTACGGATCCCAGATCGACCACGCGTCCACCGAGCCCTTGACGAAGGCCGCGGTGGCATCGGCCGGCGCGAGCGGCGCCGGCGTGATGTCGCTCCACGACAGGCCCGCCTTCTCGAGTGCTGCGACCAGCAGATTGTGCGCGCTCGAGCCCTTGCCGAAGGCGACGCGCTTGCCCTTGAGATCGGCAAGCGTCCTGATCGGCGAATCCTTCTGCACCACGATCGCCTGGCTGCTGCCGTTCTGCTTGACGGCGGCGGCGTAGCGGATCTTGGCGCCCGCGGCCTGCGCGAAGATCGGCGGCGCGTCGCCGACATAGCCGAAATCGACGCTGCCGACATTGATGGCCTCAAGCAGCGGCGGACCGAACTGGAAATCGACCCAGACGATCTCGATGCCGAGAGGCTTGAACGTCTCCTCGATGGTGCGGCGCGCCTTCACGGCGGGGAAGAAGCCGCCCTTCTGGGTGCCGATGCGGATCTCCTTCGGCCTGTCCTCGGCGCGCAGCGGCGCCGCGCAGCTCATCACCGCAGCTGATGCCAATGACAGTTTGAGAAAATCGCGACGCTTCATTGCCCTCTCCGACCCTTGCGCATCCGCATTGATGCGATGCAAGGGATGATGGTGGCGGGCGAAACGCGTGTCGAGCACCCCGGAAAAATAGCGATGCCGGTCCTGTTTCGTCACACGGCGAAGGGATGTTCGTATCGAGACGCCCGTGCAAAGCAGCGAGAATCTCTCACGATCGACAACGCGATCACGGGTCTTCACAGACCATCAACCACGATCGCACCGGCATGCTCGCCGATCCGCGACCAATTGTCCCCGCGGTTCCGCCGCTTGATCCAGGTCAAGCCTTTGACAAGGCTTCCTTGCTTAACGTTGGAACAGGCGCGGCCCGGATGCCGCAACCCCTCCTGAACCTCCCCCTAGCCGAGAATTCTCTCATGTCGCTCATTGGCGGCGATGCGAACGCGCGTGCGCGTCGCAGACGCATGGAAATTTTTGCCTTCCTGTTTCTCACTGCCGTGCTGATGCCTGCGCTCGCGGTCGCCACCGTCGGCTCCTACGGACTCACGGTGTGGGTCTACCAGATGATGGCCGGACCGCCCGGGCCGCCCGCGGCGCACTGATCGGAAGGACCCCGCCGTGCTCTCACACCGCACCTCCCTCGACCGGCGCGCGCTGATCACCGGCCGCGTCCTCACCGCCGATCCCGTCGTCGCACCAGCCAAGGGCGAGATCGCCTCGATCATCGTGCAGACCCGGCCCGAGCAGCTCGACCGCGTCGAAGCCGACATCCTCGCGCTGTCCGGCTGCGAGATCCACGGCCGCGATATCAGAGGCAAGCTGATCGTCGTCGTCGATGCGCCCGATGCCGGCGCGCTCGGCGCCACCATGAACCGGATCGGACTGCTGCCGCACGTGCACTCCGCCTGCCTCGTCTTCCACGCCATCGACGCCGGCTAATCACACGAGACTCCAATGACCGACATGAAGATCGATCGCCGCCAGATGCTGAAGCTGGAAGCCGCCGCGATTGCCGCGGCCGCCGCCGGCATGCCGAGCGCCTCGCTCGCGGCGAACCTCGTCACCGAGCGCGAGCAGAGCGAGCTGAAATGGGACAAGGCCGCCTGCCGCTTCTGCGGCACCGGCTGCAGCGTGATGGTCGCGACCAAGGACAACCGCGTCGTCGCCACCCATGGCGACATCAAGGCCGAGGTGAATCGCGGCCTGAACTGCGTCAAGGGCTATTTCCTGTCCAAGATCATGTACGGCCATGATCGCCTGACGCACCCGATGCTGCGCAAGACCAACGGCAAGTACGACAAGAACGGCGAGTTCACGCCGGTCACGTGGGACGAAGCCTTCGACATCATGGCGCAGAAGTACAAGGAGGCGCTGAAGAAGCGCGGGCCCTCCGGCGTCGGCATGTTCGGCTCGGGCCAGTGGACGATCTGGGAAGGCTATGCGGCCTCCAAGCTGTTCAAGGCCGGCTTCCGCTCCAACAACATCGATCCCAATGCGCGGCACTGCATGGCGTCGGCCGTGGCCGGCATGATGCGCACCTTCGGCATCGACGAGCCGCCCGGCTGCTACGATGACATCGAGGCCACGGACGCGTTCGTGCTGTGGGGCTCCAACATGGCGGAGATGCATCCAATCCTGTGGACCCGCGTGACCGATCGGAGACTGTCGACGCCGCATGTCAAGGTCGCCGTGCTCTCGACCTTCGAGCACCGCTCGTTCGACCTCGCCGATATCGGCATGGTGTTCAAGCCGCAGACCGACCTCTACATCCTCAACGCCATCGCCAACCACATCATCACGACAGGCCGCGTCAACAAGGACTTCGTCCAGGCACACACGGTGTTCAAGAAGGGCCAGACCGACATCGGCTATGGCCTGCGGCCGGAGCATCCGCTGCAGAAGAAGGCCAAGGGCGCCGCCAACCCGAACGACGCCACCGACATCTCGTTCGACGAGTATGCGAAGTTCGTCTCGGACTACACGCTTGAGAAGGCCGCCGAGATGTCCGGCGTGCCGTTGAACCGGCTGCAGGCGCTCGCCGAGCTCTATGCCGATCCGAAGACCAAGGTGGTCTCGTTCTGGACCATGGGCTTCAACCAGCACACCCGCGGCGTCTGGTGCAACAACCTCGTCTACAACATCCATCTTCTGACCGGGAAAATCGCCGAGGCCGGCAACAGCCCGTTCTCTCTGACCGGGCAGCCCTCGGCCTGCGGCACCGCGCGCGAGGTCGGCACCTTCTCGCACCGTTTGCCCGCCGACATGGTGGTCACCAACAAGGAGCACCGCGCCAAGGCCGAGCACATCTGGCAGCTGCCGGAAGGTACGATCCCGGACAAGCCGGGCTATCACGCGGTGCTGCAGAGCCGGATGCTGAAGGACGGCCTGCTCAACGCCTATTGGGTGCAGGTCAACAACAATTTGCAGGCCGGCCCCAACGCGAACGAAGAGACCTATCCGGGCTTCCGCAACCCCGACAATTTCATCGTCGTCTCCGACGCCTATCCGTCGGTGACCGCGCTCGCCGCCGATCTCATTCTGCCGACGGCGATGTGGGTGGAGAAGGAAGGCGCCTATGGCAATGCCGAGCGCCGCACCCAGTTCTGGCACCAGCTCGTCTCGGCGCCGGGCGAGGCGCGCTCCGACCTCTGGCAGCTGATGGAGTTCTCCAGGCGCTTCAAGATCGAAGAGGTCTGGCCCGAGGAGCTGATCGCCAAGAAGCCGGAGGTTCGCGGCAAGACGCTGTTCGACGTGCTCTACAGGAACGGCCAGGTCGACAAATTCCCGGTCGACCAGATCGAGCCGGGCTATGCCAATGACGAATCCAAGGCGTTCGGCTTCTACGTCCACAAGGGCCTGTTCGAGGAATACGCCTCGTTCGGCCGCGGCCACGGCCATGACCTGGCGCCGTTCGAGGCCTATCACAAAGAGCGCGGCCTGCGCTGGCCTGTCGTCGACGGCAAGGAGACGCGCTGGCGTTTCCGCGAGGGCTCCGACCCTTACGTCAAGTCCGGCACCGGCGTGCAGTTCTACGGCTTCCCCGACGGCAAGGCGCGCATCTTCGCCCTGCCCTACGAGCCGCCGGCGGAATCGCCGGACAAGGACTATCCGTTCTGGCTGTCGACCGGACGCGTGGTCGAGCACTGGCATTCCGGCACGATGACGCGCCGCGTGCCCGAGCTCTACAAGGCGTTCCCCGAAGCCGTCTGCTTCATGCATCCGGACGATGCCGAGGCCGCGAACTTGAGGCGCGGCGACGAGGTCAAGGTCGCCTCGCGGCGCGGCTTCATCCGCGCCCGCGTCGAGACCCGCGGCCGCGACAAGCCGCCCCGCGGGCTCGTCTTCGTGCCGTGGTTCGACGAGTCCAAGCTGATCAACAAGGTGACGCTCGACGCCACCGACCCGATCTCGCTGCAGACCGATTACAAGAAATGCGCCGTGCGCATCGAGCGGGTGTGACGATTATGATCAAGAGACTTGCCATGATGCTGCTCGCGGCCAGCCTTGCGGCCGGCTCGAGCGCCCTGCTCGCCCAGAGCGTCTCCTCGTCGCTGCGCGGCCCCACGCCGCTCAATGACGAAGGCCCGGCGCCGCCGATGCAGCCGACGAAGAACACCGCCGAGAAAGAGGTGCGCAACTATCCGGAGCAGCCGCCGGTGATCCCGCATTCGATCGACGGCTATCAGGTCGACATGCAGGGCAACAAATGCCTGTCCTGCCATGCCCGTGCTCGCATCGCGGAGTCGAAGGCGCCGATGCTGTCGATCACCCACTTCATGGACCGCGACGGCCAGTTCCTGGCGTCGGTGTCGCCGCGCCGCTACTTCTGCACCCAGTGCCACGTGCCGCAGAGTGTCGCCAATCCGCCTGTCAGCAACGACTTCGTCGACATCGACACGCTGCTGGCGCACGACAAGCCGGGTGGCAAGCGATGAGCAGCGCCGACATCCCGGAGGGCGCCAAGGCACCCGTCCCCGAGCAGCAGCTCGGCCTTGCCGGCCGCGCCTGGCAGTTCATTCTCGACCTCATCGACGTGCTGCTGAAGCCGAGCTCCGTGTTCGGGCTCGGCGTGCTGGTGCTCGCCGGCTTCCTCGCCGGCGTGATCTTCTGGGGCGGCTTCAACACCGCGCTGGAGATCACCAACACCGAGAAGTTCTGCACCGGCTGTCACGAGATGAAAGACAACGTGTTCGCCGAGCTGAAGTCGACCGTTCACTTCTCAAACCGCTCCGGCGTGCGCGCCAGTTGCCCGGACTGCCACGTGCCGCACAACTGGACCGATAAGATCGCGCGCAAGATGCAGGCCTCCAAGGAGGTCTGGGGCCATCTGTTCGGCTCGATCAACACCCGCGAGAAGTTCACCGACCGCAGACTGGAGCTCGCCTTGCATGAGTGGGCGCGGTTCAAGGCGAACGACTCGCTCGAATGCCGCAACTGCCACAGCTCCCAGTCGATGGACATCACCAAGCAGTCGCCGCGCGCCGTCGAAGCGCATCAACGCTTCCTGTTCACCGGCGAAAAGACCTGCATCGACTGCCACAAGGGCATCGCGCACCACCTGCCGGACATGCGGGGCGTGCCGGGCTGGCAGTAGTCGACTTCTCTGAATGGCCGAGCCGTCGCCGCGCGCGCAGTCGGCTCCCCTCCCCCTTGTGGGGAGGGGTTGGGGAGGGGGCCCACACGGGCGGTGTCGCCCGGAGCCCCCCTCCCCAACCCCTCCCCACAAGGGGGGAGGGAGCACACCGTACGCGCCGCACGCTTTCGGCCTCCATTCTCTGAAGCGAGGCACCCCTGCCTTAGCTAGCGCTTGATCTCCCCGCATCAGCCCTTAGGTTCACGGAATGTCCCCGAGTCGCCGCGCGGCTCCATCCCTGTGAGCCATGACCACCTTCTCCCCGCATCAGGATTCCGCGCTGAAGGCCGTCGGCGATTGGCTGAAGGCCAAGCCCGGCCAGAGCGGCACGCCACAAGTGTTCCGGCTGTTCGGCTATGCCGGAACCGGCAAGACCACGCTGGCCCGCCACATCGCCGAGGGCGTCGACGGCGAGGTCAAGTTCGCGGCGTTCACCGGCAAGGCGGCGCTGGTGATGCGCAGCAAGGGTTGCGACAACGCCTCCACCATCCATTCGCTGATCTATCGCGCGCAAGAAACCGGCGAGGAGCAGCCGAACTTCGAATTGTGGGACGACGCGCCGGCTTCCAAGGCCAAGCTGATCATCATCGACGAATGCTCGATGGTCGACGCCGATCTCGGCCGCGACCTGCTGTCCTTCGACTGCCCGCTGCTGGTGCTCGGCGATCCCGCGCAGCTGCCGCCGGTCAAGGGGGGCGGCTTCTTCACCGACAGCGAGCCGGACGTGATGCTGACCGAGGTGCACCGCCAGGCCAAGGACGATCCGATCGTGCGGATGTCGATGGACGTGCGCGAGGGCAACACGCTCGACGTCGGCCGCTACGGCGAGAGCGAGGTGGTCGAGCGCCGCGAGCTCGATCCGTCCCGCGTCATGGAGGCCGACCAGGTGCTGGTCGGCCGCAACGCCACCCGACGCGCCTACAACAACCGCTTCCGGCAGCGCCTCGACATCGAGGACGCCCTCCCTGTCGCCGGCGACAAGCTGGTCTGCCTGCGCAACAACCGCAAGAAGGGCCTGTTCAATGGCGGGCTGTGGCGGGTGAAGTCGCGCGCGACCTCGAAGTCCAAGATCGTCACCATGCGGGTCGCGCCCGACGAGGATCTCGGACGCAAGGTCACGAAAGTCTCGGTGCGCGGCGAATGCTTCGCCGGCGGCATCGAGGACATCCCGTGGGAGCAGCGCAAGCCCTATGACGAGTTCGACTACGGCTACGTGCTGACCGTGCACAAGTCGCAGGGCTCGCAATGGGACGACGTCGTGCTGTTCGACGAGAGCTTTGCCTTCCAGGAAAGCCGCGCTCGCTGGCTCTACACCGGCATCACCCGCGCCGCGAAGCGGCTGTCGATCGTGGTGTAACGCCGGCTTTACCGCGCGAGACGATTTTGCTCGCCTCGCTGGTACCCACCTGCGGCAGGTTGATCCACGTCAACCTGATGCAGGGTCCTTGGCGGATAAAGATTGATTCACATCTCTGTTAAACCAGCAGCAGACGGCGGGATCGTATGGCAAAGTCCAACACCACGAAAGGCAAGACCAAAGGCAAGTCGACGAAAGACAAGGCTTCCAACGGTCAGCGCCGCAAGCGCGCGAGCGCCACGGCGCGTGTCGCGCGCCGGCAGTCCGCAGCCAAGCTCGATCCGATCGGTCAGTCGCTTGTGGACGAATCGATGCAGGCCGCGCAGATCACCGAGCTGTCGGCGTTCGAGACCGTGCTCAACGGTCCGCCGGCCCTCGACCCCAACTCCGCGCCGGTCAGGGCGATGCTGGACGGCGCCGCGCCGGACGATGCCAGGCTGATGAAGGCGCTGATCGAGGGCAAGGCCAAGCCCGACAAGCGCCACACCTCCGACGAGCTCGCCGACAACTGGCGCCAGGGCGGCTACCCCTACAAATTCCGCATGTACCGCAAGGACTATGAGGAGCAGAAATTCATCCTGCAGACCGAGCTGTTGAAGCTGCAGAACTGGATGAAGGATGCGCGCCAGCGCCTGGTGCTGCTGTTCGAAGGCCGCGACGCCGCCGGCAAGGGCGGCACCATCAAGCGCTTCATGGAGCATCTCAATCCGCGCGGCGCCCGCGTGGTGGCGCTGGACAAGCCGAGCGACGTCGAGCGCGGCCAGTGGTACTTCCAGCGCTATGTCGAGCATCTGCCGACCGCGGGCGAGATCGTGCTGTTCGACCGCTCCTGGTACAACCGCTCCGGCGTCGAGCGCGTGATGGGCTTCTGCTCGCAGGTCGAGTACGACGAGTTCCTGCGCCAGGTGCCGGAGTTCGAGCGCAACCTCGTGCGCAGCGGCATCCACCTCATCAAGTTCTGGTTCTCGGTCAGCCGCGACGAGCAGCGCCGCCGCTTCAAGGAGCGCGAGGCGCATCCGCTGAAGCAGTGGAAGCTGTCGCCGATCGACACCGCCTCGCTCGACAAATGGGACGACTACACCCGCGCGAAGGAGGCGATGTTCTTCTCCACCGACACCGCCGACTGCCCGTGGACCGTGATCAAGTCAGACGACAAGAAGCGTGCGCGGCTGAACGCGATGCGCTGCGTGCTGCATTCGCTGCCCTATGCCGGCAAGGACGTCTCGCGCATCGGCCAGGTCGACGACCTCATCGTCGGCCGCGCCAGCGTGATCCACGAGCGCGAGGAGCACGCGAGCTGAGCCACCCCGCTCAGCGCCGATGACGCCGGTGCGGCCTCGCCATATCGGCCGGCCGCATCGCTGCATTGGCATTCGGAAGGCCCGGCGCGCCGCGACGGGCCAACTCCGCCTGTGCCGCCGGCGTCAGCGTGCCGCCATTGAGCACGTCGCGTTCGGGATGCATGGCCTCATAGGCCGCCGGCTCGGAGAATTGCGCCGATGCCGCGGTCACCGCCAGCGTCGACATCAGCAGAGCTGCCGCCAGGCTCCTGAATATGATCATGATCGGTCTTCCCTCTGTGGTGCATCAATTCACGCTTGCGATCATGTAGGCGGGCGAAGGCTGCCCCCCTATCACGACTGCGCGAGCCGATAACCCTTCGTGAGCGCGCTCATATCTCAGAGCTGGCGAAGGATCGTTCCTACCGACGGTCCGACGCGTCACCGCCGCAGCGGCAGCCGATCATACGGGCTGAGGCGGGCCCGCGGCGGAAACACGAGCACCGCGCCGGAGGCGCGCTCCATGCCCATTTTCCCCGCCGGAGTCAGCGCGCCGCCGTTGAGCACGTCGCGATCAGGATACATCGCCTGAAACGCCCCGGGCTCCTGCTCGCCGAAAAACCAGCCCTGCGCCGATGCTGGCGCAACAGTGGCCATCGACAGCAGCAAGGCTGCCGCCTTTGATTTCCAGGATGTCATGATTGTTCTCCAGGTTCTCAGGATGCGGAGACCACGCACGCGATTGATGCTCTGGTCAGAGCCGTCATCAGCGAGGCGCGACCGCCTCTGTATTGACCGCAGAGGAAACGAAATATTCGCGGCGTCGTCGCCTTGCCGGGATCACGACCGCGAGACCTGAACCACATCATCATTCGAGGATCGACGAAGCGTGACGTATCGTGAGTTCGCGGACGAGATGGCGCGCATCCGATGACCTCCCCCCCGTCGTCGCGAATTTGATAGCTGCCGACGATGCAGGATCGACGGCGCGCAGCACCGCCCTGCAGCCCGTCGGGCAAATCGGCCGGCGGCGACAAAAGCTGTCAAGGCCTTCTGAAAAACATAAATCATTTCGCGCTCTGCCCAAATCAGACTTATCATGCCTGCGTTTCGTTGCACGGCAGGGGACGTATCGCGATCGTCACGGACGTTGGCAGCGGAATGCGATGGACGCGGCATGTTGCAGCGGGTCCTGGACCTGCCGACGAACGGCATGGCGCGGACGGCGAAAGCGTGTGGTCCTGGCCTCCCGACGCTGAGGCCAAGCTGGCGGTGATGATCCGCCGGCGACGGGGGCAAGACAGCCGGTCCCCGAGGAGAGCACGTATAAGCGTTAACACCGTCGCGCAGGGAGGGCCGGATCTGTCCGGCTGAACCTGTGGTACCTGCCGCCTGCATTTTTTAAGCAGGCGGGCCACGGGCCTCAGTCGAGGTCCGGCCTTCCCTGCGCCCTCCACTTCGGAGGGCCGATGAACCGCCATCCCTCGGGCAATTCGGGCCGCGAGACCACATCGTCATGCCTGGAACGGTCTCGCCACAACTCCCAGCGTCGTCCCGGCATCCATTGGGCGATTGCGCACGTGCCGCCGCCCCCCGCCTGTTCACGCAGTCGTGTCACTTCCCCCGTAACGCCGGACGGGCACGGACGTATCTTGCAGCAGAGGCCGGGCCGGGCCAGTGTTTCCGGCCGGCGAGACGAGACAAGCCCCCTCACGAGGATTCGAAGATGCGCCTCACCCGCTCCCTTTTCGTCAAGACAGCCGTGCTCGGTGCGATGGCGGCCGGCATCCTGGCCTGGCAGCCGCTGCATGCCGCCGAGCAGGCCGTTGTGATCCCGCCGCCGGCCCAGGACCAGCCGGCCTCCGACGCGCTGGACACCGCTGTGGTCGCCGGCGGCTGCTTCTGGGGCGTCCAGGGCGTCTACCAGCACACCGCCGGCGTGGTCAGCGCTGTCTCCGGCTATGCCGGCGGCACCAAGGCCACGGCCGACTACCGCACGGTGTCGAGCGGCACGACCGGCCACGCGGAATCGGTCCAGATCAAATACGATCCGAAGAAGATCTCCTACGGCAAGATCCTGCAGATCTTCTTTTCGGTCGTGCACGATCCGACCCAGTTGAACCGCCAAGGCCCGGACAGCGGAACGCAATATCGCTCGGCGATCTTCACCACCTCGGAGGCGCAGAAGAAGGTCGCCGAGGCCTATATCGCGCAGCTCGACAAGGCCAAGGTGTTCGGCAAGCCGATCGTCACCAAGATCGGCAAGCTCGAGGCGTTCTATCCGGCCGAGGACTATCACCAGGACTACCTGACGCTGCACCCCAGCCAACCCTATATCGCCTATAACGACCTGCCGAAGATCGACAATCTGAAGAAGATATTTGCCGAGAACTACATCGACAAGCCGACGCTGGTCCGGGACGCCAAGGCGACGAACTGAGGCGTCGCGTTCGGCCCGACCAGCGCCATGACAGGGGCGGACCATACGGGTCCGCCTGGAGGACCACAGGATGAGCGACACCAAGACGAACAACAAGGTCGTCAAGAGCGAGGCGGAATGGCGCAAGGAGCTGACGCCGATGCAGTACGCCGTGCTGCGCGAGAAGGCGACCGAGCGCCCCTTCTCGGGCGAGTATGAGCACGAGCACCGCGCCGGGACCTATGTCTGCGCCGGCTGCGGCCAGACCCTGTTCGAGTCCGACGCCAAGTTTGATTCCGGCTGCGGCTGGCCGAGCTTCACCCGGCCGGCGACGGAGAGCCACGTCGACGAGGAGACCGACACGACCCATGGCATGGTTCGCACCGAGGTGCTGTGCTCGAAATGCTCGGGCCATCTCGGCCACGTCTTTCCCGACGGCCCGGGGCCGACCGGCCTGCGCTATTGCATCAACTCGGCGGCGCTGAAGCTGAAACCGCGCTGATGGCACGCCCGGCCCCGGTCCCGTCATCGAGGGTACTCGGGGCCGCTGGCTTGCGGCGGGCGAGGCGCGGGCGGCCAAAACCGGCCACAGGGGGTGAGATTTTAGCCGTGCAGATCGGGCTCTCCTGCATTCACAAGTTGCGGATCAATTAAGCTACTGAAAAGACAGCATGTTTCAAGGCGGCCCACAGCGGGCCGGATTTACGATGTGAGCGTGCAGGATTCGCATTTCTGCCAAATCGGCCTATATTAGGGGTCGTAACTGACTATGCAGGGCCGGGCCGCCTGGAGCGGCAAATCCCGCCCTCCACCCCCGCAATCGCTGGCGTCATTGCCAAGCTGAATGTTTTGAAAGCTCGCGTCAGCGCTTCCAGCCGACAAGAAGAGGTCTCAGACCATGCGTCCACTGCGTCCGTTCAACTTCAACACCTCTGCCGAACTGTTTCCCGCCGCCATCCGCAAGAAGAAGCGGGCGGGTTTCGCCTATCGGCGGTTCGGCACCGCGGCCGAAGCCGTGCGCTTCGCCATGGAGGAGTTGCCTGCGGATTCGCTGAATGGCGCCTACCTGCAGGTCGAGGAGGCCCGGTTCGACCAGAACGGCATCCGCACCCTGTATGAGAGCGAGGCGTTTCCGCTGCCGCGCCGCGTGGTCGACAAGGCGCCGGACGCCGATGCGGCCTGACGGCTGCCAGAGCATTCTTCGATACCCTGCCCCGCCTCGTGCGGGGCAGTTTTTTTATGGGGGTCTGTTTGTCCGTTTGTTGCCCCGGTCCCGTCGCACGTCAGCGCGGCTGGGTATCCAGCCACCGCCGTAGGATCTTGGCGTTGCGCATGTTGGCGCGGAACAGCACGTCGAAGGCGTCGCCCGCCACCGGCACCATGCCGATCACGCCCTCGACCGCGACATTGCCCAGCATCCGCGTGATGACGTGCCAGGGCGCGCCCAGCGCCCGGGCCTCGCGCACCAGCCACAGCGACAGCGCGGTCGCGATGAGGTCGCCGACCACCGGGATGAGGCCGATGATGCCGTCGATGCCGTAGCGGATGTTGGTGCCGGGCAGGACGAAGGCGACGTCGAGCAGCTTCGCCACCGCCTCGAGCCGCGCGATGCGCTGCTCGCGGGTCAGGTTGCCGAACGGATTGGCGGTGTTGAAATCGAACCGCACGCCATCCGGGCCGACGAAGGCGCCATTGAACGAGGACCAGAACGCCCCTTGCGGGATCTCTCGTCCGTCCTGGTCGATGATCGGTCCGCGCGCCTCATCGGCGTTGAAGCGCGCCTGCGAGGCGCGTCCCGATGCGCGGCGGGGCGAGGTGGACATCTGGTCTTGCATACCCATGAGATGGCAACGCGCGGGGCCCGGCACAAGTTGCGTCGAACCGCCGCCTTGTCTCGCCTAGCGGCCCCGGGCGCCGGTCGGCGTCAGCCCGAAGCGGCGCCGGAAGCAGCGGTTGAAATAGGACAGGTCGTTGAAGCCGCAGGCAAACGCGATATCGCTGATGCGGCGTCCGCCACCGGCCAGCAGGTCCATGGCCTTGCGCAGGCGCAGCTCATTCAGCCGGGCCGAGAAGCCGGCGCCGGCCTCGTGCAGCAGGTCATTGACGTAGCGCTCGGACAGGCCGGCCGCGGCCGCAAGCTTCTGCGCCGAAAAATCCGGCTCGGCAAAGCGGCTGTTCAGAATGGTCAGCAGCCCCGCGAGGCGAACGCTGCGCAGGCCGCCGCGGCCGGCCTTGCGCATCGCGTCGCCGCGGACGCCGAGCCCGAGCGCCACCAGATCGAGCAGATGCTGCGCGATCGCCGGGCCAGCTTCGTCGGCCGCGGCGGGATGGGCGAGCAGCAATTCGCTGTAGTCCATCGCGAGCGACAGCGCGCCGCCGGGCGCCAATTCGCGCCCGACCAGGTCATCGACACCGGAGACCATCGAGCGCAGCGTCATCATCGGCAGATGCACGTTGACGAAGCGCTTGTGATTGGCGCCATCGGCGCTGAAGAACGGCTCATCGAGCTTGAGCAGCACCATCGCCCCCGGCCGCAGAGCGAACTCGCGTCCGCGATGAACGACCATCGCCTCGCGACTGCCGGCGTTGCGCGCCAGGCAATAGCGGTCGTCGTTGGTCGCGAGCACCTGGCGCCGTTCGCGCCTGACACGGGTGAAGGTGCCGTCGCAGCGCCCGAGCAGGGTGGTGCCGATGTGGATGGCGTTCATTACGGCGCGAAACGGCACGTCCTCGGCCGGATCGAGCTCGCCCGTGTTGGAGAAGTGCTCGAACAATTCCGCAAAGCACAAGAAGCGCTGCCTGTCGTCGAGCCCTTTCGGCAGCATGTCGGTCGACAGCATTTTCCTGACGATGGTCATCGAAATCAGATCCGAGGCAAAGGAATTTCCGAAGCAACGCGATCAATGTGGCAGCGGCGGGATGAACGGCCGCTGAAGTCGGCAAAGCTCATCAGGACGGATCGGGAGCGCCGATCAGTCCAAGTCGCGCGACCGTTCATGCCGATGAGTCCAAGACAGCGGCAACGGGTTCAACTAGCGATGCGGATGGACGCACGCCGACATGCGTTGCGGCCTGCATCCTCCAAGTCGAACAGCCATGAGTCCGAGGAGAGATTGAAATGACCATGTCTTCCGCGGCCCGCAAGCTCGGCCTCGGCGCCGCCCTCGCGGGTTGCATCGGGATCGGCTACGCGCTCGGCGCGCAGCCGCACATGACCGCGACCGTCACCATGCTGCAATCGGCGCGAGCCGAGCTGGCTCAGGCGACACCGAACAAGGGCGGCCATCGCGAACGCGCGCTGGGGCTGATCGATCAGGCCATCACCGAGGTGCGTGCCGGCATCGCGTTCGCGGCGGGCGGCTGACCAATTCGCAAATCAAACCAGGGAGACCATCGATGCGAACCATCCTCACCAGCACGCTCCTGTTGGGAATTCTGACCGTCGGCGCATCTGCGATGCCGCTGGCTTCGATCGACGCCGGATCCAAGCCGGAGGTGATCCAGGTCGCCGGCGGCTGCGGCCCCGGCTGGCACCGCGGTCCGTATGGCGGATGCCTGCGCAACTATGCCAATCCGGCGGCGCACGCCTGCCCGCGCGGGTTTCACATCGGCCCCGGCGGCCGCTGCCGCGGCAACGGCAGGTAGGGCCGAGCTGCTCGTGTGTTCAGCTTGCTTACGCAGTCGGCGGCTCGGTGGCGACCGCCGGCTGCGGCTCCTCGACGAATCTGTGCACCAGCCACGATGACACCGTCGCCGGGATGAAGCCGACCAGCCCGTACAGGATCCACTGGATGATGCCGTATTCGGAGCCGTGCGAGGCGTAGTTGAAGGCCGCGAGCAGGAAGGCGATGGCTCCCACCAGCAGCATCCGCAACGTCGGCCCGATGCGCCTGACGTGGAACAGGATGTCGTCGATCGCGCACATCATCAGCGCCGGCAGGAAGCCGAACAGATAGCTGTATTGCAGCGAGGTGACGAAGACCTTGAACAGCTTGGCCACTTCGCCCGGATTGGTGTTGGTCCAATAGCCGGACATGTAGGTCGTGACCAGGAGCAGCGCGAAGCCGCCCAGCGCCGGGCCTACGGCAACGAAGATGAGATATCGCTTCATGCCCAATCTCCTGCCTCACCGGCCCGCCGATCGGGCCAAGCCCGTGCTGATTCCTCAGTCACCCCACAGCGCGAAAGCGTCGTTGAAGGCGCGCTCGCCCGGGGCGCCCTTCTCGATCGCGATGATCGCCCGGCGCTGATTGGTGTAAACCAAGGGAACGTCGAACCAGGAGCGCTCCTTGAGGAGCTGCACGTTGCGGGCGCGATCGGCGTCGACGTTGGACAGGCCGACCAGGAAGAAGCCGTCGGTGACCTTGACCGCGAGGCCCGCCAGCGGCGTTCCGCGCGACTGTTCGTTGGACTTCATCAGGATGCCCGGCACGTTGCCGACGCCGCCGCCGTTGAAATCCTGCGGCAGGATGAAAGTGAGCTCGGCGGTGTGGCTCGCCGGCAGCGACGTGTCGGTGTTGCGGCGGAACGACATCGTCATCTTGAACTTGCGATCCGGAATCTCGATGTCGGCGCGCACCGCGATGTCGGCCTTCTGCGTGGCCGTCGCCTTGATCTGCTCGGTGCGCCAGACCACCGAGCCGATATATTGCTTGCCCTTCGGATCGGACGGATCCTCGTCATACAGCACGACGCGCTGCGCGACCGGCGCGATCTGGTCCGAGGACGGCGACTGCCCGACGCGGTCGGTGATCTTCGGCTTGCTCAGCGGCGCGCCGGTGTCCTTCGGCGCCTCGACCGTCGAGGAAGATTTGAACAGGCCGTTGACCATGCCGACCAGCGGCCGGCCCCACAGAATTCCGGCGCCGATCAGGATCAGCACGATCCCGGCGGCGATGGCGGCCTTGAACGGAAAGGTCGAGCCGCTGCGCTCCGACTTCTTCTTGCCCTCGCGATCCGGAGCGGCGCCACGCTGACGGGTCGAGGTGGCCGGCAGCGCGTAGCGCTCGGCCTCCTGGACCGACTCGTCATAGGAGTACGGCGCTTCGGGCAGCGGCGGCCGGTCATCGTCGTCGCCCTCGAGCCGGTCGAGATCGGTGGCCGGAACGTTGGCGTAGGTCTTGCGCGCCGCGCGGTTGGCCTGAGCGGTGGCCTTGCCGAGATCGTCGACATCAGCGGTGATGTCGCGGAAGCCGCGCATGGCGGGCGGCGTTGCCGGATTGCCGTTGTCCTGAGCACCGCGGCGAGCGGCAGCCGGACGTTCGCGCACGGGAGGCGCCGCCCCATCCTGTGGAGGCGTTTGAGGCGGCTGGGGCCGCGGTGGCACGGCTGGTGCGCCAGCCGCAGCCGGCGGCGCTTCCGGTCGCTGATTGCGCGCCGGACGCAGCTCGGCCGTCTCGCCGCCGGCGAGCGGCGGCCGGTCGGCCCGGGCAGCAGCCGGGGCCGCCGGTCGCGGCCGGGGGGCGGCCGTGGCGGCCTGGTCTGGAGTCGGAGTGGGCTGAGCCGAGGGGGGTGCCGGAGCATCCGAACTCCGCGCACCGGCCCGTCGGAGCGCATCACCTGGGCGAGCGGCGCCACTGGACGCCCGCTGCGCCTCGCGGGCACGCTGGGCTGCTTCCGCCTCGACCTTGCGCACGGCCTCCTCGAGCGACAGCCGCTCGCGCGTGATCTCGGACTCGCTGAGCGGCGGCTGGACGCTGCGCAGCTGCGCGATCAACGCCGCCCGCGCCCGCTCGTAAAGCGCACGCCGGCTTTCCCCGGGAGCGTTGGGGTCCAATCCGGCAATGGCACGGGCTATCAGCGGGTAGTAGTCGGCCATATCAACTCAATTCGCGCGCTCAGCTGTCGGGTCCCGTCATGCCTCGAAGGGATTCTGGACCAGAATAGTATCCTCGCGTTCGGGGCTGGTGGAAAGCAGCGCGATCGGGCAACCCACCAGTTCCTCGATGCGCCGGACGTATTTGATGGCCTGAGCCGGCAGATCGGCCCAGGAGCGCGCGTTCGCCGTCGGCTGCTTCCAGCCTTCGATCGTCTCGTAGATCGGTTCGACCCTGGACTGCGCGCCCTCACCTGCCGGAAAATGATCGATCTCCTTGCCGTCCAGCCTGTAGCCGGTACAGACCTCGATGGTGTCGAAACCATCGAGAATGTCCAGCTTGGTCAGCGCAAGACCGTTAATGCCGCAGGTCCGCACCGCCTGGCGAACCAGCACCGCATCGAACCAGCCGCAACGACGCGGCCGGCCGGTATTCGTTCCGAATTCGCGGCCGCGCTCGCCGATCTTGCGGCCGGTCTCGTTGTCCTGCTCGGTCGGAAACGGCCCCTGTCCGACGCGGGTCGTGTAGGCCTTGCACAGGCCGAGCACGTAGCCGATCGCGCCCGGTCCGAGGCCGGCGCCGGTCGCCGCCTGCGCCGCCACCGTGTTGGACGAGGTCACGTAAGGGTAGGTGCCGTGGTCGACGTCGAGCAGCGCACCCTGGGCGCCCTCGAACAGCATGCGCTTGCCTTCGCGGCGCTTGATGTCGAGCAGCCGCCACACGGTCTCCGCGTAGGGCAGCAGCTTCGGCGCCAGCGCCGTCAGCTCGCGCAGGATCTGCTGGCCGTCGATCGGCTCGAGGCCGAGACCCCGGCGCAACGCGTTGTGATGGGCGAGCAGGCGATCGATCTTGTGCGGCAGCGTATCGAGATCGGCGAGGTCCATCAGCCGGATCGCGCGGCGGCCGACCTTGTCCTCATAGGCCGGGCCGATGCCGCGGCGGGTGGTGCCGATCGCGGTCGCCGCGCTCGCGGACTCGCGCAGCGCGTCGAGCTCGCGGTGCAGCGGCAGGATCAAGGTGACGTTCTCGGCAACGCGCAGATTGTCCGGGCTGATGGCGACGCCCTGCGACTGGAGCTTGCCGACCTCGTCGAGAAAGGCCTGCGGATCGAACACGACGCCATTGCCGATCACCGACAGCTTGCCGGTGCGCAGCACGCCCGACGGCAGCAGCGCCAGCTTGTAGGTCGCGCCGTTGATGACGAGGGTATGACCGGCATTATGGCCGCCCTGGAAGCGCACAACGATGTCGGCCTGCTCCGACAGCCAGTCGACGATCTTGCCCTTCCCCTCGTCACCCCATTGGGCGCCGACGACGACCACGTTAGCCATTCGCAGCTCTTTCCTCTGCCAAGATCCAAAACAGCACGATCGGTTCGGACGAAATCGCTTCCGATGCGGGGCCAGCCTGGCCAACCATGCGCCCAGCCCAAATCGCGGCCAGGACCGCTCGCTTGCGAGGCGATCCACCGGATAAAGGAAGCCGCCGGGCTAGGCAAGCGAGAACGGGCCTTCGGAGCACACAACAGCGCCACCAAGCCTTTGATAAGCCCCAAAATTTCAAGCCGCCCCGGCTGCGGATCGGGCGACCCGGCCGTGCGCTTCTGGCGGCGCATCGAGCCGGGCAGTTCCATTGAGCACCCGAACGGCGGCGAATCTACGATCGAAGCGGCCAGCTCTCAGCTCTGGATGCGGCCGTCGACAACCTCGATGATGCGATCGCAGCGCCGGGCCAGATCAAGGTTGTGGGTGACGAGCAGGAAGCTCGTGCCGACCGTCCGATTGACGTCGCGCATCAGGCCAAAGACCGCCTCGGCAGACTTGGTGTCGAGGTTGCCGGTCGGCTCGTCCGCCAGGACCAGATCGGGGTTCATCGCAAGCGCCCGCGCCACCGCGACGCGCTGCTGCTGGCCGCCCGACATGTTGCTCGCGAGATGGTCGGCGAATTTCGCCAGCCCGACCTGGTCGAGCAGCTTCGAGGCCTGCGCCTCGATCTCGGGACCCGGGAAGCCGCGATCGACCAGCAGCGGCATCATCACGTTCTCCTTGGCCGTGAAGGCGGAGATCAGGAGATGAGACTGAAAGATGAAACCGATGGTATGGCCGCGCAGATGGGTGAGCTCGGTATCATTGAGCGATGCCGTATCCTGGCCCTTGATCGTCAGCCGGCCGGAGGTCGGCCGGTCCAAGAGACCGACGATGTTCAGCAGAGTGCTCTTGCCGGAGCCGGACGGGCCGATCAGCGCGACGAACTCGCCGCGGTCAACCTCGATGTCGATATCGTGCAGCACCTCGGTCTCGGTCGACAGCCCGACATTGTAGGCCTTGCAGACCTTCTCCAGTCGCAGCAGGACCTCAGCCACGGATCGCCACCACCGGATCGAGCTTGGCCGCGCGCAGCGCCGGCGCGGTCGCGGCGAGCAGGCCCGTCACCGTCGCGAGCAGGGCCGTGATGACGAACAATCGG
This sequence comes from Bradyrhizobium sp. SZCCHNR1015, assembly GCF_032489875.1. NCBI lineage: Bacteria > Pseudomonadati > Pseudomonadota > Alphaproteobacteria > Hyphomicrobiales > Nitrobacteraceae > Bradyrhizobium > Bradyrhizobium sp. SZCCHNR1015. The sequence goes on from NZ_JAUEYW010000006.1 coordinate 176,820, forward strand.
CGTTCGAGGATCAACGGAAACAACTCCGAGCCATCGGCCTGGCGCTGCACCGCATGCCAATAGATCAGCGCACCCGCGCCCATCGCCGCGCCGAACAGCGAGCCGACGAAGCCGAGCAGCCCGCCCTGCAGCAGGAACACGCGCAAGATCTGTCCGCGCGAGGTACCCATCGCACGCAGGATCCCGATCTCCTTGGAGCGCTGGATTACCGAGACGATTAGCACGGCCGCGATGCCGAATGCGACCGAGAGCGCGACGAACACGCGGATCAGCGTGTTGGATGTCGCCTGCGCGCGCACCGCCGTGAAGAACTGGGCATTGGTCTTGATCCAGCTGTCGGCCTTGACGCGATTGGCGGCCTGGATGCGCTGCGCAATGTCCTCAGCGGCATAGATGTCCCGTACCGTCATGTCGATCGTGGTGACGCCGCCGACCATGCCGAGCAGCGACTGCGCCGTGCGCAGCGCGACATAGGCGGAGCGCTGATTGGCGCCCTTGCTGCCGAGGTCGACGAGGCCAGTCACGATCAGCACGCGGTTGGCGCCGGAGGCGGCCTGAACATTGAGCTTGTCGCCGACGATGGCGCCGAGATCCCTGGCGAGCTCGGTACCGATGATGATGTCCTCGCTGGTCAGCCGCGGCTCGCCGGCGACGATGTAGTCCGGCACGCGCACGATTCTGAAGTAGCTCTCCGGCTCGATGCCGGACAGCGTCACGGCGCGGCTGGCGTCGCCGCGAATGGCGAGGGCGGAGCCGGAGATGGTCGGCGACACCGCCGAGATCTCCGGCATCGCCAGCATCTGATTGCGGATCTTCGGCCATTGATCGATCGAGATCACGCGCTGGCTCGGACGCTGCACGATGGCATCCTCGATCACGCCATTGTCGTTGCGCAGGGGACGCGCAACCTGATCCGGCGTCAGCAGCTGGATCTGCGGCTGCGAGGTCAACACCCGCTTGATGAAATTGGCCTCGAGGCCGGCCAGCATCGCCGACATGAACACGATGACGCCGACGCCGATCGCGATGCCGCCGATGATGAACAAGGTCTGCAGCCGGCCCTCGCGCAGGAAGCGTACCGCCGCGATCCACTCGAAGGGCAGCCAGCGGTTCACGGCAGCACCGGACGGAAGCGCTGGCCGGTCAAGATGCCGGAACTCTGCGGCACGGCGATGTCACCGGCATTCAGGCCGTCGACGATCTCGACATGGCTGTTGCCGCGGATGCCGACGCGCACCGGCTGCTTGGCGGCGCGGCCGTCCTTCACCCCGAGCACCCAGGGCTGTCCCGAGGTGATATCGTGAACCGAGCGCACCGGCAGCTCCAGCGCATCCTTGCGGGAGGCGACCTCGATGTCGACAGACACCGTCATGTCCTGGCGCAGATAGTCGGGCGGGTCCTTGACGATCAGCTTGACCTGGACGGACGCGCGGGAAATATCGATGCCGGGGTTGATGTAGCTGACCACGGCGGGGAAGCGCTTGTCGGGATAGGCATCGGCCGACGCCAGCGCCGTCTGGCCGAGCGCCAGCTTGCCGAGATTGCGCTCATCGATCTGCAGGACGAGCTGGAGATCGCCGGCAGGTGCCAGGACGAGCAGCGTCTTGCCGGGTTGCGCCACGGTGCCGCGCTCGACACTGCGCGTGATCAGCACGCCGTCGCGTGGCGCCGAGATCGTCGCATAGCCGAGACGCGACTGCGCGGTGTCGAGATTGGCGCGCGCCTGGTTCAGCTGCGTCTCGGCCATGACGTAGTCGCTGCCGCCGGGGCTCGCCGTGAAGACCTGGAATTCGGCGGCACGCTTCTGCGCCAGCGCAACATCGAGCGTCTTCTGGGCCTCGTCGAGCGCAGCGCGCGTCGCATAGCCGTTGCCGGTCAGCTGCGACGTCCGGTCATAGGTCTGCTGGGCATTGAGCAAGGTCGCCTGCACCTGGCGCAACGCCTCCTTCGCCGACGGCAAGGTCAGCTCGGCGAGCTGGCGCATCCGCGCCTCGGCCTGCGCCACCTGCCCTTGTGCCTGCACCACCGCGGCCTTCAGTTCGCGCGACTCCAGCGAGATCAGCGGCTGGCCCTTGGTGACATGCTGGCCTTCCAGCACCAGCACCTCCTCGACGGTGCCGGTGATCTGGCTGCCGATCTCGACGCGGAACGGCGTCTCGACGTGACCGCTGGCGACGACAGTCTCGACGAGGTCGCCGCGCCGGACCTGATCGACCACGATGGCAGGCCCAAGCATGACGCGGACGCTTTGCCAGCCGCCAAGGCCGAGCAGCACGATGATGGCGAGAGCGAACCAGCGATGCGCCCAGACCGCCGCCAGGACGGTCGGACCAGCGGCGGCTTTGGTGGGGGATGGGAGAGCTGCGGCTTGTTCGGCCATGGTCCTCAATACAAACTCGTCAATGCGGATGATGCCCGGCGACGGGCGCCATCCATTCCTCGGGTGCGGCCGTCAGCCCGCGGCGCATTGCCCGCAAAGCTAGGGGATCGCGGCAGCAGGATGTTGCGCTAGGTCAACCGGCGCACGATCCTTCATGCAAATCAGACAAGATGACCATCACCAATCATCCACGAACATGAACGGATGCATGTGAGCACCGATACGAGCCCCGGCCTGCACCGGTTCTGGCGGCTGTCGCCTGCGCAGGCAGCCGCAGCGCTGGGCTGCGACCTGAACGGCCTCGGCGGGGCCGACGCCGGGCAGCGGCTGCAACGCTACGGCCGGAATGCCGACTCCCCATCCCATGTCGTGGGGCCGATGCGCGCCGTGCTTCGCCGCCTGCTCGAGCCGTTATCGCTGATCCTGCTGGTGGCCGGCATCATCTCGATGGTGACGGGCGACGTGATCGGCGGCGCCATCATCGTCCTCATCCTCACGCTGTCGATCGGGCTCGATACGGTTCAGGAGGGGCATGCCGTCAAGGCGGCCGAGGAGCTCCGCCGCTCCGTGGCCCTGAAGGCCGAGGTCAAGCGGGACGGCGCCTATCGCGAGATCGACGTCGACGCCGTCGTTCCCGGAGACATCCTGCGCGTCCGCGCGGGCGACATCGTTCCTGCCGATGCGCTGATCATCGAAAGCAAGGCCTTCACTGCCGGCGAGGCGGCGCTGACGGGAGAGCCCTATCCCGTGACGAAACAGGCCGGCATCCCCGGCGATGAGAACGACACGTCGAATGTGCTGTTTCGCGGCTCAGTGGCCCAGACCGGAGAGGCCGTCGCGATCGTCGTCAACACCGGGCCGAACACGATGTTCGGCGCTGCCGCCTCGGCGCTGGCCGAAGCGCAGGCCCGCACGCCGTTCGAGCGCGACCTGCACGAATTCGGCCTCGTCATCGCGCGGCTGACGCTGGCCCTGGTCGTGATCGTGCTCACGGTGCGCGTCGTATTCGGACGCGATGTGCTCGACTCTCTGCTGTTCTCGGTGGCGCTGGCCGTCGGACTGACGCCCGAGCTGCTGCCGATGATCACGACCGTGACGCTGTCGCGCGGCGCGCTCCGCATGGCCAAGCGCAAGGTGATCGTGAAGCGGCTCGCGGCGATCCATGATCTCGGCGCGATGTCGGTGCTGTGCACCGACAAGACGGGAACATTGACCTCAGCCGAGATCACGCTGGCCCGAAGCATCGCGCCCGACGGCAGCGACGACCCGCGAGCCGCGGAGCTCGGCGCGATCGCTGCCGCACTCGGCGGTGATCGTGGTTCGCTCGACACCGCGCTCATCGCCGGCGCGGACCTTGAGGTGGCAGGATGGACACTGGGCGGACAGCAGACCTTCGACTTCTCGCGCCGGCTCGGCTCGGTGCTGGCGACCCGCGGGGCAGAACAGATCCTGATCGTGAAGGGCGCGCCGGAGGCGGTGATCGAACTGTGCACGCAGCAGCGGCAGGGCAGCACCGTCGCGCCGCTCGACGACAGCGGCCGCACCGACATGCGCGAGCGCGTCCACGCGCTGGCGCGCGAGGGCCTGCGCACGGTCGCCATCGCGTCACGGCCCTGGACCGGCGTGCCGCGCGAGATCGAGACCGATGACGAGCAGGAGCTGATCTTCGAGGGTCTGTGCGCGTTCGCCGATCCGCCCAAGCCGACCGCAGCCGCGGCCATCGCGCAGCTTGCGCGCGCCGGCATCGCGCTGAAGATCCTGTCCGGCGACGATCCGGTCGTGGTCAAGCGACTGGCCGGGCTGGTCGGGCTGAGAGCGGATCGCGTGCTGTCCGGCAGCGACATCGCCGAGCTCAGCGACGATGCGCTTGCGGTGCAGGTGCGTTCGGCCGATGCGTTCGGCCGGCTCGCCCCCGATCAGAAATCGCGCATCGTCAAGGCGCTGCAGGCCTCGGACCACGTCGTCGGCTTCCTGGGTGACGGCATCAACGACGCGCCGGCACTGAAGGTGGCCGACATCGGCCTGTCGGTCGACGGGGCGACCGGCGTGGCGCAATCGGCCGCCGACATGATCCTGCTCGCCTCCGATCTCGAGGTGGTCGCCGACGGCGTGGAGGAAGGACGGCGCACCTTCGCCAACATCCTGAAATACGTGCGGATGGGCGCGAGCTCGAATTTCGGCAACATGCTGTCGATGGCGGTCGCCTCGATCATGCTGCCGTTCCTGCCGATGCTGCCGACGCAGATCCTGCTCAACAACCTGCTCTACGATCTCTCCGAGCTCGGCATCCCGTTCGATCGTGTGAGTCCGCAGGCCACCGCGCGGCCGCAGCGCTGGGACATGAAGCGGCTGCTGCGCTTTGCCGCGATCATGGGCCCGCTGTCATCGCTGTTCGATTTTCTCACCTTCGGCGCACTGCTGTATTTGTTCCACGCGACGCCCGACGAGTTCCGGACCGCCTGGTTCCTCGAATCGATGGCGACCCAGATCCTCGTCATCTTCATCATCCGGACCAACGGACGGCCATGGAGCAACCGCGCCGATCCGATGCTGACGGCGTCGTCACTGACTGCGCTCGCCGTCGCGCTGGTCGTGCCCTTCACCCCGGCCGGCGCCTGGTTCGGCTTCGTTGCGCCGCCTGCCATCGTCTTGGCCGCCATCGCCGCTCTCGTCATCGTCTATCTGCTGAGTGCGGAGCGTCTCAAATCCGTCGCGGTCCAATCCGGACCCCGGCGACGGCACCGTGGACATGCCCCGCATGCCGGCTCCTGAAGACGATCATCGCTGCATGGTCGCGATGCATCTGCCCTCTTGATAGGCAGCTGCAATTGGTGTCTGTCGACACAGCCGGGGAGAAACTTCGGCCTGGGATCGCCGGGCCGATTGCCGCGGCGCATCAACCGGGTCCTACAGCGCCGCATGTCTGCCGCCGACCGCACCGCGTCCGCCGCGCCCGGCTGGATCGCCAACCAGCCCTACGTATTGCTGAGCATCACGGCACTGTGCTGGGCCGGCAACTCGATCGTCGGCCGGCTCGCCGCCGGCCACATCCCGCCGGTGACGTTGTCGTTCCTGCGCTGGTCGTTGGCCTTCCTGCTGATCCTGCCGCTCGCCTGGAAACAGCTGCGCCAGGACTGGCCCGCGATCCGGTCGCGGCTCGGCATCATGATCGCATTGTCCGTGACGGGCATCGGCGCCTTCAACACGCTGCAATACTGGTCGCTCGAATATACGCAGGCCCTCAACACCCTGCTGCTGCAGTCGGCTGGTCCGCTCATCGTGGCAATCTGGTCGATGCTGCTGCTGCGCGTGCACCTGACCCTGGCGCAGGCCATCGGCATCGTGCTGTCGCTCGTGGGCGTGCTGCTCATCCTGACCCGCGGTCACCCCACCGCGCTGGCCGACATCAGCTTCAACAGAGGGGACCTGATCTTCCTGCTGGCGATGGCGGTGTTCGGCTTCTACTCGGTGCTGACGATCAAGCGGCCGCAGATCCACGGCCTGTCGATGGTCGCCTTCACCTTCGGCTGCGGTGCAGCCAGCCTCATTCCGCTGCTGATCTGGGAACTCCACGCGCGGCCGGTCATGGCGTTCGACGCGCAGAACCTGTTGTCGCTGCTCTACGTCGCGATCTTTCCTTCGACGATCGCCTATCTCTGCTTCAACCGCGGCGTGCTCCTGATCGGCGCCAACCGCGCCGCGCCGTTCTTTCACGTGGTGCCGGTGTTCGGCTCGATCATGGCCTTCGTGTTCCTCGGCGAGCAGCCGCAGATCTTCCACGTGATCGGCTTTGCCCTGGTGCTGGCCGGCGTGTTCGTGGCGTCGCGCAAACAGGCGACGTGAGACGCTGCTCCCGGGCGACGGCGCCTGCATGGCACCAATCCTCGGCGGCGCATTGCGCAGCGCCGCGATTTGGCCCACCTTGCGTCCTCCCCCCGCCAGAGCGTCCCGCCTCCCTTGCCCGCCGACGACATCAAGCCATCATCGCCGCTCGCCTGGCTCAACAACCAGCCTTACGTGCTGCTCACGCTGGCTTCGCTGTTCTGGGCCGGCAACATCGTGCTCGCGCGCTACGTCGCCGGGCACGTGCCGCCGCTGACGCTGTCGTGCATCCGCTGGATCGGGACCTTCCTGATGCTGTGGCCGTTCGCACGCACGCACCTGGCGCGCGACTGGCGCACGCTGCTCGCGCACTGGCCGCTTCTGCTGCTGCTGGCGCTGACCGGATTCGCGATCAACAACGCGCTGTCCTATTGGGCCATGCAATACACCCAGGCGCTCAACGGGCTGCTGATCCAATCGTCGACGCCGCTGTTCGTGGCGCTGTGGTCGTTGCTGCTGTTCGGCGTCAGGCTGAGCCTGGCCCAGTTCGCAGGCATCGCGATGTCGCTGAGCGGCGTGCTGGTGATCCTGACGCGCGGCGATCTCGGTGCGCTCGCGGGCATCCAGTTCAACCGCGGCGACCTGATGTTCGCGGGCGCATTGCTGGTGTTCGGCCTCTACTCCGCCGCCATGACGCGGCGGCCGGCGGTGCACCAGTTGTCGCTGATCTCGTCCTGCACGGCGCTCGGCGCCGTTCTGCTGCTGCCGCTGGCGGTCTGGGAATATTCCTCCGGGTTCGTGCTCGCGCCCGACCTGCTCTCGATCGCGACGCTCGGCTACGTCGTCGTCTTCGCCTCGACGCTGGCCTATCTGTTCTTCAACCGCGGCATCAGCCTGATCGGACCGAACCGCGCCGCGCCGTTCCTGCACCTGGTCCCGTTGTTCGGCTCGGTGCTGGCGATCCTGCTGCTCGGCGAGGAGCTCAGGCTGTTCCACCTCATGGGCTATGCGCTGGTCATCGCGGGCGTGATCATCGCCTCGCGCACGGGCGGCCCCAAGATGGCCTGAGCGTGGGGTCCGTTCCAAGCCGCCTCAGGCCGTTCGCACCTTTGTCATGAAGCCATCGACGGCCTGCTGCAGCAGGCCCGACTGGCTGTCGAGCTCACGTGCGCTCGACAGCACTTCCGAGGCGGCCATGCCCGTCGCTTCCGCCGCCTTGGTGACGCCGCCGATATGGGCGCTGATCTCGTTGGAGCCGGCCGCGACCGACTGGATGTTGCGCGCGATCTCGCGCGTCGCGTCGCCCTGCTGCGCGATCGAGGTCGAGATCGAATTGGTGATCTCGCTCATCTGCGCGATGGTCTGGGTGATGCCGCTGATGGCGGTGACCGCATCCTGGGTCGAGGTCTGCATCGCCGCGACCTGCGCCGAAATCTCCTCGGTCGCCTTCGCCGTCTGGTTGGCGAGCGCCTTCACCTCCGAAGCGACGACCGCAAAACCCTTGCCGGATTCGCCGGCGCGGGCGGCTTCGATCGTGGCGTTCAGCGCCAGCAGGTTGGTCTGCGCTGCGATCGAATGGATCAGCTTGACGACCTCGCCGATCTTCTCGGCACCGGTCGACAACACCTGAACGGTGGCATTGGTGCGCTCCGCGTCGCCCACGGCTTTGCTCGCGATCTCGCTGGAGCGGGCGACCTGGCGCGAAATCTCGTTGACCGAGCTCGACAGCTCCTCGGCCGCGGCGGCAACCGTGCCGACATTGTCGTTGGCGCTCTGGGTGGCGGCGCTGACGGTCGAAGCGCGCGAGCTGGCATCGCTCGCGGTCGAGGTCATCGACTGCGCGGTGTGCTGCATGCCCTCGGCCGCCGACGCCACCGAGCGGACGATGCCGTTGACGCTGCGCTCGAAGTCGGCTGCGAGGTTCTGCATGGCCGCGGTCCGCTCGGCGGCCGCGCGCTGCTGGGTGGCGGCGTCGGCCTGCTCGAGCTCGCGCATCCGCAGCGCGTTGTCCTTGAAGATCTGGACGGTCGCGGCCATCCCGCCGATCTCGTCGCCGCGGCCGACACCGGGAATCTCGCCCTCGAGCCGGCCGTCGGCGATCTCGCGCATGCGGACGCCGAGACGATCGAGCGGCACGCTGATGCTGCGGCTGATCAGCCAGGCGATCCCGCCGGCGACGACCGCGATGCCTGCGCAGGCCATCCAGATCAGCCATTTCAACGGCTTCATCTTCGCGTCGAGATCGTCGACATAGACGCCGGTGCCCACGAACGTATTCCAGCCGGGAATCATCACCGCATAGGAGATCTTGCGGGTCGGCTGCTCCTGACCGGGACGCAGATATTCGTAGTGCAAGGTGACTTCGCCATCCTTGGCAACGCCGTCGCGCAGCTCGACGACGAGCTTGCGGCCGTTGAGCTCGAAATCGATCACGTTCGAGCCGCGCTGCTTCGGATCCTGGGACAGCACCACATTGCCGTCCATCGTATAGGCGAACAGATAGCCCGTGCCCTTGTCGAAGGTCATCGTTCTCCCGCGATCGACGAACTCGTCGAGCGCAGCCTCCTTCGTCAATTTGCCGGCTTCGACATCCTTGATGAGGCCGAGGGCCATGTTACGCGCGGTCTCGACGATCGCCCGGCACTGTTCGATGCGGGCATTGACCATCTCCTTTTGCATCAGAGTGCCGGCAAACGTACCGGCCGCGGCAAGGCCCAGCATCGCGACGCCGACGACGATGGCGAGCTTGGGGGCAATCTTCAGGTTGTTCAGCAGCACGCAAAGAACTCCGCCCGGTCCCCGATCGACGGCCTCGATCTGTCAAGGTGAGCTGCCGGTTAACTGATCAGGTGATGGTTAGAGTTCGGTTGCGAACGCGCCCCCGTAGAAACCCGGATCAGCTCGGGACAACGGCATCCGGGGCCGGGACCGCGGCGGAGGCGGGCCGCAATGGCGCGAACTCCTCGGCGGTCAGCGTCTCCTTGGCGATCAGGAGGGCGACGCCGCGCTCGAGGTCCGGGCGATGGCTTTCGAGAATCGCCCTGGCACGGGCATCGCCGTCTGCGATCAGATCCCGCACCGCGAGGTCGATCTCGCGCCCGGTCTCCTCGGCCGCCGACACGATCTGATCCTGCGGCTGCAGGAACGAGATCTGTGGACGCGGCGCGTAAGTGCGCTGCCCGACAGTCGCATCCATCCCGTATTTGGTGACCATCTCGATGGCGATCTCGGTCGCGCGCTGCAGATCGTCGGCGGCGCCGGTCGACACGTCGCCGTCGAAGATCAACTGCTCCGAGGCGCGGCCGCCCATCAGGACGGCGATGCGGTTCTTCAGCTCGCTGACCGCGAGCAGAAAGCGATCCTCGGTCGGGCGCTGCATCGTGTAGCCGAGCGCGCCGACGCCGCGCGGAATGATCGAGACCTTCTGCACCGGATCGACGCCGACGAGATTGGCCGCGACCAGCGCGTGGCCCATCTCGTGATAGGCGACACGGCGGCGCTCGGCGGGACTGAGCACGCGGCTCTTCTTCTCGATGCCGGCGACGATGCGCTCGATCGCCATCGTGAAATCGTCGAACGTCACCTCGTGACCCTTGCGGCGGGTCGCCGCGATCGCCGCCTCGTTGATCAGATTGGCGAGGTCGGCGCCGGTGAAGCCGGCCGTCAGTGCCGCGACCTTGTCGAGATCGACGCTGTCGGCGACCGTGATCTTGCGGACATGCACCTTGAGAATTGCGAGCCGCCCGCCCCTGTCAGGACGGTCGACCAGCACCTGGCGATCGAAGCGGCCGGCGCGCATGAGCGCGGGATCGAGGATCTCCGGCCGATTGGTGGCGGCGAGCAGGATGACGCCGGAGCTTGGGTCGAAGCCGTCGAGCTCCGCCAGCAATTGATTGAGCGTCTGCTCCTTCTCATCGTAGCCGCCGAGTTGGCCACCCGCGGTTCGGCTGCGGCCGAGCGCGTCGAGCTCATCGATGAAGATGATGCAAGGTGCGGCCTTGCGGGCCTGCTCGAACAGATCGCGCACGCGGGCAGCGCCGACGCCGACGAACATCTCCACGAACTCGGATCCGGAGATCGAGAAGAACGCCACCCCCGCTTCGCCCGCCACCGCGCGCGCGAGCAGGGTCTTGCCGGTGCCGGGCGGGCCGACCAGCAGGATGCCCTTGGGGACGTGTGCGCCGAGCCGGCCATAGCTCTTCGGATCCTTCAGGAACTGCACGACCTCCTGCAGTTCGAACTTGGCCTCGTCGACCCCTGCGACATCGGCAAAGGTGACCTTGGTGTCGGTCTCGACATAGACCTTGGCGCGCGACTTGCCGATCGACATCAGACCGCCGAAGCCTTGGCGGTCCATCACCTTGCGGCCGAGGAACACCCAGATGAGATAGAACATCAGCGCCGGCACGACCCAGGACAGCAGCGTCTGGATCAGCCCGCCCGAGGGCACGCCGGTCACCGTCACGCCCTTCGCGGCAAGCTTCGCGGCCAGCGGCGGATCGACGCGCGCGGTGATGAACGACGTCTTGCCGTCGGACTGCTTGTCCTTGAACTTGCCCTGGATGGTGTCCTGGCTGACCGACACCTCGGAGATCTTGCCCTGCTCGATCAGCTGCTCGAACTGGCTATAGGGAATCGTCTCGACCGTGTTGTAGGTCGTCAGCAGCCATTGCAGCAGCAGCATGCCGACACCGGCGAGGAAGATGTAGCCGACGGCGACGGCCTGCTTGCGGGTGTTCGGGTCGGATTCCATGTCGGCGCTCTCGGTCGAGATCGATCACGGCCGAACAGGACGTGATCGAACGGGGTCCCACTCGCGCATAACAGGGCCGGGACCGGGCGGCTTGTCATGGATCAAACGGCGCCGATCCCACGCCGGGCAATCAGCCCGACGGCTGCATCACGATCGACTTGTCCTTCGGCCAGCGCACACGCCAGGCGAAGGCGATATCCTTGGCCTCGCCGGGTCTGGCGTCGATCACCCATTCGACGACACCACGCCGGTCGCGGACGTTGGTCGAGACCGGCGGCGTGGTCGCAGGAAGCATCTCGACCGTGATCTCTTCGTTCTCGCTGACCGGCAGCTGATCCTGGATCGCGACCTTGACCGGGAAATCATGCACGTTGCGGACCGTCGTCTTGAAGGCGCGCTCGTCGATCTTCGCCGTCGTCACGATCAGGCCGGCCGAGCCTTCGTTGCGCTTGACGACACTACGCTCGACCTTGACCTTGTCGTCGGCCCCGAAGCCGAGACGAACGGGCTCATCCTTGCCCGCGGCGGCCAATTTGCTGGTGCCGACGAACATGCCGTCGCGATAGATCGAGACCTTGCCCGGCAGCAGCGGCGCGTCCTCCGCCTGTGGGAAGCTCGCTTCGAGATAGGCGGTGGGATCGATGACGGGCGCGGAACGGATCGTCAGTTCGGGCGTGATCGTCGCGGTGGAGATGCGCAGGCTCTTCGCGCCATCATTGGCACCGACGCTGACGCGTCCGGGAAGACGGAAGACGGTCTGGAAGGCGCTGATCTCCGCGACCGTCTGCTGCTCGACGGCCTTGTCCGCGACATCTCCGAACGTCGTCCCTCCGTTAAAGCGAAACTCCTGCCGGCTCTCCATGAGTCCTCGTGCCGCGCTCACGGCGGCCGGCTTCGGCGCTGGCGGTGGCGGCGGCGGATATTGCGCGATGATCGTCCTGAGCTCGGGCGCACTGCCGCCGCGTCCGGTCCGCACCGTCGAAACCGTGAGCGCGACCTCGGGCCAGTCCTCGCCGGTGGCCTGCTGGATCTCGGCGCGTCGCACCAGCTCGAGAGCCGGTTTGCGGTCCTTCGCCGACATGTCAAGACGCGCGTCATAGAGCGGCACCCAGCGGGCATTGCGCACCGCGTAGGTCACGCGCAAGGTCGCCTTGGTCGCTGCCGCCGCCGACAATTCGATCCGCACCTCCAGCTTGCTCGGGGGCTTCGTCGTGAGATTGTCCTGCAGGCGCGCGATCTCGCGATCGATGTCGCGCTGCTTGCGCTCCGCATCACGGATCGCCGCGTCGGCCTGTCCGACCTCGTCGGCAACGGCGGCGAACGCGGCACGCCATTCCGTGATCGGACGCGCCTCGCCCTTCTCGCCGAGCCCGGCCGGCGATGCCTCGGCAAAACGCTCGGCAAATTTCTTGCGCGCAACAGCCGCTGCAATCGCGCCGTCGAGATTGGCACGCTCGTCCTGCAGCGCTTCGATGCGCTTGTCGATGTCGGGCAGGTTGACGGGCGGCGCCGCACGCGGCGGCTTGGCGTCGACGGTGCCGATCACGAGCTTGGTGCCGGCCTCGCCTTCCACGCGCAGCGAGGACGCATCGAGGCCGAGCGGGAAGTCCTTGGCGATCGCGGTGCTGTCACCTGCGGGAAGGTCGAGCGAGATGACCCGGGTCACCGTCGCGCCATCCGGATAGACCGTCACGGCATCGACGGTGGAGGTCGTATCGACGTTTGCCGCATGGCCGGGCACCGCCGTCAGCGCAGCACCCAGGACGAGACCCGTGGCAAGCAGGCCCTTGTTTCGCATGGTCATCACTTTCTCCGCAGCCCAACGCCCACGGGACCGGGTCAGCCGGTCCTTCATCGGGCGTTAGACGCAGGGAAAGAAAGCCGGGTTCAATCGACGGCTTGAAGGGCCGGTCGCTCGATGGCCCTTCAGAGTCGCAACGGCGACAGGGCCAGAGGCCGCGCCGCCGTTGCAACTCATCTCATCGGACGATCAGAACGCCAGCGCCTTGGCCTGCTTGACCTGCGGCAGCGCCTGGATCTTGGCGAGCAGATCGGCCGGCACCGCACCGTCGACCTCGACCAGCGCGATCGCGTCGCTGCCCGGCGCGACGCGGCCGAGATGGAAGGTCGCGATGTTGATCTTGGCATCGCCCAGGAGGCTTGCGAACTTGCCGATGAAGCCCGGCTTGTCCTCGTTGGTGACGTAGATCATCGACTTGCCGAACTCGGCGTCGACACGGATGCCCTTGATGTCGACGAGGCGCGGCTTGCCGTCGGCGTAGACCGTGCCCGACACCGCGCGCTCCTGGTGCTCGGTGGTGACCGCGACCGTGATCAGGCTCTCATAGTCGCTCTCGCCGGCGCGCAGCACCTCGTCGACGATCATGCCGCGCTCCTTGGCGATCACCGGCGCCGACACGACGTTGACCTCGCCCAGCATCGGCCGCAGCAGTCCGGCCAGCACCGCCGAGGTCAGCGCCCGGGTCTTCATCTCGGCGACGTGGCCTTCATAGGTGATCTGGATCTTGGTGATGCTGCTTTCCGTGAGCTGGCCCGCGAACGAGCCGAGCTTCTCGGCGAGCGCGATGAACGGCTTCAGCTTGGGCGCTTCCTCGGCCGTGATCGACGGGAAGTTGATCGCGTTCGAGATCGCGCCGGTGAGCAGGTAGTCCGACATCTGCTCGGCGATCTGCAGCGCGACGTTCTCCTGCGCTTCCGTGGTCGAGGCGCCGAGATGCGGCGTGCAGATCACGTTGGCATGGCCGAACAGCGGATTGCTGGTGGCCGGCTCCTCGGCGAACACGTCGAGCGCGGCACCCGCGACATGCTTGCTATTGAGCGCCGCGAGCAGCGCCTGCTCGTCGATCAGGCCGCCGCGGGCGCAATTGATGATGCGCACGCCCTGCTTCATCTTGGCGATCGCCGCGGCATCGATGATGTTGCGGGTCTTGTCGGTCAGCGGCGTGTGCAGCGTGATGAAATCGGCGCGCTTCAGCAGCTCCTCGAGCTCGACCTTCTCGACGCCGAGATCGAGCGCGCGCTCCTCGGTGAGGAACGGATCGAAGCCGATCACCTTCATGCGCAGGCCCTGCGCACGGTCGCAGACGATCGAGCCGATATTGCCGCAGCCGATCACGCCCAGCGTCTTGCCGGTGATCTCGACGCCCATGAAGCGGTTCTTCTCCCACTTGCCGGCCTGGGTCGAGGCGTCGGCCTGCGGGATCTCGCGCGCCAGCGACAGCATCATCGTGATCGCATGTTCGGCGGTCGTGATCGAATTGCCGAACGGCGTGTTCATCACGATGATGCCCTTGGCGGTCGCCGCGGGGATCTCGACATTGTCGACGCCGATGCCGGCGCGGCCGATCACCTTGAGCCGCTTGGCGCGCTCGATGATCTTGGCCGTGGCCTTGGTGGCGGAGCGGATCGCAAGGCCGTCATAGTCGCCGACGATGTCGGCGAGCTTGTCCTTGTCCTTGCCGAGATTGGGCTGGAAGTCGACCTCGATGCCGCGATCCTTGAAAATCTGCACGGCAGCCGGGGAGAGTGCGTCGGAAATGAGAACTTTGGGTTTGGACATGACGATGTTCCTTCACGCCCTCCATCACGGAGGGGCGGCGCGATGCGCCGGGATGAGGTGAAAGCTCGTAGGGTGGGCAAAGCGACTTGCCCGCCGTAGCTCTTCGAGCGAAGGCGGGAGCGTGCCCACCGCTCTCTCGCGTCAGGTGAGATAATTGGTGGGCACCGCGCGTTGCGCCTTTGCCCACCCTACGCGGAGCGCCTCAGGCGGCCTTCGGCAGCGCGGCCTTGGCCTCGGCGAACGCCCAGTCGATCCACTGCGTCAGCAGCGCGACGTCGCTGGCTTCCACCGTGGCGCCGCACCAGATGCGCAGGCCAGCCGGCGCATCGCGATAGTGTGCGAAGTCGAAGCCGGCGTTTTCCTTCTCGACCAGCGCCACCAGCTTCTTGGCGAACTCCGCCTGGGCATCGGCCGACAGCGATGTGATCGCGGGATCGATGACCTTGAGGCACACCGAGGTGTTGGAGCGGATCGCGGGATCCTGCGCCAGGAAATCGATCCAGGGCGTGCGCGCCTTCCAGTCGGCCAGCACCTTGGTGTTGGCGTCGGCGCGGGCGATCAGCGCCTTCAGGCCGCCGATCGACTTGCCCCAAGTGAGCGCATCCAGATAGTCCTCGACGCACAGCATCGACGGCGTGTTGATGGTCTCGCCCTCGAAGATGCCGGCATTGAGCTTGCCGCCCTTGGTGAGGCGGAAGATCTTCGGCAGCGGCCAGGCCGGCTTGTAGGTCTCGAGACGCTCGACTGCGCGCGGCGACAGGATGAGCATGCCATGCGCGGCCTCGCCGCCGAGCGCCTTCTGCCAGGAGAAGGTAACGACGTCGAGCTTCGGCCAGTCAAGCGGCTGGGCGAATGCAGCGGAGGTCGCATCGCAGATGGTCAGGCCTTCACGCGTCGCGCTGATCCAGTCGGCGTTGGGAACGCGGACGCCCGAGGTGGTGCCGTTCCAGGTGAAGACGACGTCGCTGGCCGGATCGACCTTCGACAGATCCGGAATCTCGCCATAGCCGGCATGCAGCTTGGTGACATCCTTGAGCTTGAGCTCCTTGACGATGTCGCTGACCCAGCCCTCGCCGAACGATTCCCAGGCGATCGTGGTGACGGGCCGCGCACCGAGCAGCGACCACAGCGCCATCTCGACCGCACCCGTGTCGGACGCGGGCACGATGCCGATCTTGTAGTCGGCCGGCACTTCGAGAACGTCGCGCGTCAGCTCGATCGCCTGCTTGAGCTTGGCTTTGCCGACCTTCGCGCGATGCGAGCGGCCGAGGGGAGCGTCCTTGAGATTTTCGGAGGTCCATCCGGGACGCTTGGCGCAGGGGCCGGAGGAGAAATGCGGCACAACAGGCCGCTGCGAGGGCTTCGCTGCAGTCATCGTCTATCCTTCCAGATAGTAAGCCTCCCGTTGGGGGGAGGTGTCCCGCCCCGGTGATTACGGGAAGGGTCGTTCCGCGTCAAGGAACTTCGCGCGCTCGCGCCGGCGTTCACGCAGTCGTGCTGGCATGCAAGCGAATGCAATTCATTCCGGCGCGGCACCGACGGGCGACTGGCCAGCCGGAGGACGATGCAGGAAGGTCATCGAGGCGTAGGCGCCGATCCAGGAGCCGACCGCAGCGAACGCGACGTAGATCCAGTTCTCCGTGTAGCTGATCACGGCGAATGACGAGAGCATGTACCAGATCGAGCTCCAGGTCGCGGCCGATACGCGCCGCTTGGCGACGACCGCCGACGTGAACATCACGTAGACCGCGTCGGTCGCCGCCGTCGCCAGCACGACTCCGAAGGCCGTCAGTGGATTGATCGCCGACATCGTCCCCTCCTCTTCGTTGTGCTGCACCATGCGACGTCATTGTTTCGTCGAACGCATCCATGCACAATGACGCGATCTGCACGCGCCGAACAACAAGGATAGAAGAATGGAACGCGTCCGTCTCGGGAGGAGCTCGCTCGACATCACCCGTCTCGGCCTCGGCACGGCGCCGCTCGGCGGCCTGTTCGCGCCGGTCAGCGATGGCGATGCCGAAGCCACGATCGCCGCGGCGTGGTCGCGCGGCGTGCGCTTCTACGACACCGCGCCGCTGTACGGCTTCGGCCTCGCCGAGCAGCGGCTCGGCGCGTTCTTGCGCCGGCAGCCGCGCGACAGCTACGTGATCTCGACCAAGGTCGGCCGGCTGTTGCGGCCGGACGCGACGGCCTCGGGCGAAGACCCGCACTACAAGGGCACGCCGCCGCTGCGGCCACAATTCGACTACTCCTATGACGGCGTGATGCGTTCGGTCGAGGAGAGCATGGTCCGGCTCGGCCTGGATCGCATCGACATCCTGCTCGTGCACGATCCCGACGATCACTACGACGAGGCCGTGGCCGGCGCCTTTCGCGCGCTGCAGCGGCTGCGCGACGACGGCAGCATCAAGGCGATCGGCGCCGGCATGAACCAGTCCGAGATGCTGGCGCGCTTTGCCGAAGCCGTTCCGGTCGACTGCTTTCTCCTGGCGGGCCGTTACACGCTGCTCGACCAGGGCGCGCTGACGGCGCTGTTTCCGATCTGCGAGAGGCAGAACGTCGCCATCATTCTCGGTGGCATCTACAACAGCGGCATCCTCGCCAACCCTCATGGGCCGGCGAAGTTCAACTACGAGGATGCCGATGCCGCCCTGGTGGCGCGGGCGCGCCAGCTCGATGTGCTGTGCAGGCAGCACGGCATCGGGCTCAAGGCGGCCGCGATCCAGTTCTGCCTGGCCCATCCCGCGGTGACCGTCGGCCTGCAGGGCGCGCGCAATGCGCAGGAGGCGGCCGACAACATCGCGCTGGCGCACGCGCCGCTCCCGCCCGCGTTCTGGCGCGACCTGCGCGCCAGCGACCTGGTCGACGCCCGCGCGCCGCTGCCGGGAGAGGCGCCATGAGCCGCGTCATCGATGCGCATCAGCACTTCTGGGATCCCGGTCGCGCCGACTATCCATGGATGGCCGGTGACGCGCTGGCGCCGATCCGCCGGCCGTTCGGTCCCGCCGATCTCGCCACGCTGCTGGCCGAGAACGGTCTCGACGCCAGCATCCTGGTGCAGACCCGGTCGTCGCTCGACGAGACCGAGGAATTCCTGCGCATTGCCGATGCGACGCCGTTCGTCGCCGGGGTCGTCGGCTGGGTCGACCTGACCGATCCATCGGTGGGACCAACGATCGACCGGCTGCGCGGCCTGCCCGGCGGGGACAGGCTGGTCGGCATCCGCCACCAGGTCCATGACGAGGCCGACCCGGCATGGATCTTTCGCGGCGACGTCAGGCGCGGCCTCGACATCGTGTTCGCCCGCGATTTGACCTACGATCTGCTGGTGCGCACGCGAGAGCTGCCGGCGGCGATTGCGACGGTGCGCGCTTTTCCGAGAGCGCGCTTCGTGCTGGACCACGCGGCCAAGCCGCCGATCGCCACCGGCTTCGATCAGGACTGGGCCGATCGCATCGCCGAGCTCGCGGCCTGCGGCAATGTCTGGTGCAAGGTGTCGGGGCTCGCCACGGAAGCCGTCTGGACCGACTGGGACGCGGAGCGGCTGCAGCCCTATGTGACATATGTGGCGCGCTGCTTCGGCACCGACAGGCTGATCTTCGGCTCGGACTGGCCGGTGTGCCTGCTCGCCGGCGGCTACGGCGAAATCAAGCAGGCGCTGGAGCAGTGCCTGATGCGGCTCGGCTCGGACATCCGCGACAAGGCGTTCGGCCCGAACGCCGTCGCGGCCTACCGCCTGCCGCGCTGATCAGAACCGCATCACCATGCCGAAATGGCTCTTGGCGAAGCCGAGCCGCTCGTAGAAGCGCTGCGCGTCGGTGCGACTCTGATGCGTCATCAGCTCGACCAGATTGCAGCGCTGCTTGCGCGCCTCGGCGATCGCCCATTGCAGCAGCTGCTCGCCGATGCCGCGGCTGCGGCGGTCGGTGGCGACCCGAACATCCTCGACCAGCGCGCGCGACGCACCTTGCGAGCTGAGCCCGGGCAGGATGCAGAGTTGCAGGCAGCCGACCACCCGGCCCGCCTCCTCGGCAACGATCAGGGTGATGTTCCCATCCCGCGCGATCGTCTCGAACGCGCCGTAGTAGGACTGCGGCAACGGCTGCTCGAGGCGCTCGCGCGCCCGGCCGAGATGATCGTCGGCGAGCATGGCGACAATGGCAGCGACGTCGTCGCGCTGCGCAGGACGGATGCTGATGGACATCGGCATACAGGACAGGCTTGCAATCAGCTCAGAACTTGTAGCCGAGGCCCGCGCGCACCGTATTGATGCTGGTGTCGACCGTCGAGGTGAAGCGGACGTATTCGTATTCGGCCCGCGCAAACAGGCCGCCGACCAGATTGACGTCGACGCCGAGACCGGCGCTGTAGCCGTAGATCAGGTGATTGTGCTGAAGGTTGTTGGCGCTGAGCGGCGCAAGCGGCGTGTAGGTGCCGAGAAAGGTCGTGCTGACCCGGTCCTGAACCGTCACGGACTGGCCGATATCTGCGTTGCCGAGTGCAAGGCCGAAAAATGCGTAGGGCAGGAAGCAGCCCATCGCATAGCCGGCACGACCGCGGATCGTCGCCATGTCGGTGATCGAGATCTGCGAGGACTGCGTCGACGTCACGGCGTGGAAGTTGCCGTCGGTCAGTGCGGCCGTGCTGACGAGCGTCCGGCTCGAAGAGGCCATGCCGCCGTATTTGCCATGCAGATAGCTCGCCTCGACGCCGAGCACGACGTCGTCCCACTGGCTGTTGTAGCCGACGAAGGCGCCGAAGCCCGATGCGCGCGAGGATTGCTTGCCGAGGTTCGGGTTCCAGGACGAGACCTGCATCTGGCTCTCGATCAGCGTGTTGGCCAACACCGCCGCCGTCATGTTCTTGGTCGAGCCGTTGAAATTCTCATCGGACGAGCCGTAGCCGCCCTGGACGCCCACATAGTAGCCGTCCCAGTTGACCCGCGAATTGTTCAGGCCCTCGGTCATGCTGCCCCTCAGGATGGGCAGATCGGACAAATCCGCGGCCTGCGCTGCCGAGATCATGCCGCACACCGAGACCGCCACCACCAGGCTACGCATTGCAACGCTCCAATCAGCACTTGAACTCTCTGTTCCGATCATCGCGCGTTAACCTTAATCATTCGTTGTCGCAGCGCCCTGCGCGGAAATTCTTTCCGCGAAGACGCAGCACGCTGCGCCGGATCAGAAACGTAAAAACGGCGCGGGAAGACCCGCGCCGCTCGTTCGATTGCAGTGATTGGCGACCGCTCGGCTCAGCCCTTGCGGATCAGCGCCGGCATCGGAGGCGGCGGCGGCTGGTCGAAATTCCAGCGCACGCCGAGCTTCAGGTCGTGCGAGGTGATGTCCTTGAACTTGAAGACGTTGCCGGTGGTGTTGCCGACATAGTCGGACAGGACGCCGGTCTGGCCTTGACCGAGATCGACGTAGCTGTAGGCCAGCTCCAGCACCAGGTTCGGATTGACGTTGTAGGCGAGACCGGCATGGGCCGCCCACGCGAAATTCCATTTCGAGGAGGTCGGCGCCGTCGCGAAACTCGTGGTCGTGAACGGCAGGTTGTTGATGCCCGTGTCGGTGAAGTTCGAGACCGTCACCCGCGCACCGCCGACGCCCGCGCCGATGAACGGCGTCACGCACCACCAGGTGCCGAGATCGACATAGGCGTTGGCGAGCACCAGCCATTCCGACTTGCTGCCGCTGTAATTGTCGATGCCGCTATAGGGCACGCCGCCCGCCGTCGCGTTGAAGCGGTCGGTAGCCTTGAAGTTCGAATTGCCGCGATACTGACCGGTGACGTCGGCGCGGAACCAGCTGTTGAAGCGATAGCCGACGCCGACGCCGTAGATGCCCGCGGTATCGAACGCCGAGGTCTGATTGAACGACGTCATCGGCGTGTAGGCGGATTCGCGCGAATAGTGAACGTCCTTGACCTTCTGATTGCTGAAGCCGATGTCGCCGCGCAGATACCAGCCGCCGAAATCGGCCGCCGGCGGCGGCGCGTAGACCGGAGGCGGCATGATGGGCATGTCGGCCGCAAAGGCCAGAGTGGAAAACAGAGAGGCCGCTCCGGCGGCGATCAAAGACATAACGCTACGCATTGGCTTCGTCCCTTTGGCCGGTGAGGCAATCGAGAACCTGGCCCCACATCACAACTGACGGCCCTACAATCGCACCAAATGCTTAAGCGGCGCTTAACCCTAATAATTAAGGTTGATTTTCCATGAGCGAGTGGGAACCGTTAACGGCCGGACAACTCATCCTAACAGATCGTTAGCGGCTGCGCCGGGCGATGCAGGCAATGCGAACTAATTAGTCGACCGGCCCGGCTCATGGCGAAGCCATGCCTTCCAAATACCGATCCGCCGTACGAAATGGTTGAACGACGCGATCAGAAGCATCCTGGCGACGTACTCGGACGCGAGAAGATCGTGAGCCAGCAAAAAGGCCTGCCATCTGACGATGACAGGCCATGATCGAAAATATGATCGCCGGCGATCAGGCGGCAGCAGCCGCCGCATTGCCCACCGCGGCCACGATCTCGTCGACGACCTCCTCGACCAGGTCGCGGTCGTCGCCCTCGCCCATCACGCGGATCACCGGCTCGGTCCCGGAGGAGCGCACGAGCAGTCGGCCATGACCGTTGAGGCGCTTCTGTCCGGTATCGATCGCCGACTTCACCTCGTCCGCGTCGAGCGGCTTGCCGCTGCGATAGCGCACATTCTTGAGGATCTGCGGCAGCGGATCGAAGCGGTGGCAGACCTCGGACACCGGACGGCGCAGCCTCTGCACCGTCGCCAGCACCTGCAGCGCGGCGACGAAGCCGTCCCCCGTGGTCGCGTAGTCCGAGAGAATGATATGGCCCGACTGCTCGCCGCCGAGATTGTAGCCGTCGGCCAGCATGCGCTCGAGAACGTAGCGGTCGCCGACCGGCGTGCGCACCAGTTCGAGCCCCTGCCCCTGCAGGAAGCGCTCGAGACCGAGATTGGACATCACGGTCGCGACGATACCGGCGCGCGCCAGGCGGCCGTCCTCCTTCCAGCTCTGCGCGATGACGGCAAGCAGCTGGTCGCCATCGACGATGTGGCCGCGCTCATCGACCAGGATCACTCGATCCGCGTCGCCGTCGAGCGCGATGCCGATGTCGGCGCGCATTTCCCGTACCTTTCGGCACAGCGCCTCCGGCGAGGTCGAACCGCATTCCTTGTTGATGTTGAAGCCGTCCGGATCGACCCCGATCGAGATCACGTCGGCGCCGAGCTCCCACAGCGCCTCGGGCACGACCTTGTAGGCCGCGCCGTTGGCGCAATCGACCACGACGCGCAGGCCGTCGAGCGAGAGGTCGCGCGGCAGGGTGCGCTTGGCGAATTCGATGTAGCGATCGTGCACGCCGTCGATGCGGCGGGCGCGGCCGAGGCTCGCGCTCTGCGCCAGCTTCTTGTCGAGCGATTCATCGAGCAGTTGCTCGATCTGCCTCTCGACATCGTCGGACAGCTTGAAACCCTGCGGCCCGAACAGCTTGATGCCGTTGTCCTCGAACAGATTGTGCGAAGCCGAGATCATGACGCCGAGATCGGCGCGCATCGACTTGGTGAGCATCGCGACCGCCGGCGTCGGCATCGGGCCGACCAGCAGCACGTCCATGCCGACCGAGGTGAAGCCGGCCACCATGGCGTATTCGATCATGTACCCGGAGAGGCGCGTATCCTTGCCGATCACCACGCGGTGGCGGTGCTCGCCGCGCTGGAACAGAAGACCTGCGGCCTGCCCCACCTTGAGCGCGAGTTCCGGCGTGATCAGGCCGTTGGCGCGGCCACGAATCCCATCGGTCCCGAAATAGTTACGGCTCATATGACCCCCAGCAACGGCTTCTGGATTTCGTTACCGGCGGGTGCGAATCACGGGAGCCGCCCTGCCGGTCAGCCCGCGGGTTATAGTCGCCTTAAGGCTAAGATGGCTTCAAAAAATATGATGAATCATTACCACGAAACCGCCATAGCCTCTGTAAGCCGTTGTTAAGGCTAATTTTTCATTCGACCTGACGGCTCCGGAGGGCTCGCCCGCCGGAGCCCGCCGCAGCCGGAATGTGCTCGCTCCGGCAGCCCCGACGTCGTGTTGCGTGACGCGCGCAGTTTGCCCTGCCTTGCCCAGACGCCGTTGCGGTTCCCAAGTTGGATTTGGCAGGCGCCGCAAAGATGCTAGATGACTGCCCCAGCCTTAAGAAACGAGACGCCGGTGGGGAGCCGAAGACCGCGATGAAACACGTCACCTGCATTGAAGACCTGCGCCTGCTGCACAAGCGCCGCGTGCCCAAAGCCTTCTTCGACTACGCCGATCGCGGCTCCTATGCCGAGGAGACGCTGCGCGCCAACCGCGACGATCTGCAGAAGATCAAATTCCGCCAGCGCATCCTGGTCGACGTGTCCAAGCGCGATCTGTCGACGACGATCCTCGGCGAGCCCGCGTCGATGCCGCTGATCCTGGCGCCGGTCGGCCTCCTGGGCATGCAGCATGGCGACGGCGAGATTCACGCCTGCCGCGCGGCGCAGGCCGCCGGCATCCCGTTCACGCAGAGCACGATGTCGATCTGCTCGATCGAGGACATCGCTGCTAGCGTCGAGAAGCCGTTCTGGTTCCAGCTCTACGTCATGAAGGACCGCGGCTTCATTAAGGCCCTGGTCGAGCGCGCGATCGCCGCGAAGTGCAGCGCACTATGCCTGACCGTCGACCTGCAGGTGATCGGCCAGCGTCACCAGGACATCAAGAACGGCATGAGCGTGCCGCCGGAATGGACGCTGTCGAAGCTGTTCGATTTCGCGATCAGGCCGGCCTGGGTGCAGGGCGTGCTGCAGGGCAAGCGCCGGACGTTCGGCAACATCGCCGGCCACGTGAAGAACACCGAGGACCTGACCAAGCTCTCGGCCTGGACCGCGGCGCAGTTCGACACCTCGCTGAACTGGAAGGACGTCGACTGGATCCGCTCGATCTGGCCGGGCAAGCTGATCATCAAGGGCATCCACGACATCGAAGACGCCAAGCTCGCGGTCGAGACCGGCGCGCAGGCGATGGTCGTCTCCAACCACGGCGGCCGCCAGCTCGACGGCGCGCCGTCCTCGATCCACGTGCTGCCCGGCATTGCGGAAGCGGTCGGCGACAAGATCGAGATCATGTTCGATGGCGGCATCCGCTCCGGCCAGGACGTGATGCGTGCGCTCGCGCTCGGTGCCAAGTCCTGCATGCTCGGCCGCGCCTATGCCTACGGCCTCGGCGCCGGCGGCCAGGCCGGCGTCGCCAAGGCCATCGACATCATCCGCAACGAGCTCTTGACGACGATGGGCCTGTGCGGCGTCAACACGGTGGCCGAAATCGACCGCAAGGTGCTGGCGGATTAGGCGGAGTTGGGTCGAGGGTCTAAGTTGTTAGGCAATCCCTGTCGGCGCTGACGGTGCAACCTCTCCCCGCTCTTTGCGGGGAGAGGTCGGATTGCGCAGCAATCCGGGTGGGGGGCATGGCACCGACGAAGCTCCGATCAGTCCATCGGGCGGGCACAACGCCTCCAACTTCCGTTGCAATGGAAGGGACGTACTCACAGGCATTTGCCAGGCCGTCAGAACATCAGTTCGCTGCTATTAGCTGCACCACCCGTGCCGCTGCCCCTCTCCCCGTAAAGAACGGGGAGAGGGAGCGCACCGTGCTCGCGGCGCCGCCTACATCGGCGGCGTCAGCCCGTCGCGGCCGACGCTGACGCGGCTGGTCTCGAGCGAACCGTCAGGCAACGGCTTGACGATCGCGATCACCTTGGCGCCGGCTTTCAGCTCGGTCTTGTCGCCGGGCACGAAGGTCACGATCGGCGTGTCCGGCGCGATGTCGACGCGCTTCTCGCCGCCCTTGTACTTGACCAGCAACGTATGGCCGTCGGTCGAGACCGAGCTTTCGGATACGGTGGCGTTGGTCATGCTCGAGTTCGGCTTCAGGTCCCACGACCGCGAGCCTTCGCCCGTGCCGCGCATGTCCTCGGGAAAAATGTGGATCTCGACCGCCTTCGGCGCGCCGTCCGGACCGGGCACCGTGGTGGCGCCGATGAACGAGCCCAGCTTGATGTCGGAAAGCTGCGCCTTGACGACACCCGAGACGCGCAGATCACCGGCCATGCGGAGCTTGAAGATCTCGCCGCTGCGGGCTTTAACCGTCATGGTATCGGCGTCGACGCTTTCGATGGCGCCGCGCACGCGCGTCGGCACTGGCGCCTGCTGCGCGATGGCGGTCAGCGACGCCGCCGCAACCATTGCGAGCGCGGCGACCGGACGGATCAGAACGAGACGGGCAGACATGCTGAAAACTCCGAGGGCTCGAGAGACGCGTTCCGCGCTCGTATCGGAGACGCGGGCATCTGACGAGTGAAACGCCGGAGAGGGCCGCTCATTCCACACTCAAGCCCTTGTGAGATCAGCCTCGACCAACGCGCGCAGTTCGGGCGTGACCTGGGGGCGGCGGTGGAACCACAATTCGAAGCCGCGCACCGCCTGGTGCAGCAGCATGCCGAGCCCATCGGCGCTGCGCAGGCCCCGCGATCGCGCGGCGCCGAGCAATCGCGTCTCCAGTGGCACGTAGACGAGGTCGGCGACCACGGCGTGCGGCGACAGCAGATCGACGTCGAGCTCGAGCGGCGGCTGGCCGTGCATGCCGAGCGAGGTGGTGTTCACGAACAGGCCCGCGCGCGGCAGCAGCGCGCCGACGCGATCCCAGCCTTCGGCAACGACCCGGTCGCCGAACTGATCGGCCAGCGCCTGCGCGCGCGCAGCGGTGCGGTTGACCACATGGACGCGGCCGATGCCGCGCTCGAGCAGACCGAACACGACGGCCCGCGCCGAGCCGCCGGAGCCGAGCACCAGCGCCTCGTCGGTGCGGTCCCAGCCCGGGGCGGCGGCATCCAGGTTGCCGATGAAGCCTTCGACGTCGGTGTTGGTGGCCCGCAGGATGCGGTCCTCGTACCACAACGTATTCGCGGCGCCGACGGCACGGGCGCGCGCGTCCGGCTCGGTCAGCTCCAGCACGCGCTCCTTGTGCGGAATGGTGACATTGGCGCCGACGAAGCCGCGGCGGTCGAGATGCGTGACGAAATCCGCAAGCTCTTCCGGCGGCACCGCCTCGATGGTGTAGCCGCCGGCAATGCCGAGCTCGTGCAGCCAATGATGATGGATCAGGGGCGAGCGCGAATGCGCGGCAGGCCAGCCGATCAGGCACGCGGCGCGGGGTTTGGCGGCGACGGTCATGGCCGTGACATCGGACAAGCTCCGGCCGGAGTCAATGCTGCGGGCAGTCGAACCGGCCGCGACGACGAAGCCGGCCGTCGGTGCGCCTCGGTGGAGACCGGCGCGCGAGGCCGGACTCAGCTCGCCGCCAGCCCGTCGGAGATGTCCTCCTGCGGCGTCTCCTTGCCCTTGATGTCGGCGACCGCGCGCTCGATGGTCTCGCGGAAGCGCACCAGTGGCGGCCGCACGCCGTGGGTCAGCAGCGCCCGGCGCACGGTCGGTGATGCGCCGGTGATGAACAGGCGGATGCCCTGGCGCCTGGCCTTGGCGGCGACGCGGCTCATGGCGTTGGCGGCTGTCGAATCCAGGAACGGCACCGCTGCGAAGTCGACCACGAAGGCCTTGCGGCGGTCGGCGATCGAGTCGAGCACGGTGCCGACGGTCGAGGCGGCGCCGAAGAAGAACGCGCCGGTGATGCGATAGACCAGCACGTCCTTGTCGGCGCTGAGCTTCGGATTGTACGGCACCCGCGCCTCATCCTCGAAGTCGGCGCGGTCCTTTGCGGCCAGAGGCGACCCGCCCTCGACGCCGGTCATCTGCGCCATGCGGTTGATGAACAGCACGGCGCCGAGCGCGAAGCCGACCAGGATGCCCTCGGTGAGATCGCGGAAGATCGTCAGCCCGAAGGTTGCGAGCAGCACCGTGGCATCGCCCCAGGACGATCGGATCAGGGTGGCGAACTCGTGCTTCTCGGCCATGTTCCAGGCGACAACGACGAGCACCGCGGCCAGCGCCGACAGCGGGATGTAGCTCGCCAGCGGCGCCGCGATCAGCATGAACACCAAAAGAAACAGCGAATGCAGCATGCCCGACACCGGCCCGCGCGCGCCGGCGCGGACGTTGGTCGCGGTGCGCGCGATGGTTCCGGTGACGCAGATGCCGCCGAACAAGGCCGAGCCGATATTGGCAAAGCCCTGCGCCACCAGCTCGCAGTTGGAGCGATGGCGGCGGCCGGTCATGCCGTCGGCGACCACGGCCGAGAGCAGCGACTCGATCGCCCCGAGCAGCGTGAAGGCAATCGCATCGGGAAACACCGCCTGGATCTTGGCAAGCGAAAACGCCGGCAGCGCCGGTGCCGGCAGCTCGCGCGGGATGCCGCCGAAGCGGGTGCCGATGGTCTCGACGGGAAGCTGCAGCGCGTAGGTGATGATGGCGGCGACCACGACCGCGATCAGGATGCCGGGCCAGGTCGGCCGCAGATGCTTGAGGCCGACGATGATCGCGATCGACAGCGCGGCCGTCGCGACCGCAGGCATGGTCGCGGTCGGCGCGCCATGCGCGAGCGCAGCGAGCTTCGGGATCAGCTCGCCCGGCTCCTTGCCCGCAAGCGTGATACCGAACAGATCCTTCAGCTGGCTGGCAAAGATGATGACGGCGATGCCCGCGGTGAAGCCGACCGTGACCGGATAGGGAATGAACTTGATGTAGGTGCCGAGCCGCAGATATCCGGCGATCACCAGCATCACGCCGGACATCATCGCCGCGATCAGCAGGCCATCGAGACCCTGGCGATCGACCGTCGCAGCGACCAGCACGATGAAGGCACCCGCGGGACCGCCGATCTGAAAGCGGCTGCCGCCGAGCAGCGAAACCAGGAAGCCGCCGACCACGGCGGTGTAGAGGCCGCGCCCCGGCGAGACACCGGAGGCGATCGCGATCGCCATCGACAGCGGCAGCGCCACGATCGCTACCGTCAGGCCCGCCAGCGCGTCGGCACGAAAGTCGCTGAGGCCGTAGCCCTCGCGCAAGACCGTCAGGAGCTTGGGGGAATAAAGCTCGGCGAAGGTCGGCTCATGATGTCCGACCCGCCCGTGCGAACGGTGTTCGTTTGCGATGCTCATGCCGACCACGCTCCCGTCGCCTCATCGGACCGCGGCGCAGCCGACGATGCGTCCCACACGAAGCGCTCAGGAGCCCCGTGGCGCGCGATGAGCCTAGCTCGCGTCATCGCGCACAATGTCAGTTTGACGGCCCATGCGGCGAGGCGGCCCCGGGTCCTTCAGGCGAACACCACGCCCGCCATTCTCACTGCGGGAATGCTCACCGATCAGATCCACGCCCGCACGATTGAGCGCATCGACGACCTTGGTCAGCGAGTCCACCACGCCGCGGACGTTGCCCGTGGAGGCTTCCATCCGCTGGATCGTCGGCAGCGACACGCCAGCCAGCTCGGCCAAGGTTCTCTGATCTATCCCGAGCAGCGCTCGCGCTGCCCGCATCTGGAACGACGTGATCACGATGGCCTCACGTGGCAGACACCATAAATGATGTCTGAGACAAAGACAATGATGTAAAATACATCATAAACTGAGCTCGGATGCAAGCTGGAACCCGGCCCTCGCCGTCCGTCCCCTGCGCGCGCGAGCGACGGCCATGACGCGATCCGGCCCGCCATCCCGAGCGAGGATGACGGGCCGGTGTTACTCGGCGCGGAGCGTTCGGCTCAGGCGGCGTCGCGGTGGGAGGCGATGATGTGGTCGGCGGCGCGGCCGGTCACCTCGGCCATATGGTCGAACTGGCGGGTGAAGCTGCCGGCGCCGGCGGTGGCCGAACGCAATTCGACGATCAACTCGCCGATCTCCGCCTCCGGCATCATCGCGCGGACGCAGTCCCAGCCCGGCCAGCCGTCACGGGTATCGAAGGACAGGATCTGGCCGCGCCGCGCCGACAGGATCGCGTTGATCCTGGCGGTCGCTTCCGTCGGGCAGACGATCTCGACGGTATGGATCGGCTCCAGCAGCACCGGCGCGCATTGCGGCAGGCCTTCGCTGACGCCTGCCCGCGCCGCGGTGCGGAACGCGAGGTCGGACGAATCGACGCTGTGATAGGAGCCGTCGGTGAGCGTCACCTCGACGTCGATCACCGGAAAGCCCAGGGGGCCGCGGGCCATTGCGTCGACGACACCCTCCTCCACCGCCGGGATGTAGTTGCGCGGCACCGCGCCGCCGACCACCTTCTCGGCGAAGCGGAAGCCTTCGCCGCGCGGCAGCGGCTTGATGTCGAGCACGACGTCGCCGAACTGGCCGTGCCCGCCGGACTGCTTCTTGTGGCGGCCGCGCTGCGTGATCGGCTTGCGGATGGTCTCCTGATAGCCGATCGCGGGCTGGTGCGATTTGACGTTGACGCCGAAACGGTCGCGCAGCCGCTCCAGCGCGACGCGCAGATGCATCTCGCCCTGCCCCCACAGCACGGTGTCGTGGGTGCGCGGGTTCTGCACCATGGTCAGCGACGGATCCTCCTCATGCAGCCGCTGCAAGGCCTGGCCGAGCTTGACGTCGTCCTTGCGGTCCACGGCGGCGATCGAGAGCGCCAGCACCGGCGGGCACGCCTCCACCTTTGCCAGCGGCGGTGGCGCCGTCTTGCCGGTCGCAACCGTATCGCCGGTCTTGACCGCATCGAGCTTGCCGAGCGCCACCGTGTCCCCGGCCTCGGCGCCCGCGCGCTTGCTGTCATAGGCGCCGGTGGCAGCCAGGATGCCGGACACGCGCGCCGCCTCGCCCGAGGCGGCATGCAGCGTCGCGCCGTCGTCGAGATGGCCGGACAGCACCCGCGTCAATGACAGCTTGCCGCCATGCTGCAGATGCAGCGTCTTGAAGACATAGCCGAGCGCCTCCTTGGTGTCCTTCACACCGAGCCGCCGCGCGGTCTCGGCGATTCCGGGCGCCTCGTGGCGCAGCGCCTTCATCAGCCTCAGCACGCCGTTCTCGCGCAACGCCGAGCCCAGCAGCACCGGGCAGATCAGTCCCTCGCGCAATTCGCGCGCGAGATCATCGAACACGGCGTCGCGCGGCGGCGGGATGTCCTCCAGCAGCTGCTCCATCAGCGAATCGTCGTGATCGGCGAGCTTCTCCAGCATCGAGAAGCGCGCCTCCTTCTCACGGTCGAGATCGCCGCCTTCGAGCGCGATCACCTCGCTGGCCTTGTGCTCGCGATAGATGAAGGCGCGCTCCAATGCGAGGTCGACGAAGCCCTCGATCAGCTCGCCGTTCCAGATCGGGATCTGGCGCAGCACCAGCGGCACGCGCGAGGCCGGCTGCAAGGTCGCGAGCGTCTCCCTGATGCGCGCATTGGCGCGGTCGATCTTGTTGAGGAACAGGAAACGCGGGATGCGCAGCTCCTCGAGCTCGCGCAGGATGATCTGCAGTTGCGGCAGCTTCTTCTCATCGGCCTCGCAGACCACGATCGCGGCATCGACCGCCGGCAGCGCGGCGCGCATGTCGTGGATGAACTCGATCGAGCCGGGACAGTCGAGGAAGGTGTAGCTGTCGCCCATGAAGGTCGTCGTCGCCGCCGTCATGGCGACGCTCATCTTGTGCTGGCGCGCCTCCGGGCTGGCATCGCCGACGGATGTGCCGGCGTCGACGCTGCCCGCGCGCGCGATCGCGCCCGTCCGCGCCAGGATCGCCTCCAAGAGAGTGGTTTTACCGCTTTGGAAAGGGCCCACCAGCGCGATGCACCGTGGACCTCGGGGACTTCTCAGGTCTTGTCCCATTCGCCGCCTCCTCGTTGTGGAGCTCGGCCCTTGATTGGGTCGGCAAAGCCGAATGCTCTGCCTCGGCTGCCGCTTTGGCAAGCAGGCGGCCTGCGAAAAACGTTGCTGCAGTGCGGGGGATCCCACCGTCTTCCCGCACGATGGCGGGAAGAGCGCTGTTCACGGCAAAGGGAAGATCACCGACCCGGGCGCAATTCGAGGCTTTGCAGCCCCGCCGCGACGCTGATGCCGACCTGGCCCTGGACGCTGAGCGGCTGCAGCGCGATCGAGTTGGCGGAGCCGCCGACCAGCACGTTGCCGCCGACACCGACGCCGACCGCGGCCGAACCCTGCGCACCGGCATAATCGCCGGAGAGATCGCCCGGCCCGAGCCGCGCGACCGGCGCATAGACCACCCAGGCCAGCAGCGATTCCTGGGTGATGCCGAGATCGAGGCCGACCTTGCGGATGGTCGCGACGTAACGATCCTCCGGCAGCCCGTCGGCGCGCAGCACGCAGCCGAGATGGGTGACCGAGCCGACGATGAAGCCGACGCTGGCGCCGCCGCGGCATTCGAGGACGCCGACCCGCACGCGATCTTGCGCCTGGGCAGCGCCGCCGATGCAGAGGACGGCCGCAGCGGTGAGCCCGGCGAGGATGGTCGAGCGCATGAATAAAACTCCGGCTGAAATGAACATGTGATGCGGCGCTCGGTGATCGGGACTGATGATCACGAGCCATCACATCTATGCCACAAGGCTTACAGCCGCACCAGAAGCGGCGCGCCGTTCATCTGGCTGAACGACTCACGGCCTCGACCAGCACAGCGCGGCTGCGAGGCATTGTCGCCGTGCTCAGCGATAGTAGCGCGAGAAGTAGGACGAGGGCTGGCTCGGGCTCGGATGGATCGGCAGCAGCGGCACCAGCTCGACCTCGGTGATTCCCGCGGCGAGGTTCATGCCGGTCTGCCCCTGCAGGCTGATCGGCTGCAGCTGGGTGGCGCGATCGGTGTCGCGCACCAGGAAGCTGCCGCCGAAGCCGACCAGCGCGGCGGCGTTGGCCGACAATCCGCCATAGCGCCCGCGCAGCTCGCTGCGGCCGAAATCGTTGACCGGCGCGTACACCGCCCACGCCATCCGGGTCTGATCCGTCAGTCCGAGATCGAGACCGTAGCGGCGGACCTTGGCGACATAGCGCTCCGGCGCGCGGCCCTGGCTGCGGAAGACGCAGCGCAGACGGGCCTGTGACATCACGAGCTTGCCGGCCGTCCGGCGGCCCTCGCACTCCAGAACCCCCGCACGCATCGGGCGGCCCTGATGGGCCTGCGCGAGCGGCACGAGCATCACCATCGCCACGATCGACAGCACAAGCAGCCGCATCGAACTCCAACCTTACGCCACGCAACTTGATCCCGGACAAAAGAAAGGCGCCATGTTCAAAACATGGCGCCTTTCTGTGCGGAAATTGACCTTTAGAGATTCAAAGGTCGCTGTTGCCCGATTACCTCAAATTGCCGCAGAAGCGCTGGATGCGCTTGCAGGCGTCCTCGAGGTCGGAGGTCTTGGTCGCGTAGGAGATGCGGAACGCCGGGCCGAGGCCGAACGCCGAGCCGTGCACGACAGCGACGCCCTCGGTCTCCAGCAGCTCGGTGACGAAGGCCTCGTCATTGTCGATCACCTTGCCCGACGGCGCGGTCTTGCCGATCGTGCCGGCGCAGGACGGATAGACGTAGAACGCGCCCTCGGGGCGCGGGCATTCGATGCCGCTGGCCTGGTTCAGCATCGACACCACGAGGTCGCGGCGCTCCTTGAACACCTTGTTGTTGGCCGGGATGAAGTCCTGCGGACCATTCAAGGCTTCGACGGCAGCCCATTGCGCGATCGAGCACGGGTTGGAGGTCGACTGCGACTGGATCGTCGCCATCGCCTTGATCAGGTGCGCCGGGCCGCCGGCATAGCCGATGCGCCAGCCGGTCATGCAATAGGCCTTGGAGACGCCGTTCACGGTCAGCGTGCGGTCGTACAGCGACGGCTCGACCTGTGCCGGCGTGGTGAACACGAAGTCGTCATAGACCAGATGCTCATACATGTCGTCGGTCATGATCCAGACATGCGGATGCTTGACCAGCACCTCGGTGAGCGCCTTCAGCTCGGCCTTGGTGTAGGCCGCGCCCGTCGGGTTCGACGGCGAGCACAGGATCAGCCATTTGGTCTTCGGCGTGATCGCCTTCTCCAGCGCCTCCGGCTGCAGCTTGAAGCCATGCGCGGCTGTGCAGACCACCGGCACCGGCTCGCCGCCGGCGAGCGCCACCATCTCGGGATAGCTGACCCAGTACGGCGCCGGGATGATCACCTGGTCGCCGGGATTGATGGTCGCCATCAGCGCATTGTACAGCACCTGCTTGCCGCCGACGCCGACGATCACCTGGTTCGGCTTGTAGGTCAGGCCGTTCTCGCGCTGGAACTTGCCGATGATGGCTTCCTTCAGCTCGGGGATGCCGTCGACCGCGGTGTACTTGGTTTTGCCGTCCTGGATCGCCTTGATCGCGGCCTGCTTGATGTTGTCGGGCGTGTCGAAATCCGGCTCGCCGGCGCCCAGCCCGATGACGTTGCGCCCCGCCGCTTTGAGGACGCGCGCTTTGTCCGTGACCGCGATGGTCGCGGACGGCTTCACACGGTCGAGCGCAGCGGCGAGAAAGGACATCATCAGCTCCTATGCAGGCGTCGTGGATCACCCTTTTCGGGCCACGACCAGTCATGTCAGGGAAACGCTTGCTTTTAAGGCCCCGGGCGCTGCATCGCAAGAAGCTTGGGCACATGGCTCCCAAGACTTTAGGGAACGTTAAAGCGGCCCCGCTAGCGTGGCCCCCACGATTGTCCAGAGTTTCAGGCCGAAATGACCAATATCGGGTACGCCCTGCGATCCGGCGACTGGCTGACGGCCACGCGGATCAAGTCCTACAGCTGGATCCTGCTCGCGGTCACGATCGTGGCCATCGCCGGCTGGATCGCGCTGTCCGATGGCCTGATCGACCGCAACGGCAAGCCGATCGGCACCGACTTCTCCAACGTCTATGCGGCAGGCGTGCTGACCCTTCAGGGCAAGGCGGCCGACGCCTATGATCCGCCGCTGCAGCATGCGATGGAAAAGGCGGTGTTCGACGGCCGCGACGTGCCGTTCTTCGGCTGGCACTACCCGCCCTTCTTCTTCGCGATCGCCGCCATCACCGCCCTGCTGCCCTATGCCGGCGGGCTCGCGCTCTGGGTCGTGTCGAGCCTGCTCGCGTACCTCGCGGTCATGCGCGCGATCCTGCCGCGCTCCGAGACCCTGCTGGTTGCGACCGCCTTTCCCGCCGTGTTCGTCAACATCGGTCACGGCCAGAATGCATTCTTCACCGCGGCGCTGCTCGGCGGCGCGCTGCTGTCGATGGAGCGCGGCCGGCCGTGGACGGCCGGCATCCTGATCGGCCTGCTCGCCTACAAGCCGCAATTCGGCGTGCTCATTCCCGTGGCGCTGCTCGCAGGCGCGCGCTGGCCGACGGTTGCTGCGGCAACCGCCACGGTGGCCGCGCTGGTCGCGATCAGTTTCGCCGCGCTCGGCAACGACGTCTGGCACGCCTTCTTCCAGTCGATGACCTTCACACAGAGCGTCGTGCTCGAGCAAGGCGGCACCGGCTGGGAGAAGATCCAGTCGGTGTTCTCGGCCGCTCGGCATTGGGGCGCCGATGTCAGGTCCGCCTATGCGCTGCAGAGCCTGCTGGCGCTGTCGCTCGCGGCCGCACTTGCGTGGCTGTGGCAGAGCGAGGCCGCATTCGATCTCAAGGCATCGGCACTGGCGAGCGCGAGCCTGCTGGCGACGCCTTATGTGCTCGACTATGACCTCGTGGTCCTCGCAGTCGCGATCATCTTCTTCGTCCGGCACGGCCTCGCGAACGGCTTTCGCGACTACGAGCTCAGCATACTCGCGGCCGCCTGGATCGTGCCGCTGCTTTCGCGCAGCGTCGCAGGGCTGACGACGATACCGCTGGGCCTCATCGTTCTGATGGCCCTGTTCGCGCTGACCTTGCGCCGCGCACTCACCGATCGCGCCGTCGAGATCGGTGGACAGGCGCGCATCGCGCAGGCGTGATCTCGATTGTTTGAATCTATTGGAAAGTTGTTATTCGAGAGTGCAGTGCAGTAGCGCATTTCGACTTTTTCCATCCGCCGGCTCTTGCAGCCTGCGCCCATCGGCATCATTGTCTGGCCGCATTGCGGGACGATCTGGCGTCCGGATGCGCGATGCGTCCAACCCTTGATTCCTCGAACTCGAAACCGGCCGGATGTACAAGCTCTATTCGATGCAGCGGTCAGGCAACAGCTACAAGGTCCGCCTTGCGCTCGCGCTTCTGAACGCGCCCTATCAGGCGATCGAGATCGACATCCTGCGCGGCGAGAGCCGCACGCCGGATTTTCTCGCCAAGAATCCCAGCGGCCAGGTGCCGCTGCTGGAGGTCGGCGAGGACCGCTTCATCGCCGAATCGAACGCGATCCTCTGGTATGTCGCCGGCGGCACGCCGCTGGTGCCGGAGCAGCGCATCGAGCGCGCCGAAGCGCTGCAGTGGATGTTCTTCGAACAGCATGCGCTCGAGCCGAACATCGGCGCCGCCTATTTCTGGCTGCTGCTGGTCAAGGGCGGGCGCGACCTGCAGACCCATGCGCTGGAGGACTGGATGGAGCGCGGCTATGCCGCGCTGCAGGTGATGGAGAATCATCTCAAGAGCAACGACTACTTTGCCGCGAAGCAGCTGACGGTCGCCGACATCGCGCTCTACGGCTACACCCATGTCGCCGATCGCTGCGACTTCGATCTGTCGACCTTCCCGAAGATCCGCAGCTGGCTGCGCCGTGTCGAGCAGACGCCCGGCTTCGTCGCGATGGACTGGCAGCCGGCGCTGATCGATTCGGCAGGCATTGCTGCCGACTACGGCTGACACGTTCACCGTAAGACTACCGACTATCCGTAGAACAGCGGGGAAAATACACGCGATGGCGGGAACGATCACCGCCGACGCCATGTTTCTGCCCTTTTTTCTGATTTGCCGCCGCAATCCTGCCCAGCGCGACCTTAGAATTTACCTCTGCGAGTGATTCGCTCGCGGATGTATGGGTAAGGGATTTCGACTTCATGTCCGGGTGGCGTCTTGCTTCCGTTCCGAAGTTCAGTTGGGTTCGCGGCCAGGCATGGCCGCTAGCGCCGGACCTCCGCCGAGAGCTCCCGGCGCCCGTCAGCGGCTTTCACGACGACGCGACGCTCACCCTGTCGCCGAGCCTGACCACCGCCGTGGTCGCAACGATCGCGGCCAGCACGCTCTCATTGGGTGTCAGCGTCACCATCGCGGTGGTGTCGATCCGCGCCCTCTTGTCGATGCCCGCTTAGCAGGAAGCCATTTTGACAACCCTTCGCGGTTTTCGCGACAACAGGCGATGATTGTCTCGCGCACAAAATGGCGATGAAATCAACGGTCGTAATCGTTGCCGTGACCCTGGCACTCGCGATCCTGCTGGCGGCGTCACTGCTGATCCTGATCGAGCGGCGGGGCGAGCTTTCGTTCTCGCCGCTGACCGAGGAGGATCGGTCTGTCTATGTCGAGCTGGTGCGGCCGCCCGCCGCCGAACCGGTGCCGCCCGTCCCGGATTGATCGCGAGCGCGGCTGCGCGTATCGAAGGTCCGTCGAGATTCAAACGGACGGCGAAGCCTTCATGCACGAAGCCCTCACTGTGCGCGCCATCGCGCGCGACGATCATGATCGCTGGTTGCCGCTCTGGGACGGCTACAACGCCTTCTACGGCCGTTCGGGGCCGACGGCGCTGCCGAGCGAGGTGACCGCCGTGACATGGTCGCGCTTCTTCGATGCCGACGAGCCGGTGCATGCCCTGGTCGCCGAGAGCGGCGGCGAGCTGATCGGCCTGGCGCACTACCTGTTTCATCGCGCCACCACCACGATCGGGCCGCTCTGCTATCTCAACGACCTGTTCACGAGCGAGGCCGCCCGCGGCAAGGGCGTCGGCCGGGCGCTGATCGAGGCGGTCTACCGCGAAGCGCGACAGGCCGGTGCGCCGCGGGTCTATTGGCAGACGCATGAGACCAACACCACGGCACAGGCGCTCTACGACAAGGTCGCCGAGCGCTCGGGCTTCATCGTCTACCGCAAGGCGCTGTGAGCGGACGGTGTCACGCCGCCGTCACGGGGCAGGCCTACGCTCCATCGAGCGCCTGATCATCCCCCGTCACCGGTCACGCGTTTCAGCGGTCCCCGTCAGTCGCCGTCTCTGACCGGGGCCGCATTTTTTTGGCGTGGCCACCTCTGAGAGCGGAAAGCGAGATGCTGCCGTGCGATCGGTGGGCTCCCTCTCCCCGTTCTTCACGGGGAGAGGGCTGGGGTGAGGGGCAGCGGATCGGGCGGTGCAGCCTTGCCAGAGCGCCCACTACTCACGCGTCAGCTCATCTTGAATCAGCGTCAGAACGCCTTCGATATTTCCTAGGACATCGTTGTTCCAAAAGCGAAGAACCCGATAGCCTTCCTCCGCTAAACGGCGATCGCGAACAACATCCTGCTTAGACTCGCTGTGTTGTCCCCCGTCAATTTCAACGATGAGGCGCCTCTCTCGACAAACGAAGTCGCAGATATATTCTGCGACCGGGAGCTGCCGAACAAACTTGTGACCATCCAGCCGACGGCTGCGTATCTTATCCCACAGCGTGTTCTCCGCGTTCGTCTGGGCAGTGCGGAGCCGCCGAGCAAGACCGACGGATTTCAGATCTGGTCCTCGCATGTGCCGTACCTCATCGCAGGTCTTCATCGTGCTGAAGCCGTTGAGACTGCAATACAGCACGAGCTGACGAGACCGGGCGAGCGCGACGACCACCACCCGTGCCGCTGCCCCTCACCCCAACCCTCTCCCCGTGAAGAACGGGGAGAGGGAGCATACCGGCTACGCAGCGGCAGCTCGAATCCAAATCCCGAGCAACGTCCTACTTCTTCCCACCCACCGTCTGCCTCACCTCGAAGCCCTCGAACTGCGGCGGGCCGAGATAGAGCGGCTTGTTGTCGCCGGCGCCCTTGTGGGCCATGCGGAAGGCTTCGGACTTGGTCCAGTCCTCGAACGCCCCCTTCGACGCCCAGATGGTGTGCGAGGCGTAGAGCGTATGGTCCTCGGCTTCCGGTCCCTTCAACAAGTGAAACTCGACGAAGCCCGGCACCTTGTCGAGATGGCTGTCGCGCGACAGCCAGACCTGCTCGAAGGCGGCCTCCGAACCCTTGGCAACGCGAAAACGATTCATGGCGATGAACATGCTGATCTCCTGAGGATGAATGCCGCAGGCCAGGGAGTAGCAGACTTCGCGATGCAATGCGCCTGCGGCAATCGCCGCTGATGCCGCGACGTTGAACGCTACGGGACCCGATCAGGACAGGGCGCAAGCGATCCCTACGCCACGAGCCCCTTGATCGGCTTCACGGCCGCGCTGTCCGGAAACACCGCGCCGCCGAGGGCGTGCTCACCGATGCCGAGATGATCGGCGAGCACGCCCTTGAGCACCGCGCGCAGATCCGTGGTCGGCGCAAGATCGCGTCCCTGGTAGAGGCTGGCCATCTTCAGCGTCGGCCAGTCGGCGATCACCCGCCCGCCCTTCACCGCACCGCCGGCGAGCAGGGCGACGGTGCCGGTGCCATGATCGGTGCCTTGCGTGCCGTTGATCTTCGCCGTGCGCCCGAACTCGGTTGCGACCATCACGACCGTATCGCGCCAGCGCGGGCCGAGCCCGCTCTCGAACTCGGCGAGCGCACCATCGAGACCCGACAGGAGTTGCGCCAGCCGGCCGACCGCGCCGCCTTCATTGGCATGGGTGTCCCAGCCGTCGAACGCCAGCGCAGCGATGCGCGGACCATCATCCGCCGCGATCAGCTTCGCCGCGCCGCGCGCGACCTGGCGCATCGCCGCGATCTGGTTGCCGCCCGGCTTCGGCTTCATGTCGTCGCCGAACGCGACCTTGTCGAGCTTGAGCCCCTGCGACAGCGCAGCCGCCAATGCGGGATCGCGATGCGCATAGAGGTCCACCAGCCGCGTCGCGGTGTCGTCATCGGCCTGCGGCAAGGTCACCGGCGCCCAGCCGACGGTGGGCGCTGCGCCGCGCAGCACCAGCGGTGCCGTCGGACCGACCGCGAGCGCGCCCGTGACGCGGGGGCCGCGTGGCAGAGCCTCGACTGCGCGGTTCAGCCAGCCCGATTGCACGCGGCCAGGACCGGCAAAGCCGCTTTCGAGCACGTCCTGGCCATCGAAATGCGAGCGCTCGCGATACGGTGTCGCGACCGCGTGAACCACCGCCGCCTGCTTGTCGCGATACATGCGTGCGAATTCCGGCATCGCCGGATGCAGCGCAAAGAACGAGTCGAGCGGCAGCGCCGGATTCGGTCCCGCCGTCGTCAGCGCAATCGCGCCATGCAGCCCGGCGTAGTCGGGATCGCCGACCGGCGCCACGGTGGCGAGCCCATCGAGCGCGCCGCGCAGGATCACGACGATCAGCCGTGGATCACGCCGATCGGCGGCCCGCGCGAATTTCGGCAGATAGCCCCAGGCGGCAAAGGACGCGCCTGCCAGCAGCAGGTGCCGACGCGAGGTCAACAGCGAGGTCGCGATCCGGTCCATCGTCATCTCCTCTGGAATTCCGGCGACATCAGCAGCAGCGCCAGCGCCTGCTGGCGCGATTCCGCACGCTCGATCGTGCGCCGCGTCTCCGTCGAAGTCGCGTCTCCCGCGGCGAGATCGAGCAGATCACGGGGATCGAGATTGTTGCCGAGACGCGCGGCGAGTTGCGCGGAGATGTCCAGCCGCAGCTTCATGCCCTCGGGGGCGGCCCACATCGCGGTGGTATCCGCGAATCCGTTCGGCCCTGCGGGCGCCCACAGCGGCTGTCCCAGCATGTTCAGGGAATTGAGATAGAAGCCGGGATCCTCGGGCACGCGCGCCAGCAGCCGGCCGCCCGCGACCAGGAACTCATAAGGCGAGCGGATCTTGGTCAGCGGTGCCGACCAGGCTTCATCGGCATCGACGAGCGCCAGCGTCACCGCTCTCAGATCGCCGTCGCTCTTCTTGAATACGGCCTCGAGCCGCGCGACCAGCGCAGGCGGCGGATCATCGGCGACGAAATGGCGCGCGAGCTTGGTGGCGATGAACTTCGCAGTCGACGGATGCCGCACGATATCGGCGAGCGCAGCCTCGCCCTGGGCGAGGCCATCATCCCCGTAGACCTTGCCGAGCAGGGTCTGCGGCCCTGGCTGATGCGCATTGGCATTGAACACGAAGCTGCCGGGCGCCGCGTTGCGGGCGTTGCGGCCGGCGAAGCTCCAGCCGGTGATGATGCGCGCCAGCGACGTCACGTCCTCCTGGCTATAGCCGCCGCCGACACCCAGCGTGTGCAGCTCCATGATCTCGCGCGCGAGATTCTCGTTGAGGCCGCGCTTGCGGTTCTGGCCGGCGCGCGAGTCCGGTCCGAGCGATTCCTGGTTGTCGAGAAAGAACAGCATCGCCGGATGCTGCTCGACCGCCTTCAGCATGTCGGCGAAGCGCCCGAGCACGTGCGGCCGGATCGCCTCGCGCTCGAACGCGCCAGCCCACATCCGCGCCAGTTCGCCCTTGCCCGCTGAGATGCAGAAATGATTCGACCAGAACGCCACCAGCCGCTCGGTGAAGCCGCAATCGGCGAGCACGGCGCGCTGCAGCCGCGCCAGCGCTTCAGCACGGAACGTCTTCTGGACGACGTTGGGCGGCTGCTGAGCCTGCGCGGGCTTTGCCGGCGCTCCCTGCATCGCGGGTGCGGGGTCGGCACCGGCCGCCGGGGCTGCCGAGGGCGGCGCGGCCATGGCTTTGTCCGCGCCGTTCGTGGACAAGCCGCGCGTCTGACTGGACGGGTCCTGCGGCGCAGCCTCCGACTTCGCGGCCTCGCGGGCCCGCTTGACCTCGTCCTGATAGGCGAAGACGGCAGCGGCGAGTGCGGGCGTCGACTGCAAGCCCGGCGCCTCCAGCAGCGCTCCATTGGGACGGCCGAGCTCGGCCTTGACGAAGCCGCGCGGGTCCGACGCCGCATTGACGAGATCGCCCGAGGCGCCGCCACGCGCGCCGAAGCCGAAGCGATTCAATGCGACAAGAGCCGCCTGGGCATCACGCGCCATGCCTCATCCTCACCAGCGGCCCGTCATCACGGGAGCTCCCGAAGCAGTTTGCTGCCGCGACCGCAGACTGCGATGGCGCGGCAGATTGTCACGCACTATACTTGCCCGCGCAGATGAACCGGACATGAAAAGAGGTGGATCGGACGTGGTTCCGAAGGTGACAAATCGTTTAGCAGACGTGGCCGCGCGGCAACTCATCTGCGAGTCGTGCGGCGCGGAGTTCAGCTGCGATCCCGGCGGCTCCTGCTGGTGCTTCGAAGAGGCCGTGCGCCTGCCGCTGCCCGAGACCGGACAGACCCGGTTCAAGGACTGCCTGTGCATCAATTGCCTCAAGAGGCTGGCCGGCGAACCGGAGCCGGGCTCGTGACACGCTGGCACGTCGAAGCCGTCCTGCTCGACATGGACGGCACGCTGCTCGACACCGAGAAGGTCTATCTCGAAGCGGCAATCGCAGCGCTGAATGCGCTCGGCTATAGTGATGGCGTCGTCGAG
Organism: Bradyrhizobium sp. SZCCHNR1015; assembly: GCF_032489875.1. Classification (NCBI taxonomy): domain Bacteria; kingdom Pseudomonadati; phylum Pseudomonadota; class Alphaproteobacteria; order Hyphomicrobiales; family Nitrobacteraceae; genus Bradyrhizobium; species Bradyrhizobium sp. SZCCHNR1015. The sequence continues at coordinate 217,839 of NZ_JAUEYW010000006.1, forward strand.
CTCTGTCACGCGATGATCGGCATTCCCGGACCCGACAACGAGCAGACCCTGCGCGACCATTTCGGCGACGATTTTCCGCTGCTCGAAGTCAACCGCCTGTTCGCGGCCAAGACCATCGAGATCCTGCAGGCGGGCATGCCGCTGAAACCCGGCGTCATCGCGCTGCTCGACGCGATCGACGCGGTCGGGCTGCCCAAGGCCGTCGTGACCTCCTCCTCGCGCCGCACGGCGGCGGAACACCTTGGCCTCGCCGGCATCGACCACCGCTTCGATGCGGTGCTGACGCGCGACGACGTGACCCGTGCCAAACCGCATCCGGACCTCTATCTGCTCGCCGCGGAACGGCTGCGGACGCGCGCGCCAGCCTGCGTCGCGATCGAGGATTCCAATCCCGGCGTCGCCTCGGCGTACGCCGCCGGCGCGATCACCTTGATGGTGCCGGACATCGTGGCGCCGAACGATCATTCGCGGGCGAATGCGGCGGCCGTGCTGCCGGATCTCGACGCCGCCATGGCGCTGCTCGCGCGCCGTTCGGTGCTGCCCGCCAGGATGTGACGTCAGATCCGCGGCCTGTGAAGCGGCCGTACAGCTTTGCCATTGTCTTCAAACGCGACCGAACATGGTCACAATCGGTTCACGTCGTTGCGCCGGTGCCCACGGCCCTATCGGATGCATTAACCCGCACGCCCTACCGTGCACGGCGTTGGTGGATGGGCTTATTTCATGTTGCGATTCATTGGCGCCGCAGGTGCGGCATTCTTGGCTGCGTTCGCTGGTGTGAGTTGGGCGGTCAGGGGGTTTCCGCTTCCGGATGGACCGTGGCGGGGCATGATGCAGACAGCTTCGATTGAAGCCGCATCAAATCTCGCTGCGCCGACGCCCGGGACCGTGGCGGTCGTGGCTCCCCTCTCCCCGACGGTCGACAGGACCTTCGGCGGCCCAGAATCGAAGGAGTTCGAGCGCAAGGCGTGGCTCGCGCAGCACACCTCGCAGAGCGACAAGAATCCCAAGCTGGACGTTTTACGCATGGACGCGTTGCAGGCCGCGACGGCCTACAAGCTGTCGCCCTGCGACACAACCATGAAGCAGAACCTGGTCGACGCACTGACGGCCTACACGCGGGCCTATGTTGCCAAGCTGGACTGCAAGCGGCAGTTCTGGGGCGCGAAAATCTGCACCGACAAATCGCTTCGGGAGGCGGCCGACAGCGTCGGCACGCCGCTCGATCAGCGCGTGAAGGAGGCGTTGTTCGAAGCCTTCGAGGAGAAGGGCATCACCAAGGCGGACTTTCCGGCTGATGTGCGCGAGGAGGTCCCGCACTTCGCCGGCCCCGCTTTCTGGTCCGACGAGTCGGCGGTGTGCCGGACGAGGCAGGCGCAACGGGACCGGCGATAGCAACGGGCGCTGCCATGAACCGGCTGATCTTCATCATTGCGGCCATCGTCGTCTGGCAGGTCGGCGGACGGCTGTTCCTGACAGACGCGCCGACCACGGCGGCGTTTCCGCCCGTCACCGGCGCGGAGTTTCAGGACCACGAGAAATACACCGAGGACGCCCGGCGCTCGCAGCGCGAAGACGCGCTGAAGTCGCTCGACCTCGCCTGGAGCGACCGCTGCGGCGCCAAGCGCGACAACTTCATCAGCGGTCTCAACCACTACTACTATCATCGGCAGAACCAGAACGAGCGCTACCCCGAGACCTATGGTCCGGCCGGCGCCGCCTATATCGCCGGCGTATGGACGACCGCCGAGGATCGAAGGATCGAACGGCTCACGCAGGAAGCCTACGCCGCCGGCTACATCAAGCCATCCGATTTCGACGGCATGGCGAGCCAGATGGTCGCCACGGTCGTCCGCGGCGAACAGGTCAGGGGACGCGGCTGCGCCGGCTGAGGGTTGCGCGCGACGCGGACCGCTTGCCCTTCGGCAGGGTCGCGGCGATCAGCGTCCGTGCCGCCGCGCCCGCGGTTTCCATGTAGCTGGGGTCGCGATGCAGCAGCACGACGGCGAACGCGCCGTCGAGCAGCAGCAGCATCTGGCGGGCGAGCGCGTCCGCTTCGGCAATTCCCTGCTCTGCGAAGATCGCCTGCAGCCAGGCCTCGAACTTCTTCTTGTGGGCGGCGCCGATCCTGATGGCGGGATGGCCGGGCAGATTGGCGAGCTCCGCGGTGGTGCGCAGGAAGCCGCAGCCGCGCCATTTCGGATGCCGCGCGGCGCGGGCGAGCTGGTTGAAGATCCCGGCGATCTTGTCGGGCAGCGCGCCGTCGGTCTCGTCGAACCAGCGCTTGAACAGCGCCAGGTTCGGCTGGTCGCGCGCGGCGAGATAGGCCGCGACGAGATCGTCCTTGCTGCGGAAATGATAGTACAGCGTCTTCTTGGTGACCCCCGCCTTCTCCGCCACCGCATCGACGCTGACGGCGCGGATGCCCTCGGCATAGAACAGCCGGCTCGCGGCGGCGACGATGCGGGCGGGCGTGGGATCGGAGGAACGGGGCATGGCGGCGTCCAATGTATACTGACCAGTGAATATACCTCGGCGGCCGCGGCGCCTAGTCTCCGCCTGCTCCACCCTTCAGCCTGCGAGAGGCCATGACCGACCTCATCCTGCTCGACATCTCCGACCGCATCGCCGTGATCACGCTGAACCGGCCGCAGCGGCTGAACGCGCTCAGCTACGCGCTGATCGATCGATTGATGGCCGCGCTCGACCGCATCGAGACCGATGCCGGCGTCAGGGCCGTGATCCTCACCGGCGCCGGGCAACGCGCCTTCTCAGCCGGCGCCGACATCGACGAATTCACCGCGAGCGTCCGCCAGGGGCGTGCCGCGGCGCTGCGCGACTTCGTCCGGCGCGGCCAGGCGATGACGGCGCGGCTTGAGGCGTTCCGCAAGCCGGTCATCGCGGCGGTCAACGGGCTCGCCTTCGGCGGCGGCTGCGAGATCACCGAGGCGGTGCATCTGGCGGTGGCGAGCGAGCGCGCCAGCTTCGCCAAGCCCGAGATCAGGCTCGGCATGCCGCCGACCTTCGGCGGCACGCAGCGGCTGCCGCGGCTGGTCGGCCGTAAGCGCGGGCTCGAGCTGCTGCTGACCGGCGATTCTGTCCCGGCGCAGCGCGCGCTGGAGATCGGGCTCGTCAACGCCGTCGTGCCGCATGACGAGCTGTTGCCGGCGGCGCGCGCGCTGGCGCAACGCATCATCCGCCATGGGCCGGACACGGTCGGGAGCATCATCACCGCCGCGACGCGCGGGCTCAACATGACGATTGGCGAAGGGCTGCAGGTCGAGAGCGAGCAGTTCGCGAGCCTGGTCGGCAGCCGCGATCTCGCCGACGGGCTGGCGGCCTGGCGCGAGCGCCGGCCGCCGCGGGTCCCCAGCTAGACCGGATGGCCGGGCGACTTGCGCGCCAGCCCGTCGAACGCATCGAGCAGCCGCTCGCGCCAGGCATGGACGCTGTCGCTCTCCTCGAGCAGCCGGAACGGGCTCACCACGCGCGCCCACTGGAAGCCGCCGAACACGATGTAGTCGGCATAATCGGGCGCATCGCCGCCGATGAAGGCCTGCGTCTTCAAGGTCTGGCGCAGCGGCTCCAACGACCTGCGGAAGCCGATGACGGCCTGGTCGCGCGCGGCCATGACCTCTTCGAGGCTCTTGCCGAACCGCGCCTCGCGCGATTTGCGGAAGTAGTCGGCATCCGCGGCGGCGAGGTTCTTCGGAATGTCGGCGATGATCAGCGGGAAGATGCCGCCGACGATGGCGATGTCGCCCCAGGCATTCATGAAGCGCGCCATCGCGCGGCCGCCGGCGCCGCCGAACAGCGACGGCCGGTCCGGATAGGTGTCCTCGAGGTAGTTGGCGATCGCCCAGGAATCGGCCACCGCGCGGTCGCCGTCGAGCATGACCGGCACCTTCTCCGAGCCATGCGGGGCGATCGCGCTCTTCTCGGTGAAGCGCCACGGAATCGTATCGGCGCTCAGCCCCTTGTGCGCCAGCGCCATCCGCGTGCGCCAGCAGAACGGACTGAACGGGCGGCCCGCATCGGTCCCGACGAGTTCATACAGCTTCACGGCCATTCCCGGTCCTTCCTTCACGTCCGGACCGTTCTAGCGCACCACGCGGCCGTTGTCGCGCAGCAGCTGCGCGCCGGCGTCGGTGACGACGATGAAGATGCCGACGCCCGCGATCGCCTCGCGCGTGACATAGCCGAGATCGGCGGCATCTTCCCACACCGTCAGCCGCGGGCAGCTCGTCCGCCACGTCGCCACCACCTCGGCGTGGCGGCGCGGCGCGCGCGCGATCCACTCGACGAAGTCCAGCACCAGGGGATCTGCCGATACGGCCATTCTCGCCTCACTCCGCCGCCGAGCTCTGCGCGGCCAGCAGCAGCCAGCCGCCGTAGAGGATGTAATAGCTCGCCACCGCCGTGATGATGCGGTTGGCCCAGGTGCGGAACTGCTGCTCGCTCATCGCCTCCAGGAGCCGCCGCGCCAGGCTGGTGCCGAGCATCGACGCCCCGACGGCGACGAGCGCGAGCACCGGATCGAGACCCGCGGCCTGGTCGATGATGCCGCCGAAATAGATCAGCTTGGTGAGATGGCTCGCGACCTGGCACGTCGCCTTGGTGGCGACGATCGACCTGCGATCGAACCGCGCACCGAGAAAGAACGTGTCGAGCAGCGGCCCGGACACGCCGGTCATCAGCATCAGCCCCATGCAGATCGTGCCGTAGATCGCGCCCTGCCAGACACTGTCCGGATCGGGCTTCAGGCTCGGCGGCATCAGCCGCGCCATGAACGGCGTGATGCCGAGCAGCAGCAGCGCCATCGGCGTGTCCGGCACGTAGCGGATCAGCGACCACAGGCCGAGCGCCAGCGCGCAGCCGACGAGATACACCGCGACCGGCCGCCAGCGGATGTGTCGGCGCCACAGCACCGCGCGCCAGCCGTTCGACGCCATCTGCGTCGCCGCGTGCAGCACCATCGCTGCCGGCAGCGGCATGATCGCCAGCAGCACGCCGATCAGGATCAGCCCGCCCGCCATGCCGAACAGGCCCGACAGGAACGCCGTCGCCACCATCAGCAATCCGAGCGCTGCAATCAGGGCGGGTGTCATGGCTGAGCTCCTCGCCATGCAATTTGTCGCACTGGCGATATCGGCACAAACCGAGTTATCTTGCCCTCCATCAGTTTTCCTGAGGGCGCGATGAGACGGCTGCTGTTCCTCAACGGCATCAAGGCGTTCGAGGCGGCGGCGCGCACCGGCAGCTTCGCCGCGGCAGGCAGCGAGCTCAACGTCTCCGCGGCTGCGATCAGCCGCATGGTCAACCTGCTCGAGCAGCGGCTCGGCGTGGTGCTGTTCGAGCGCAAGGCCAACCGGCTAGCGCTGACCGCCGCCGGCCGCGCCTATCAGAGCGGGCTGACGCCGATCTTCGACGCGCTGTCGAGCCTGACCGCGCAGATCATGGCGCCGTCGTCGATGCGGGTGCTGACGCTCGGCGTCGGGCCGACCTTCGCGATGAAATGGCTGATCCCGCGGCTCGCCGATTTCAGCACCGAGCAGCCGGACATCGAGGTCCGCATCACCACCGGCGGAGCGGCGGTGCCGTTCGGCGACGATTGGAGCTGCGGCATCAAGCTCGGCGACGGCGCCTGGCCGGGCCTCGTCGCCGAGCCGCTGTTCGCCGCCGATCTCGTGCCGGTGTGCACGCCGCGGCTCGCCGCGACCTTGAAGAAGCCGGCGGATCTCAAGGGACCGAGCCTGCTGCGGGTGTCGCACGCCGCCGAGGACTGGGCGCTGTGGCTGAAGGCCGCGGGCATCACGCGCGTCAGCGCGCGCGGCACTGAGTTCCAGTACTATGGACATGCGCTGCAGGCCGCAATCGACGGTCTCGGCGTCGCCATGGGCATCCGGCCCTATATCGACGACGATCTCGCCGCGGGACGCCTGGTTGCACCGTTCGCACTGACCGTCCCGAAAGGCGAGCGCTGGTATCTTGTCTACCGACATTTCCAGGCCGGCCAACGTGATTTCGCCGCGTTCCGGCGCTGGATCATGCGCGCGGCGTCACAGCCCGCGACCCGGAATTCTCAACGCAGGGACGCGATCAAAAAAGACGCGGACGTGTGAACCTGTTCACAAATGATCGGACCAATTCATGCTGTCGTTGCCGTTCGGGACATCCAGGACTGCGCAATGACGTATTTGTACGAGGACTTCGCCATCGAGCCGTTCGAAGCAGGACGCGGCTTGTGGCACGCGCGGATCCGCCGCGCGGACATGACCCCGGTGGTGATCAATGGCGTTTCGTTCCCCTCGCTCGAAGTCGGCTTCGCCTGGTCCGATGCGGACATGGCGATTGCCGACGCGAAAAGCCATATCGACCGCTTTCGCAAGCGGTGGGGCTGACACCTGCAAACCGATTCGGCGCACTTTGAGGCACGCGACGGAGGATATCGACCGAACCCCGGGAAAAGACGGATAGCGCGACGTGGAACAATCTCCGAGAGTGAAGTCCCCGAGAGTCCACCCGCGCGGCCAGACGGTTCCAAGCCAACATTCCAAACGCCAATTCGAAATGCCGAGTGTATTCGTAATGCGGACTGCAATTCATGGCTGAGCCTGCCGTCAAACACCTCGCTTTTTCGGTGCGTACGCGATGCCCGGACTGCGATGCAGAGCTGAGCGTCCTGAGCGTCATCAACGGCCGCGGCGGTTCCGAGTACTGGGCCCTGCAATGCGTCGCCTGCCACGGCGTGCATCTCGACATCGTCGAGCAGCCGACCCGGCATTGACCATCGGCACGGCGTCGCGGGAACGCCATCGCGCTCATTGAACGCGCGTGGTCGTCCGCGCGCATGCGCATCGCGGCGTCCTGCTGCCACCATGCTGTCAGCAGGGCTGGAGGGGGCGCCCGATCACTCTTTCAAGTCGGCCTCATCCGTCCCATATTCGGGCGATGGCGAAGACCCCCGACACCCCCAAGAAGCCCGGCCGAACTCCGAAATCGAAAGCGCACCGGCCCGACGTGCAGCCGATCGGGCCCGCGCTCGCCGAGCTGCTCAATCCCGCCATCAACCGCGGCGAGAGCGGCATCGGTTCCTCAACGGGACTGCAGCCTCCGCCGGACAATTCCTGGGACCGCCGCAGCGGCGGCGAGGCCGCCGCGCATCGCGCGCGGGCGTCGACCAAGGGCAGGAGCGCGGATGTCGCGACCGGCGACGCGTCGGCGCGGCCCATGCCGCTGCGGCCGAATCCGCAGCCGGCGGGGGAGCGGTCGTCCGTCCGTGACACGTCACGAGCTTCAGCCCAGCAGGACGCTGCGCTCCCTCCCCCCTTGTGGGGGAGGGCTGGGGAGGGGGGTGCCCCAAGCAACACTGCCCGTGAATCCACCCCCGCCTCCTCCCCGCAAGGGGGAGAGGAGGAGAGCGTGGCAGCGCGACCTGCGCCGCCTCCCGCGCTGGCTGACGACTCAGACGCAGCTCGTGCCGGAGTACCCCCCTCCCCACCCCTCCCCCACAAGGGGGGAGGGAGCGCCGCGGCGCAAGCGGACGCGCCCTCTGACAAGCCTGGCGCTTCCGGCCTCGCCGAAGCGCCGCAGGCCAATTATGGCACCGCCGCCACCATCCCGACGCTCGATCCCGAGTTGGCGCGGCAGCTCGGCCTGCCCACGGCCGAGGACGACGAGGAAGCGCTCGCCCACCCGCCGCGCAGCAAGATGGAGGCGCTCGGCGTCAAGGCCACGGCGGAAGCGCTGGAGTCGCTGATCCGCGAGGGCCGTCCCGAGTTCCGCAAGGACGACGGCTCGCTCAAGGTGTGGACGCCGCACCGGCCGCCCCGCCCGGAGAAGTCGGAAGGCGGCGTCCGCTTCGAGATCAAATCGGCCTACGAGCCCAAGGGCGACCAGCCGCAGGCGATCAAGGAATTGGTCGAGGGCATCGCGCGCAACGACCGCACCCAGGTGCTGCTCGGCGTCACCGGCTCCGGCAAGACCTACACCATGGCCAAGGTGATCGAGGCGACGCAGCGCCCGGCCATCATCCTGGCGCCGAACAAGACGCTGGCCGCGCAGCTCTATGGCGAGTTCAAGAGCTTCTTCCCCGACAACGCCGTCGAGTATTTCGTCTCCTATTACGACTACTACCAGCCCGAGGCCTACGTCCCGCGCACCGACACCTATATCGAGAAGGATTCCTCGATCAACGAGCAGATCGACCGCATGCGCCACTCGGCGACGCGGGCGCTCTTGGAGCGCGACGACGTCATCATCGTCGCCTCGGTGTCGTGCATCTACGGTATCGGCTCGGTCGAGACCTACACCGCGATGACCTTCGCGCTGAAGAAGGGCGAGCGCATCGACCAGCGCCAGCTCATCGCCGACCTCGTCGCTTTGCAATACAAGCGCACCCAGCACGATTTCACCCGCGGCACCTTCCGCGTTCGCGGCGACGTCATCGACATCTTCCCGGCGCACTATGAGGACCGCGCCTGGCGCGTGAACCTGTTCGGCGACACCGTCGAGAATATCGAGGAGTTCGATCCGCTCACCGGCCACAAGCAGGACGAGCTGGAGTTCATCAAGGTCTACGCCAATTCGCACTATGTGACGCCGCGCCCGACCCTGGTGCAGGCGATGAAGTCGATCAAGTCCGAGCTGAAGGTGCGGCTCGACCAGTTGCACGCGCAGGGCCGCCTGCTCGAGGCGCAGCGGCTGGAGCAGCGCACCACCTTCGACTTGGAGATGATGGAGGCGACGGGGAGCTGCGCCGGCATCGAGAACTACTCGCGGTATCTGACCGGACGCCTGCCCGGCGAGCCGCCGCCGACCCTGTTCGAATACGTCCCCGACAACGCGCTGGTGTTCGCCGACGAGAGCCACGTCACGGTGCCGCAGATCGGCGGCATGTTCCGCGGTGACTTCCGCCGCAAGGCGACGTTGGCCGAATACGGCTTCCGCCTGCCGTCCTGCATGGACAACCGCCCGCTGCGGTTCGAGGAGTGGGACATGATGCGGCCGCAGACCGTGGCGGTGTCGGCGACGCCCGGCGGCTGGGAGCTGAACGAGGCCGGCGGCGTGTTCGTCGAGCAGGTCATCCGCCCCACGGGCCTGATCGATCCTCCCGTCAACATCCGGCCCGCCCGCACCCAGGTCGACGATCTCCTCGGCGAGGTCCGCGCCACCGCGCAGGCGGGCTATCGCTCGCTGATCACGGTGCTGACCAAGCGCATGGCCGAGGACCTCACCGAATATCTGCACGAGCAGGGCATCCGCGTCCGCTACATGCACTCGGACATCGACACCATCGAGCGCATCGAGATCATCCGCGATCTCCGCCTCGGCGCCTTCGACGCGCTGGTCGGCATCAACCTGCTGCGCGAGGGCCTCGACATTCCCGAATGCGCGCTGGTCGCCATCCTCGACGCCGACAAGGAAGGTTTTCTGCGCAGCGAGACCTCGCTGATCCAGACCATCGGCCGCGCCGCGCGCAACGTCGACGGCAAGGTGATCCTCTACGCCGACCAGATGACCGGCTCGATGGAGCGCGCCATCGCCGAGACCAACCGCCGCCGCGAGAAGCAGGTCGAGTACAACACCATCAATGGCATCACGCCTGAGAGCGTCAAGAAGTCGATCGGCGACATCCTCAACTCGGTGTACGAGCGCGACCACGTGCTGATCGAGACCGGCGGCGGCACCACCACCGACGACGTCATCTCCATCGGGCACAATTTCGAGGCCGTCCTGGCCGACCTCGAAACCCGCATGCGCGAAGCCGCCGCCGATCTCAACTTCGAGGAAGCCGCTCGCCTCCGCGACGAGGTTAAACGCCTCCGCGCCACCGAACTCGCCGTCGTCGACGACCCCACCGCCAAGCAGCGCACCGTCCAAGGCAAAGCCGGCGCCTACGCCGGCACCAAGAAATACGGCGACGCCGCCAATTTGCCGACGGCGGCCTTGAAGGGCCGGGGTGGCTCCAGCCGCAGTTCATCAAGCCGCGCCGGCGGTCCCTCCGTTCCCTCCCCCCTCGTGGGGGAGGGTCAGGGAGGGGGGCCCGCGAGTCGCGGCGGTCGTGGCGGCGCAAAGTCTCGCGACCACGATCCACTGCTGCCCTCGGTCGACGAGATCACCGGCGGCGCCTCACGCAGCACCAGCTCCAAAGTCCACAAGCCCCATCTCGACGAGATGCACGGCCCGGAATCCCTGCCCTACCGCCCCAACGCCAAGCTGCCGGCAAAGCCGTTCGGCAGCAGCAGCAAGATCATCCAGCCGACCAACTCCCGCGAGTCCGGCCCCGAATTCGGCCCTGCGCCGCGGTCGACGGGTGGCGCACCGGGGAAGCGGGGCGGGTGGAAGAAGCGGTGAACACAAACCTTACGGAAAGCCACACTGATTAAACGAGATCATCAAATCATGCGCGACTATTGAGTCGACCGCAACAATTCTAGAAACCGCGTCGATGAGGAGAAGACGGGACGGCGATAGCGAAGCGATCTTGTGCCGCTTCTTTCAGTCGATCGAGGAAATGCGGATCATCTTCTATACCTCTGCCATCTATGCTTGGCTCGATTTTGCCTTCTGCTATTGGAAAGAAAATATCCTCAAACCCGCGAGCCTCATGTAGCCATAGTGCCGTCACATACATTGCAGGCACCTCCAGCGCTCTGACCTCATACTCTTCACTCGAGGATTCATACTCCCGCTTCACTATCTCCGTCGCTTTGAAAAAGCGCTCGGCCACAGGTCCGCGAATAAGCGCTGAGAGATTTGGAGGAGCTTTATCGGCTCGGACGTCAGCCAAGGCTATGCCGCCTGCCCAAACGATCGGATATCGCCACGCCGTGGGATCGCTCTTGTGCAGAAAATCAGATTTTAGTGCGTCTGCTGGACTAATCAGAAAAAGCGGGATCGCACCTTTGTTATGAACTTTCTTGGCGCCGCCGAGCGTAGAACTGCTGCTTCGAGGGCCCCTGGACAACAAATGCGGGAGAGCGGCGTTCACCGCAGCCACCCCGCCAGACGGACCAAGACGACTGACAATAGTCATATCGGGAGTCCCTTTTTACGATCCCATTACGCCGAAAGCGGAGCGTCCGCGACAGGGCCGCCGGCCACGGGGCTAGGAGTTGCAGAAGTAAAATACGTATGCGTCCATGTGTCTCCGGGAGAACGGTAAGACGAGCAAAAATCGTTGTATGCGATTTGAACGAAGCCGTAAAATGGATCGTGAACCTCCACATACTCCAGGCCCGTACCATCCCGGGACCATCCGCCCACTCCGACAAAGTGGGCGCCAAAGCCGCCGGCCCACTGTATCCGGCAACCTAATGGCCGATCAGCATTCATTTCGCTCACGAGGTCCGCGAAGGATATGTCGGAGAGAATGAGACCGGCAAAGTGACCAACGCGAGTGAGCGCGCGGTCCAGGTACCACGCCCGATTGCATGCACCGCTCGCATCCACCCCACAGCAATCCAAAGGTGCCAGTTCACCTGAAGCAACTTCGCATTGTGTCCGATTGACCGCACCGTAGAAGATGGCGACGCTCGCGCTCACGGCAGCCCAGCACCAGAACTCTTGTTCCTGCATCTGAACCGCGAAGCCACTCAATGATTTCGAACCAGCGCCTCCACCGGTGGATCCCGACGGTACCGTCTGCATAGACATCCGTTAGTCCTTCGCCAGTATTCATTCCTGAAAATCAATAGGACGTGGGTGCATCAGACCGACGCTGTCATCTCAAGAACAGCCTCGGCGGCCCTTTACAACTTCAAACGTCCGAAATCTATCATAGATTGTAGATCTTTAAAATCAAACTATCCGAGTAGTCGGGGGAGGGAGAGGCGCCTAACTGTTGAGGCGATTTCCTCGCCGTGACCGACGAAGCCTTACATTGTAGATATAGGCGAGGATTTCAGTCGGCAGACCGCTTACCGCCAGTGGCCATAACGCCAGCAAGACGGTTGCCCTCGCGAGAAGGCTGCAGAGGGCTGCTCGGCACGAGGCAATCACTTCAGCGACACTCCGCCCTCAAATCGAGACAGCGATTTTTTCATTGGCCTCAGGATGCCGAGCGGTCCTGAGGCAACCGAACCAGCTCCGCCAGATAACCGGCCTGACAAGCGAAAGACCCAGCGCTTATTCCGAAAAATAAAAACATATTGCGTTTTATCGGAAATCATGATTATCTCCCCCGCATCCCGCCTCATCGCAGAGGGGCGTAGCGCGCGATCGTCACGACACGCGAGGTGGGGATGCGATGGCCGCGATCAAGTCGCAGCGTGTCTTCGGATGCGCGGACGAACGGCTTGGCACGGACGTGAAGTCGCAGCGTCCTGATACCCCGACGCTGGTATCAACCTGGCGCAATGCTAGCGCATTGCGCTGGGGATGGTGGCCAACAAGCCCGGCGCACCAGGGAGACTGCGTATAAGCGTGAAGACCGTCGCGCAGGGAATGCCGGAGTGTTCGGCTTTGCCTGTGGTACCTGCCGCCTGCTTTTTTTTCGCAGGCGGGCCATGGGTGAGGCCTTCACCCGGCATTCCCTGCGCCCTCTGCATGATTTGCGAGGGACGTGTTCGATGCATCACTCGGGCGAATCTCGCCGCGAGATCACGTCCTCATGTCTTCAACTCGATCGCTGTTTGAATCGTAAATCCGCCAAACCCACCGCTGTCGTCCCGGACAAGCCGTGACGCGCGCCAGCGGGTCGCGGCGCCGATCCGGGATCCATACGCAGCGGCGGACGTGATGGGAAAATGCCCATGACCAATTTGCCTCAAACCGCTCCCTGGGGGTATGGGTCCCGGCGTTCGCCGGGACGACGACGGAGTTGGTTGAGACAGACGCGCGCCGTCCTCGCCGACGTGTCGGACGAGCCGGGGCGCACACGAGCGCTACGCCGAAGCTGACGCCATGCTTCGCGGGACGGCGCCCGCGTCACCCCATCGCCAGCACCGCGACCGACAGCAGCGCCAGCATCACGGTCGAGCTCAACAGTTGCAGCGATCCCTCGGGCTGCGTGCGCCAGCGCAGCACCTTGTCGGCGAGGCCGAGCGTTGCGTCGTAGAACTCCGCCGCGTAGGCCTGCCTGAGCATGCGCTGAAAGCGCGGGCCTGCCGCCGAGGTCATGAGCACGTGGATGATGGTCGCGCTCGCGACGAAGCCGATGATCCCCGGCCGCAGCGCGGTGCAGTGCGCGAGCTTGAGGATCAGCGCGGCGCCGGCGTAGGTCGGGATGGCCTGGAACAGCGCGGTCAGCGCCATGCCTTCGAGCCAATTGAGCAGCGCCGCCTTCGGCGCGGAGGTGCTGGGGGAGGCGACGGTGAGCATGGCCTGGACATCCGGTTGCGGCGGCCCTCGGCGAGGACCAGACCGCTCCCGTCTAGCCGCCACGTCCGGCGCGGACCGTGAGACCTGTCACGCCGGGCACCGTCTCCGGGCCGAGGCGGAGGCACGCCGCAGACGAGCGGCGCGCCGCATCGACTAGGTCCGGCCCTGCCCGTTGACCTGGCCCTGCTGCTGCTGACGCTCCTGCTCGTTGGCGCGGTGACGGCCGTAGAGACAGCCGGCGGCGGCGCCGAGCACGCCGTGATGACCGGCATAATGGCCGGCGACGCCGCCGACGATGGCGCCCTTGATGCACCCCTTGGCCTCGGCGGCCTGCGTCGACAGCAGCGCCAGCGCTGCGACCGAGGCGGCCAGCATGGTCTTCGTGATCGACATCGTCATGATCGAGCTCCGCTTGGATTGGTGCGGGGTAACGGCGACGCCGCGGGCCGGTTCCCGGCTCGCAACCGGCATGACGCGTTGCGCGAACCTTGTCGCGCGCGGTGATGACCCAGAAGCTGAGAGATCAGCTGGATGAGCTGAGAGACGCCCCCCAGACATGATCGTGACGCGATCACCCGCCAAGCTTCCGTTCACCGTACCGGCGCATAGAGCTGGCCGACGGTTACACAGGTGGTTGACGGCCGCGCGCCGGCATCTCCAGAACGACATCGCCGACGCGGGTAGTCCCGTCAGTGGAGACAGGATGATCGAGCACATCAACAAGCAGCGTGTGCGCAGGCTGCTCGAGGCCCATGCCGCCGGCGATTTCGACAGCGTGCTGGCGCAGTGCACCGACGACATCGAGCACTTCGCCTCGGCGCCGATCGACATCTTCCCCCATCTCGGCCGCCGCCGGGGCAAGGCCGAGGTGCGGCAGATGTGGGAGACGTCCCGCAGCCGCTATGCCGAGGTCCGGCACGAGATCAAGACCATGATCTGCGAAGCCGACCAGGTCGCCGTCGATCTGCGCATCTTCCTGCGCAAGCGCGACAACGACCGCATCGTGCAGTACGACCTCGCCGCCTTCTATACGCTGCGCGACGGCCGCGTCGCCCGCATCCGCGAGATCATGGACACCTACGACCTGGTGCAGCAGGTGCTGGAATGCGATCTCAGCCGGCTGCTGATCGCGGGCGCCGCCCGGCCCTGACGCCGGCGCAGCCGTGGCCGACGACGGGCCGAGCCTGCCGATCACGCAAACGTCACCGACGGCTGCTGCATTGCCTTGAACCTGTGGCCCCGGCTCCGCACCCCATCAGCGGTGGTATACGGGGCATCGGTGACATGAGAATAGCATTCCTGGCGATGGCCGGACTGGTGATGGGCGTCGTCGGCGGCGCGACGATTGGAATCGGGCTTGGACTGGCCTGGATCGAGCTGTTCAACACCAGCGAGTTCGAAGGCTATGCGGGCATGCTGGTGTTCTTCACCTTCATGCCGCTCGGCGCCCTGATCGGCGGTCTCGCCGGCGCGACCCTGTTCGGCCTGGCCGCCTTCCGGGAGCACGAGGTCGCGATCGCGCAGCAGCGGTTGCAGCACGAAGGACGCTGACGGCCCCGGCGCCCGCGCGCGGGACCGGTAGCGGCGCGCATTTGTGCAATGCAAAAACAACCATTGCGCGCGCAGGTGGTTGATTTATGTGAGGCGTAAGAGAGATAGATTCGGCGCCCCGGCGCGACGTCGTTTCGACGTCGCCTCAAGGCCGGCGCGCCCCCTCGCAAGCCAGTTCAGGATCCCGACCCGATGACGGAGCACAGCCTCTGGCGTCTGTCGCGCGCATTGCATGGCGCGATCAACGACCGCCATTTCGACGATTTCGCCGCGCTTCTCGACGACGACATCGACTGGGCCATCTACGGCCCGATCGACATGTTTCCCTTCCTCGGCGCCCGGCACGGCCGCGCCGCCGTGCTCGACGCCGTCAGGCAGATCGCCGAGCATGTGAGCATCCGGCGGATCGAGCGCGAGACCCTGATGCTGGACGAGACCAGCGCGGCGACCATGGTCCGCTGCGCGATGACGGCGCAGGATTCCGACAAGCCGATCACGGCGCGGCTCGCGCAATTCATGCAATTCCGCGCCGGCAAGCTCGCCCGGCTGCGGATCCTGATCGATACGTTCGACCTGGTCGAGCAGACGCTCGGCCGCCCGATCGACCTGCCGCGCATCGGCAGCTTCGCCTGAGCCGCCCTGCCTGTTGGATTGTGGTCACAGTCACCGGCAACCCAACACATCGTGACTGGCGCAGCCATAATTTTGCGCCAAGATTCCACCATATTCCGGCACACAGGTTCGGGCGGCGGGGGTTGCTCTCATGACATCGTATGGTTGCGCGCTGGCGGTTTTCACGGCCGGCTTCGGGCTTCTTGCGTCCGCCGCCGATGCGCAGACGCTGATGCAGGCGCCGCAGCCGCTGCAGATCGCGCCGTGGCAGCAGATCGCGCCGGAGCCCGAGGACGAGGACAAGTCCGAGGACCAGGTGGCGGCAGCCGACCCGATGCAGGACATCGACGTCGAGAAGCTCGACTGGAGCCAGCTCGCGATCGACGACACCACCTTTCTCGACCGTCCCGAGGCCGCTGCCGCGGCGAAGCGCAAGGCCGCCGCCGAGAAGGCCGCCGCGCTCGACTGGTCGAACCAGAACAAGGGCAGCCTTGCCTCGGGCGTGTCGGTCAAGCAGTCGGTGTCGCCGTTCTGGGACGCCCGCGTCGGCGCCGACATGACGGTCGCGCGGCAGCCGACCACGATGTCGGAATTGCTGGCGGAGAAGGCCGAGAACGGCGGCAATGCTCCGGAGTCCGGCGGCTCGGCCTGGGCGGCCGTCACCGCGCCGGGTGCCGGCGCGATCTGGGACAAGACCGCCATCGAGGCCCGCGTCGATCCCGGCTCGGATCAGAGCCGGCTCGGCACCACCATCACCAAGGCGGTGCCGATCGATCACTACAATCTGACCCTGCAGAACGGCTACAACGTCACCCAGCAGGGCATGGTGCCGATTCCCGGCGCGGCGCCGAAGACCAGCCGCAGCTTCGACACCGAGCAGTCCGCCAGGCTCTCCATTGGCGACACCGGCACCAGCGTCACCGCAGGACAGACCTTGTCGTCGGGCGACGACAAATGGCTGCGCAAGGTCGGCGCCGAGCAGAAGCTATCGGATGGTCTCAGCGTCTCCGGCTCGGTCAGCGAGACCGCGCAGGGCGGCACCAGCAAGAGCATCTCGGCCGGCTTCAAGCGGAGCTGGTGACGTTCACCATTGCGGCAGCCCGCCACGAATGATCGAACGATCGCCGCAGCTTCGCCGCGGTGCGGCCCAATTTGGCCGCACTGATAGGCTTTGAGAAGTTCGTCGTGCGGGGACACCGCGCTCGCTTGAACGCGAAATGAGGAATTAGCCGATGAATGTCATTCGTCCGGACAAGATCGATGGAACTGAAGCCGAGCTGGATACGGATCTGGCCGCGGTCTCCGAAGTCGAGGCCGGCATTCGTGATTTCGTCCGTAACGATATCGCCTATCTGCGCCGCCCCAATGCGGCCGCCACGGCCGAGGCCTCGATCGACGCCGATGCAGCGGTGAACAGCGTCACCACGCTGATCCAGCGCGTCGCCGGCACCTCGCTGTCGGAGATCGAGAACCTGATCGGGGAGCTCGAGAGCCTGCGCGAGCTGCTGCATGCCGAGGGCCAGCGGGTGCAGCGCGAGATCGCGAGCTATGCGCAGCTCAGCCAGGCGGCGATGAAGTCGACCCGGGCCATCGCCGAGAACGTGACGCAGTGGAAGCGCGCCGCCGACGGCCTGCGCAGCAGCTGATCGTTCTTTCCGGAGCTTGAAGCGGACCGCCGTGCGAGCCATCGCGCGGCGGTTTTCGTCTTTGCAGCGCCACGTCCTTGAACGCGCCGCGGACCTCCCGCGACCAACTCCCGCCGCTCTCGCGGCGGGCAGGTTGCGTCAGGGGGGTGTCGCTTTCATGGAAACGATCCGGCCAGACAACACCGATCCGATTCCCCTGAGGCCTGAGCCTCAGCGGATCGGGATCATCATGGTCCGCTTCGTCGGATTGCTGCTGGTGGCCATGGCGGTCATGGTGCTCATCTGGAGCCGCTAGACCGCCTCTGCGAACAGGACCGCCCGGTCCGTTCTGGTTAAAGAGTAGTTAAGGCGCTACTCGTTGATCGTCGCTGACGTCTCCAGCGAGTAAGAACCGTCGGCATAGCCCTTCACGACCATCCCCGTCGCAAGCATCACCGCGAGCGTCACGCTGGCAAAGATAAAGCCGAGGAGTTTCAGACCACCGCGATCTGCCATACTCATCCCCCACATCCTGATCCCTGATTGGCTGTCTTATAGAGTCCGAGTTCAGAATGCGTTAGCGCGAACTTCGTTCCGTGCCGACAATCCTACGAAGCGTGACCTTTTCGCCTCAACCGTTGTTCCGCCTCGGGACAAAGGCCGACGCAAGCACCGAGAACACCAGCTCGCCGCGCTGATTGATGCCGGTGTTGCGCGCTTGCAGGATGCCCCATTCGGGGCGCGAGGCCGACTCGCGAAGCGAATCAATCTCGCTCGAGAAGCTGATCGTATCGCCTGCAAGCACCGGCTTGTGCCAGCGCAGCTCACGAAAGCCGGGAGAAGGACCTCCGAGAACGACCGGCTCGCCGCGCGAGCGCGCGATCTCCAGGAGACGCTGGTTGTCTGCGACGATCAGCTTCATGCAGACGGATCCGACGTGCCATCCCGATGCCGCGAGCCCGCCGAACAGCGATCGGCGGCCCTCTTCCTCGTCGAGGTGAAAACGCTGCGGATCGAATTGAACGGCGAACCGCTTAATCTCATCGGCCGTAAACGTGTAGGAGCCGAGCTCGCGGCGCTGGCCAACCTGAATATCCTCGAAGAAGCGCATCAGCCCACCTGCCCGCGGCTCTCGCGGCGCTCGACGATGATCGGAGAGACCATCTCGCAGAGTCTCAAGCCCGCCTCGTTGCGCACGCTGCACCTGAAGGTGACGATCCCCGTCGACG
This sequence comes from Bradyrhizobium sp. SZCCHNR1015, assembly GCF_032489875.1. Classification (NCBI taxonomy): domain Bacteria; kingdom Pseudomonadati; phylum Pseudomonadota; class Alphaproteobacteria; order Hyphomicrobiales; family Nitrobacteraceae; genus Bradyrhizobium; species Bradyrhizobium sp. SZCCHNR1015. Next base: position 236,179 of record NZ_JAUEYW010000006.1, read on the forward strand.
GACGGCTCCGCGACACCCGCGCTTCCAGAACCTCCACATCGAGCATCAGCTCATCGTCAGGACGCAACGGCGACAACCACCTGACCTCGTTGACGCCCGGCGAGCCGAGCGAGGCGGTGCGGCCGATGAAGCCGTCGAACATCATGCGCATCATCAGCGAGCAGAGGTGCCAGCCCGAGCCGGACAGGCCCTTGAGCATCGACTGCGAGGCGGCCAGTTCGTCCAGATGCATCGGCTGCGGATCAAACTCAGACGCGAAGGCGATGATCTCATCGCGGGTGACGTGTCGCGGGCCGAAGCTGCCGAACGGGCCTTGCGGAAAATCTTCGAAGGTGAGGGTCATGAGGTTGGGAATGGCTGAAAGAAGCCCGATTGTGGCCGCACTTTGCAGCAATCACAACCGGGCCGCTCGCATGGCTGACGCCCGGTCCAGTCGCAAGAGAGTGCCAGAAGGCGCCATATACCGGAATGAATTCGGCTGCCGCCGATGCCGTCTGGCGCGCAATTCGAGCACGACTTAAAGACGGATTTGACGACCGATTCGGACTGGCCGGGGGATCAGGATGTTGGAATTTCGCGATTTGTTCCAGTGGGACCGCTTCATCACGCCCACCATCATCAAGACGTTCTATTGGCTCGTGATTGCGCTGATCATCCTGTCGGGAATTCGCGGCATTTTCACGGGCCTCTCCGAAATGGCGATCAGCCCGTTCGGCGGTTTCCTGATGCTGCTGTCGTCGCTCGCCGGCATCATCGTCGGCATGGTGTTCTCGCGCATCATCGCCGAGTTCGTGCTGATCGTCTTCCGCATCAACGAGCACCTCGGCGCAATCCGCGAACAGGGGCGGATGTAGCCGCCCATGCGGCCTTAGTTGTTGAAGCGGAAGTGCATCACGTCGCCATCGGCGACGACATACTCCTTGCCTTCGAGGCGCAGCTTGCCGCCCTCGCGCGCGCCAGCCTCACCGCCGAGCGCGACATAGTCGGCATAGGCAATGGTCTCAGCGCGGATGAAGCCTTTCTCGAAGTCGGTGTGAATGACGCCAGCCGCCGCCGGCGCCTTGGTGCCGCGGTGAATGGTCCAGGCGCGCGCTTCCTTCGGACCGACGGTAAAGTAGGTGATCAGGTCGAGCAGCTGATAGCCGGCGCGGATGAGCCGATCGAGACCAGCCTCTTCGAGCCCGAGCGTCTCCAGGAAATCCACCCGCTCCTCGCGCGACAGCGTCGCGATCTCGGATTCGATCTTGGCCGAGATCACGACCGCGACCGCCCCCTCTTCCTTGGCGCGCGCGAACACCGCCTGTGAGAAACTGTTGCCGTCCTTGGCCGAGCCTTCCTCGACATTGCAGACGTAGAGCACGGGCTTGGAGGTGAGCAGTCCGAGCATGCCGAAGGCGCGCTCCTCCTCGGGCTTGCGCTCCAGCAGCCGCGCCGGCTTGCCGTCGCGCAGCAGCACGAGAGCACGGGTGACGAGCTCGTACTGCTCCTTGGCGTCCTTGTCGCCGCCCTTTGCCTTCTTGGAGAGGTTGTCGACCCGCTTCTCGAGGCTGTCGAGATCGGACAGCATCAGTTCGGTCTCGATGGTCTCGATGTCGGCGAGCGGCGCGATCTTGCCCTCGACGTGGGTGATGTCGGAATCCTCGAAGCAGCGGACGACATGCGCGATCGCATCGACCTCGCGGATGTTGGCAAGAAACTGGTTGCCGAGGCCCTCACCCTTGGAGGCACCGCGCACGAGGCCTGCAATGTCCACGAACGTGAGCCGCGTCGGAATGATCTGGCCGGACTTGGCGATCGCCGCGAGCTTCTCGAGCCGCGGATCGGGCACAGCGACCTCGCCGACATTCGGCTCGATGGTGCAGAACGGATAGTTCGCCGCCTGCGCGGCCGCCGTCTCCGTCAGCGCGTTGAACAGCGTCGACTTGCCGACGTTGGGCAACCCGACGATCCCGCATTTGAATCCCATGACCCGTCCCGCATCCTTTTGGACAACGCCCGAAGCGCTCACGCGGCGCCGGCGTCGCCCTTGTCCAGAAAACCTTTGGCCTGCAGCGCCAGATGCACCTTGTTGGCGAAGGTGGAGTCGCGCTTGCCGGTCAACAATTCAGCATTGTCGGCCACCGCCTCGCACAACGCCTCGACCCACGGCATGTCGGACTTGGCGAAGTCCGACAGCACGTGCCCATGCACCAGCTCCTTGACGCCGGGATGGCCGATGCCGAGCCGGACGCGGCGGTAGTCGTTGCCCAGATGCGCCGAGATCGAACGCAGTCCGTTATGACCAGCAATGCCACCGCCGACCTTCACGCGCAGCTTGCCCGGTTGCAGTTCGAGCTCGTCCTGAAACACGGTGACGTCGCCGACGCCGAGCTTGAAGAAGCTGGCCGCTTCCTGCACCGCGCGGCCGGATTCGTTCATATAGGTGGTCGGCTTCAGGAGAATGACGCGCTCGGAGTCGAGTGTGCCTTCGGACGTCTCGCCCTGAAACCTGCGCCGCCACGGCGAGAAGCGGTGACGCCGCGCGATCTCGTCAACGGCCATGAAGCCGATATTGTGCCGGTTGCGCGCATATTTCGCGCCGGGATTGCCCAGGCCGACAAACAGCAGCATGACGCGGCATCCGCACCCGCCGTCGCTTCGGGAAGCACGGGACCCGCCCGCGCTTCCCAGAAGCGGAACGGCTTACTTCTTCTTGTCGCCGCCAGCCGGCGCCTTGGCCGCGGCCGCGGGAGCCTTCGCAGCGGCAGCCGGAGCAGCAGCGGCGGGAGCCGCGGCAGCGCCAGCAGCAGCCTTCTGCTCCTCGCCATAGCCCGACGGCGGCACGATGGTGACGAGCGTCGCGTCGTCGCGCGATAGCGTCTTCACGCCAGTCGGCAGCTTGACGTCGGAGATGTGCAGCGAGTGGTTGATCTCGAGCGCGCTGACGTCGGCCTCGATGTACTGCGGAATGTTCTCCGCGAGGCACTCGAGCTCGAGCGTGTGGGTCACGATGTTGACGGTGCCACCGCGCTTGACGCCCGGCGCGCCTTCCGAGCCCACCACATGCAGCGGCACGCTGACGCGAATGGTCGCGCCCTGGCCGAGCCGCATGAAGTCGACGTGGATCGGGAAGTCCTTGACCGGATCGAGATGGAAGTCGCGCGGGATCACCCGGTGCTTCTTGCCGTCGAGGGTGACGTCGAAGATCGTGGTCAGAAACCGGCCTGCGAGGATGCGCTGGCGCAGCTCGCGGTCTTCCACCGAGATCGGCAGCGGGGGCTGGTTGTCTCCATAAATCACTCCGGGCACTCTCCCGGCGCGACGCTCTGCCCGTGCGGCCCCCTTGCCGACTGACGGACGGGCGGTCGCCTTCAGTTCTCTGACGGTCGCCATCGTGTTAAGTCCTTGTTTTAAAAAGTTAAAGGCCGCGATGCGGCCCGTTGCTGGACGTCCTTCGGCAAGCCTCCAGGGGTGCGGGGGCCGCGGACGTGGCGGCGTTCTAGCGGCAAACCCGGGAAATGACAAGGAAATGAAGGGACCGGCGGCCCCTTCATCCCACCAACTCTCCGGAGGTATTTCGCGCGCGGGTCAGCCGTCCGCGCTGCCGGCGCCCGGCGGCGTGCCGGCCGCGCCACCCAGCTTGGCTTCCAGCGCCGCGATCCGCGCCTTCAGCGCCTCGTTCTCCTCGCGGGCGAGCCGGGCCATGTCCTTGACCGCCTCGAACTCCTCGCGCTTCACGATGTCCAGGTCGTTCAGGATCTTTTCCGCCTGGTTGCGGATGACGGAATCGACCTCCCGCTTCATGCCCTGGGCGGCACCTGCGGCATCGTTCATCAGGCGGCCGAGTTCGTCGAAAAACCGGTTGTTGGTCTGAGTCATGTGAGAAACTCCGCGTCCCGCGACGAGCACGATGATGGAAGACAGAATGGCGATCCCTGTCGCCGCCCGCAAGATGGGCCGTCTTGTCATGCCTTGGTTTCCTTGTCATCGTACTTGTTGCGCCGGCCCGCGGCGCTGGTATGAGCAGCCCTGAGATCACATCGCGCCGCGCCCGTTCATGTGGCGGAGCTCGTTCGAAGCCCGCATCGCCCGCGGGCTTCCGGAAGCGGGACGCCGTGCCCACGAAAGCCAGTGAATGACGCCTCTCCTCATCGATTTCCCCGTGTTCGATCCGGTTGCGATCGCCATCGGCCCGTTCGCGATCCGCTGGTACGCGCTGGCCTATATCTGCGGCATCGTCATCGGCTGGCTCTACGCGCGCTCGCTGCTCAAGAAAGAGCGGCTGTGGGGCGGCCCGGCGCCGGTGTCGCTGGTCCAGCTCGACGACTTCATCCTGTGGGTCACGATCGGCATCATCCTCGGCGGCCGCACCGGTTACGTGCTGTTCTACAACCTGCCGTTCTTCATCGAGCACCCGCTGGAGATCTTCCAACTGTGGAACGGCGGCATGTCGTTTCATGGCGGCTTCATGGGCTGTGTGCTCGCCGTGATCTGGTTCGCCCGCCGCAACGGCCTGCCGATCATCTCGCTCGGCGACGTCACCACCGCGGTCGCGCCCATCGGCCTGCTGCTCGGCCGCATCGCCAATTTCATCAATGGTGAGCTGTGGGGCCGTGCCGCCGATGCAAGCGTTCCCTGGGCGATGATCTTCCCGCGCGATCCGACCCACCTCCCGCGCCATCCGAGCCAGCTCTACGAGGCCGGCCTCGAAGGCATCGTGCTGTTCATCGTGCTGGCGATCATGATCCGGTTCGGCGCGCTGAAACGGCCCGGCCTGATCCTCGGCAGCTTCATCACCCTCTACGGCGTGGCGCGCATCACCAGCGAGCTGTTCCGCGAGCCCGACAAGCAATTGGGCTTTCTCTGGGGTGGCCTGACCATGGGCATGGTGCTGTCGGTGCCGATGCTGATCATCGGCGCCATCCTGGTGGCGCGGGCGCTCCGCAGGCCTGAGAGTCGTCAAGCCACTCCCCCGCTGCAGGCCAATCCGTGATCGAAACCTCTCCGCTCCACACCGAGATCAAGCGGCTGATCAAGGCATCCGGCCCGATGCCGGTCTGGCGCTACATGGAGCTGTGCCTGATGCATCCGGAGCACGGCTACTACGTCTCGCGCGATCCGCTCGGACGCGAGGGCGACTTCACCACCGCCCCCGAAGTGAGCCAGATGTTCGGCGAGCTGCTCGGGCTGTGGGCGGCCTCGATCTGGAAGGCGACGGGATCGCCGCAGCAATTCCGGCTGATCGAGCTGGGGCCCGGCCGCGGCACCATGATGTCGGATGCGCTGCGGGCGCTGCGCGTGCTGCCGCCGCTGTACCAGACGATCTCGGTCCACCTGGTCGAGGTCAATCCTGTCCTGCGCGAAAAGCAGAAGGCGACGCTGACCGGCCTGCGCAACGTCAACTGGCACGAGAGCTTCGACGAGGTGCCGGAGGGCCCCAGCGTCATCTTCGCCAACGAGTATTTCGACGTGCTGCCGATCCACCAGATGATCAGGCGCGAGACCGGCTGGCACGAGCGCGTGGTCGAGCTCGACGACGAGGAGAACTTCGTCTACGGCGCGGCTGCGGATCCAACGCCCGGCTTCGAGCTGCTGCTGCCGCCGCTGGTGCGCGCCGCGCCGGCCGGCGCGATCTTCGAATGGCGGCCGAACATGGAAATGATGGCCATCGCCAGGCGCATCCGCGACCAGCGCGGCGCCGCCGTCATCATCGATTACGGCCATGTGCGCAGCGACGTCGGCGACACCTTCCAGGCCATCGCCCGCCATAGCTTCGCCGATCCCCTGAAGACGCCGGGGCTTGCCGACATCACCGCCCATGTCGATTTCGACGCGCTGGCGCGGGCCGCGGAAGCCGTCGGCGCGCGCGTTCACGGCCCGGTCACGCAGGGCGAGTTCCTGCAGCGGCTCGGCATCGAAACCCGCGCGCTGACCCTGATGCAGAAGGCCTCGCCGGAAGTCTCGGAGGACATCGCGAGCGGGCTGAAGCGCCTGACCGGCGGCGGCCGCGGCGGAATGGGGTCGCTGTTCAAGGTGCTCGGCATCTCCGATCCGGCCATTCCGGTGCTGGCGGGCATCAGCGACGAGCACACCAACGAGAAGACGGGAGGCGCGTGATGCTGGTATCATCGGATGTGATGTCCGCGGTCCCTGGCCTGCGCCATGCCTTCTTCACCCGCGAGGGCGGCGTCTCCGACGGCATCTATGCCGGCCTCAATGGCGGGCTCGGATCGCATGACGTGCCGGAGAACGTCCGTGAAAACCGCCGCCGCATGGCCGCCCATCTCGGCGTCGCGCCCGACCAGTTCCTCAGCCTGCACCAGATTCATTCGCCCGACGTCGTGGTTGCGACCGGGCCCTGGGACGGCCCCGTCAGGCCGAAGGCCGATGCGCTGGTGACCGCGACGCCGAATCTCGCGATCGGCGTCACCACGGCCGATTGCGGGCCGATCCTGTTCGTCGACCCGCATAAGCGCGTCATCGGCGCGGCCCATGCCGGCTGGAAAGGTGCGCTCACCGGCGTGCTCGAAGCCACGCTGCAGGCGATGGAGGAGCTCGGCGCAGAGCGCGGCCGGATCATTGCCGCGATCGGCCCCCTGATCCGCCAGCCGAGCTACGAGGTCGGCGCCGAGTTCGTCACGCGCTTCCTCGACGACGACGCCGAGCACGCGCGCTTCTTCCTGCCGTCGACGCGCGACGGCCACGCGATGTTCGACCTGGCCGGCTTCATCCGGATGCGGCTGGAAAACGCCGGCGTGCTGCTGATCGACGATATCGGCCTCGACACCTATGTCGACGAGCGCTTCTTCAGTTACCGCCGCTCGGTCCATCGCAGCGAGCCGGACTATGGCCGGCACGTCCATGCCATCATGCTCGAAGGCTGAAGCTGGGCGCGATTGTGGCCGCATGTGGATTGCTTAACCCTTTCTGTACAACTGAATGCACTCTGTCCCAATCTGTGGCAGCCGCGACCTAGACGTTAATCGATTTTAACGATATCGCTCCCGACGATGAGGGGAGCGCCGACACCACTTCGACGGATCAGCCGCGCTGCGCAGCACGCCTGCGTTGCCGTTTTGCTGATCACGTCCGCTGCAGCGCTCGGCGGCTGCGCGACCAGCGGCGGTCCGTCCAACGCCTACGCGATGGCGCCTGCATCGGATAACGCCACGATCGCCTTCGAGCAGATCGACGGCCCGCCACCGCAAATCTTCGACCGCATGGTCAGCGTGCTCGACAGCGAGTCCAAGCTGCGCAGCCTCGCCATCGTGTCGCGCGAGGCCCCTGCAGCGTATCGTGTCCGCACCTATCTCTCCGCCCAGGTCGTCGGCGGCAAGGGCGTGATCGCCTGGGTGTTCGACGTCTACGATCGCAATCAGCAGCGCGCGCTGCGGCTGTCGGGCGAAGAGCCGGTCGGACGCGGCGGCCGCGATCCGTGGAACAATGTCGACGACATGGTGCTTCGGAAAATCGCGCAGGCCGGCTTCAGCGGACTTTCGAACATGCTGAACGGCACCGCGCCCGTCGACGGCGCGCCCCCGGTGGCACCGGCCACCCGCGGCCCTGCGGTCGCCGTGGCCGAGCCCGCATCGCCGGCGTCCGGCGGCACCAGCGTCGCGGCCCTCGGCTACACCGACCGTTAGGCAAGGAGGCGCATTTTGCGCCGTTTTTGACCGGGAAAAACAGCCGTTTGACCGGGAAAAACACTTGCGGCGGGTTGCCATGCGCGCGGTGTCCTTGATATCACCTCGCCCGTGCAAAACTGCCGGTTCCATGGATCGCCCGATATGCTGAACAAGGTCTCCAGCGAGACGCGAGGAGAATTCACGATGTCGGCCAAGAACGGCTCCATCAAACTCGTCGCCGGCAACTCCAATCCGGCTCTCGCCGCCGGCATCGCCGCTGAGCTCGGGCTGCCGCTGACGAAGGCGGTGGTCCGGCGCTTCGCCGACATGGAGATCTTCGTCGAGATCCAGGAGAACGTCCGCGGCTCCGACGTCTTCATCATTCAATCGACGTCCTATCCGGCGAACGACCTGCTGATGGAGCTCCTGATCATCACCGATGCGCTGCGCCGCGCCTCCGCGCGCCGCATCACCGCCGTGGTGCCCTATTTCGGCTATGCGCGGCAGGATCGAAAATCTGCCTCGCGCACGCCGATCTCGGCCAAGCTCGTCGCCAACCTGATCACCCATGCCGGCGTCGACCGCGTCATGACGCTCGACCTGCATGCCTTGCAGATCCAGGGCTTTTTCGACATCCCGGCCGACAATCTCTATGCTTCGCCGCTGATGGTGCGCGACATCAAGGATCGGTTCGATCTCTCCAACCTCATGGTCGTATCGCCCGACGTCGGCGGCGTGGCGCGCGCGCGTGGCCTCGCCAAGCGCATCAACACGCCGCTCGCCATCGTCGACAAGCGCCGCGAGCGTCCCGGCGAGTCCGAGGTCATGAACGTGATCGGCGAAGTCTCCGGCCACACCTGCATCCTTGTCGATGACATCGTCGACTCCGGCGGCACCCTGGTGAACGCAGCCGATGCGCTTCTCAAGCACGGCGCCAAGGATGTCTACGCCTACATCACCCACGGCGTGCTCTCCGGTGGAGCGGCGAGCCGCATCACCTCCTCGCGCCTGAAGGAGCTCGTCATCACTGACTCCATCATGCCGACCGAAGCCGTCCGCAACGCGCCGAACATCCGCACGTTGCCGATCGCGCCGCTGATCGCCGAGGCGATCGGGCGAACCGCTGCCGAAGAGTCGGTGTCGAGCCTGTTCGACTGATATCGTCTCTCGTACGGCAAGAACGTCATCATCAAATTCCACTGTCATTCCCCGCGAAAGCGGGGAATCCAGTACGCCGCGGCGCCTCGATCAATCACAGCCATCTCCCTTTACTGGATCGCCCGGTCCCGTCTTCGCCTTCGGCTTTGACGCGGCCAAGAGCACTTTGGGCGCGCCGCAGCTTCAGCGAAGGCGGCAAGCCGGGCGATGACGCTGGTGTTTGGGCAAAGGGCCTGCCCCACACTCCCGTCATTGCGAGGAGCGCAGCGACGAAGCAATCCAGACTGCCTCCTCTGAAGGATCCTGGATTGCTTCTCTCCGCTCGCAATGACGCCTGTGGTATCTTTCATCAGGACAATATCCGACAGGACTTCCGCATAAGCCTCCGCGATCTCGCGGCGCGTGTTGCGTCCGAGCTTTGATCACAGCATCGCCCTCTTGGTGGAGGGCGCAGGGAAGGCCGGGCGCTGGCCGCGCCCGTGGCCCGCCTGCTCAAAAAAATGCAGGCGGCAGGTACCACAGGTCTGGCCGAACACACCCGGCCCTCCCTGCGCGATGGCTTTACGGCTGCTTCGCAGTCTCCCCGGTGCACCGGGCTTTCTGGCCACCGTTGCCCGCGCGGCGCGTGAGCGCCGGCACAGGCGTGACACCAGCGTCGGGGTGTCAGGACCGTGCGACTTGACCGTGCGTGCCGGATCGTTCGTCGGCGCGGCATCCGCCACGCTGCGACCCGACCCGCCCATCGCATTCCGCTGCCGACGTCCGTGACGACCGCGATACGTCCCCTTCCGACGCAACGGAACGAGCGGGACCATACTGCTGAGTTTGCGAAACCTCCAGCGATTTATTTTTATCCGAAGGGCTGGACAGGATTTGCGGAGAGAAACGTGATTTGGGCGACGGGCACGCGCTGGACCGAACGGACACTGACGCGGAGAGACGCGGCGGATTACGGCTTCGCCTAATCCGCCCTACGCTCAAACCCGTAGGGCGGATTAGCGCAGCGTAATCCGCCGTTGTCCAGCGCGAGAGTTTCAAGACAGCCTGATCCGGTCAACGCTCGCCGTAAGTCCCGTTCACATCGACATCGCCAGCCCAATCTGCGGAAATACTCCTTCACGCACGTCTCGGTGGAAGGACGAATGCGGCCAGTCCTCCACTCGACTTACCAGGCGAATGCTTCACCGGATTGATGTAACAATACTCCACGTGCCGGGCATAATCTTCCTCGTCGCGAATGAGATGCTCCCAAAACCGGCGCTGCCAGATGCCGCGTTCCTGGTTCGCTATCCGAGCGGCGCTGAGGTACTCCGTCTTTGGAAGCGCTCGTGCGAAACGGCTTTTGATCAAGCGCCAACGCGTTGAAAAATCCGCATCTTCGGGAGGCAAAGTCCAGACCGCATGAAGATGATCCGGCATGACGACGAAGGCATCGATTTCGAATGGAAAACGGCGCCTGGTAGCGGCGACGGCAGACCGCAGGACGTCGATGTGCTCGATCAGCAGAGCTTGACGTCGGTCGAGAAGGTTCACGGTGAAGAACCAGGATCCGCCCGGAACGAATGCGCGTCGATAGTTGGGCATGGAGCATGGTCCGCGTCGAGATGACCGACGTAAGCCTACTCGCTGAGGATGTATGGATTCAAGATTTGCGGCGGATTACGGCTTCGCCTAATCCGCCCTACGCTCAAAACCCGTAGGGCGGATTAGCGCAGCGTAATCCGCCGATCAGCCCAACGCCTTGCACAGCTCGCCCCGTTCGGCCAAAACATCCCCTACGACGCCAAGGACAACAACAAGAACACCGAGCCCCTGCCATCCATGTTCAGCGCCATCGAACGCCCCGCGAGCCCGCCGCCGCCGATCAGCCAGATCGCCGATGATTTCGGCCCGCTGTATGCCTCGCACGGCTTCATCGGCTGGCTGTTCGCGATTACCGGGCCGGTCGCCATCATCCTGTCGGTCGGCGCCAATGGCGGGCTGTCGCAGGCGGAGATCGCGTCGTGGATCTTCGGCGTATTCTTCATCAACGGGCTGATCACGCTCGCGCTGTCGTGGCGCTATCGCGAGCCGTTGGTGCTGTTCTGGACCATTCCGGGCACCGTCCTGGTCGGCCAGTCGCTGACGCATCTGAGCTTCCCGCAGGTGGTCGGCGCCTTCTACGGCACCGCGCTGTTGATGCTGGTGCTCGGGCTCACCGGCTGGGTCAAGCGCGCGATGCAACTGGTGCCGATGCCGATCGTGATGGGCATGGTCGCTGGCGTATTCCTGCGCTTCGGCCTCGATCTCGTCCGCGCCGTGTTCACCGACTTCGCCATCGCCGGGCCGATGGTCGTGCTCTGGCTGCTGCTGACCGCACTCCCTGCGCTGGGCCGGCGCTGCCTGCCGATCATCGGCGCGCTCGTCATCGGCACGCTCGCGGCTCTCCTGTTCGGCAAGTATGATCAGAATGCCTCGCTGCAGATCGCGCTGATCCATCCGGTGATCCCGACGCCATCCTGGTCGCTCGCGGCCATGATCGAGCTGATCGTGCCGCTCGCGGTCACCGTGCTGGTGGTGCAGAACGGCCAGGGCTTTGCGGTGCTGACCGCTGCCGGCCACAAGCCGCCGGTCAATGTGGTGACCGTCGCCTGCGGCATCGGCTCGGCGCTCGCGGCGATGGTGGGCGGCGTGTCGACCTGCCTGACCGGACCGACCAACGCGATCGTCGTCTCCGGCGGCGAGCGCAAGCGCCACTATACCGCGGCGATGGTCGTGGGCGTGCTTGCGCTCGGCTTCGGCCTGCTGGCGCCGACCTTCACCACGCTGCTGCTGATCGCGCCGAAATCATTGATCACCGCGCTGGCGGGCCTCGCCATGCTGCGCGTGCTGCAGACCGCGTTCGTGACCGCGTTCAGGACCAACTTCTCCCTCGGCGCGCTGATCGCCTTCCTCGTCACCGTGGCCGACGTGCCCCTGCTCAATATCGGCGCGGCGTTCTGGGGACTCGTGGCAGGCTTTGCAATCTCGTGGCTGCTGGAGCGGGCGGATTTCACCGCCGCATCGGGCGCATAACGGATTGCCGCGGCGCACCACGCGCTGTCGTCGCATCCCCAGCCGAACGGGCACCATGCTGTTGCAGCGTCGCTGGATCGCGCTACACTTCACGACCAAACAAAAAGTCTTCTGGGAGGATATGATGACCGCGATCACGCGCCGCAACATGCTTGCGGGTACGGCAGCAGCAGGCGCGCTTGCGCTTACCGGCCAGCCCGCCTGGTCGGAGCCGCAGTGGAAGAAATATGCCGGCACCAGGCTCGAGGTGATCCTCGCCAAGGGGCCGCGCGGCGACAATCTGCAGAAGAACATCAAGGAATTCACCGCACTGACCGGCATCGAGGTGGAATCCGAGCAAATCCCGGAGCAGCAGCAGCGGCAGAAGGTCGTGATCGAACTGTCGTCGGGCAAGCCGAGCTTCGACGTCGTCCATCTCAGCTATCACGTGCAGAAGCGGCAGTTCGAGAAGGCCGGCTGGCTCGCCGACATCACCGACATGATGAAGGATCCGAACCTCACCGCGCCGGACCTCGTGCAGAGCGATTTCTCCGCCGCCGGCCTGAGTTACGCCAGCAACGACAAGGGCCGCATGTTCTCGCTGCCGTGGTCGGTGGACTACTTCATCCTCTACTACAACAAGGAGCTGTTCGCGAAGAAGGGCATCGAGGTGCCGAAGACGCTCGACGAGATGGTCACGGCGGCGCAGAAGCTGACGGATGCCAAGGACGGCATCTTCGGCTTCGTCGGCCGCGGCCTGCGCAACGCCAACATGACGTTGTGGACCAACTTCTTCCTCAACTATGGCGGCGAGTTCCTGGACGCCAAGGGCAACATCCTGACCGACGGCCCGGAAGCCATCGAAGCCACCAAGCTTTATCAGAAGCTGCTGACGACCTGCGCGCCTCCGGGCGTCGCCGGCTTCAACTGGATGGAGTCGATGGCCTCGTTCACGCAAGGGCGCTCGGCGATGTGGATCGACGGCGTCGGCTGGGCGCCGCCGCTGGAGGATCCCAATGCTTCGCGCGTGGTCGGCAAGGTCGGCTACACCGTGGTGCCCGCCGGACCGAAGGGACAGTACTCGGCGACCTATGGCGACGGCATCGGCATTGCGGCTGCGAGCAAGAACAAGGAAGCCGCCTGGCTGCTGTGCCAGTGGCTGGTGTCGAAGCCGCAGGGCGCCCGCCTGGTGCAGGCCGGCGGCGGCGTGCCGTTCCGCAACTCGGTGCTCAACGACCCCGGGGTGCAGGGCGGCGTGAAGATGCCGAAGGAGTGGCTGCAGTCGGCGATCGACTCCGGCAAGATCAGCAAGCTCGGCCTGCCTGTGATCATTCCCGTCGCCGAATTCCGCGATCTCGTCGGTGCGGCGCTGACCGCCACGCTGTCGGGCGCCGATCCCGCGACCGAGCTGAAGAAGGCGCACGAGCAGTTCCGCCCGATCCTGGAGCGCAGCGAGAAAGCGTGAGCACGATCGTCGAACAGGCCGGCGCGGCAGCGGACACTGCTGCGCCGGAACGTGCATTGCGACCGCCGTCCTACTGGCCGTTCGTGGTGCCGGCGCTGGTCACCGTGCTCGCGGTGATCATCTTTCCCTGGCTGTTCACGATCTGGATGAGCTTCCAGGAGTGGAAGGTCGGTTCGCCCACGACCTTCGTCGGGCTGTCGAACTATATCCGGCTGCCGGCCGACCCGCGCTTCGTCGAGTCGGTCGGGCACACGCTGTCCTACACGGCTCTCTCCGTGCTGCTGCCGCTGGTGCTCGGCACCTTCGCGGCGGTGATCTTCCATGCGCGTTTCCCCGGACGCGGGCTGTTGCGCGCGCTGTTCATCATGCCGATGATGGCGACACCGGTCGCGATCGCGCTGGTGTGGACGATGATGTTCCACCCGCAGCTCGGCATCCTGAACTATCTCTTGTCGCTCGTCGGCCTGCCGCCGCAGCTCTGGGTGTTCCATCCGGCCACCGTGATTCCGTCGCTGGTGCTGGTCGAGACCTGGCAATGGACGCCGCTGGTGATGCTGATCGTGCTCGGCGGCATCGCCTCGCTGCCGACCGAACCTTACGAGAGCGCGCAGATCGACGGCGCCAGCACCTGGCAGATGTTCCGCTACATCACCCTGCCGCTGATCATGCCGTTCCTGTTCATCGCCGCGATGATCCGCGCCATCGACGCGATCAAGAGCTTCGACATCATCTTCGCAATCACGCAAGGCGGTCCGGGCTCGGCGTCGGAGACCATCAACCTCTACCTCTACAGCGTCGCCTTCGTCTATTACGACCTCGGCTATGCCTCGGCGATCGCGGTGGTGTTCTTCGCGCTGATCGTGGCGCTGACCGCACTGTTGCTGATGCTGCGCCGGCGCGCACAGTGGAATGCGCTGGGGAGCGACACATGAGCGCGCAGACCATCCTCGGCCGGCTCGCCCTTGCGCTCGGCGTCTTCCTGATCGTCTCGCCGGCGATCCTGTTCTTCCTCTGGATGATCTCGCTGTCGGTCAAGTTCGAGGTCGACAACGCCGCCTATCCGCCGGTGTTCTGGCCGGAACACTTCGCCTGGAAGAACTATGCCGACGTGCTGTCGTCCAACCGTTTCTTCACCTACTTCAGGAACAGCCTGCTGGTGACCGGCGGCGCGACGGCGCTGGCGATGCTGGTCGGCGTGCCCGCCGGCTACGGCATCGCCCGCATGGCCGCGCACAAGTCGGCGATCGTGATCCTGATCGCGCGCATCACGCCGGGCCTGTCCTATCTGATCCCGCTGTTCCTCTTGTTCCAGTGGCTCGGCCTGCTCGGCACGCTGTGGCCGCAGATCATCATCCATCTCGTCGTCACCGTGCCGATCGTGATCTGGATCATGATCGGCTATTTCGAGACCACGCCGATCGAGCTCGAGGAAGCCGCGCGGATCGATGGCGCGACGCGCTGGCAGGTTTTCCGCCACGTGGCATTGCCGGTGGCGAAGCCCGGCCTCGCCGTCGCCTTCATCCTCGCGGTGATCTTCTCCTGGAATAATTTCGTGTTCGGCATCGTGCTGGCCGGGCGCGAGACCCGCACCCTGCCGGTCGCGGTCTACAACATGATCTCGTTCGATCAGCTCTCCTGGGGGCCGCTCGCGGCGGCCGCGCTGATCGTGACCCTGCCGGTGCTGCTGCTGACCGTGTTCGCGCAGCGGCAGATCGTGGCCGGCCTGACGGCGGGTGCGGTCAAGGGCGGCTGACGGGTATAATGCATACCAAAGAGAACCGCGACGGAATGCCAAACTTGCCTTGGTCAGGCCATAGTCTGCCACTTGGTTACCTGCGTGGAACCGGGATTCGCCCCGCGCCTGCGGCGCGGCGGTGACCGCGTTGACGGTTTCATCTCGTCTCCGTGCCGGCTTCGTTCCAGCCGAATACCACTGCGCCGCACGATCGACCGGCTCCGGATCTGCGCTCCGCCCGGCCCGTCGTGCAACCCATCACCGGCTGAACGCCAGACCGACGAAAGCTTCATGACGTCCGATCGCGACGCCTCCGCGCCAGACCGATTGACTGCCCTGTTGCAGACCGAGCTGCTCGACTCGCCGCCGGAGCCGGGCTTCGATCGCGTCACCCGTTTGACCTCGCGGCTGCTGCAGGCCCCGGCGGCGATCATCGCGCTGGTGGATCGCGACCGGCAGTTCTTCAAGAGCTCGGTCGGCCTGTGCGAGCCGTGGGCGTCGCTGCGCGAAACGCCGCTCAGCCACTCCTTCTGCCAGCACGTCGTGACCTCGGCGCAGCCGCTGGTGATCCGCGACGCCAACGAGCATCCGCTGGTGAAGGACAATCTCGCGGTGCCGGTTCTCGGCGTGATCGCCTATCTCGGCGTCCCCCTCCGGCTGCCGAGCGGCGAGGTGATCGGTGCGCTCTGCGCCATCGATCACGAGCCGCGGCCGTGGAGCGACGACGACATCGCCCAGCTCACCGAGCTCAGCGAGATCGTGATGGACGAGATCGCGCTGCGCACCGAGAATGCACGGCGGCGAACGATCGAGCAGCACCACCGCGTGCTGGTCCATGAGCTCAATCACCGTGTCAAGAACACGCTGGCGCTGGTCGACAGCGTGATCGCGCTCAGCATCCGCGCCGATTCGGCGCTGGCCGAGTTCGGCGAGGTGCTGCGCGGCCGCATTGCCGCGCTGACGCGCAGCCACGCGCTGGCGCTGGATCGCGGCCGGGAGGCGATCGCGCTCGATGAGCTGGTCTGCGCCGAGCTGGCGCCGCTGCAAGGCGACCGCGTCGCGGTCGACGGCCCGGCCGTGCCGCTTGCGCCGGGCGTCGCGCTGTATCTGTCGATGGGGCTGCACGAGCTCGTCACCAACGCGGTGAAATACGGCGCGCTGTCGAACGATGCAGGACAGGTGACGCTGAGCTGGACCCATGCCGACGGACGGCTCAAGCTGTCCTGGGAGGAGAACGGCGGGCCGCAGGTCTCCCCACCTGCGAGCAACGGCTTCGGCTCGCTGCTGTTCGAGCGCATTCTCGGCGCCGCGCTGAAGGGCGAGGTCACGCGCGACTTCGCGCCGGATGGGCTCCGGGTCTCGTTCGACCTGCCGCTCGCGCCATGACCGAATTCAGCCGCGCTGGCCGCGCCGGCGCACCTGCGTGATCTCGGCCAGGATCGACATCGCGATCTCCTCCGGCGTGATGGCGCCGAGATCGAGCCCGGCCGGCGCCTTGACCTCGTCGAGCAGCCCGGCGTCGATGCCGTCCTTGATCAGCTTGTCGCGCAGGCTGTCCATCTTGCGGCGGCTGCCGACGAAGGCGTGGTAGGCCGCATCGCAGGCGAGCGCGGCGCGCAACGCCGCCTCGTCGCCCTTGCCTTGCGTCGACACGACCACGAAGCGGCTGCTCCCGGCCGGTTGGCCTAGCGCGAAGCCATCGATCAGCACATCGGCCTGCGGTGTCGTGACGAGATCGGACGCCGGCGCCGCCAGCGTCACGTGATAGCCGAGCGGCCGGGCCTGCGCGGCGAGCGCGACCGCGACCGGGCTCGCGCCGAGAATGACCAGCGCGGGATGCGGAAGCACCGGCTCGACGAAGATGTCCATGGTGCCCTTGCTCGGGCACATGTTGGCGGCGAAGCGCACGCCTTCCTTGGTTTCGCCCGGCTTGACGCCGAGCTCGGCGAGCAGGTTCTCAGGCTGCACCGAGACCATGCGAGGGATGCCGTCGGCGAGCGCCTCACGCGCCGCCTTCAGCACCGCGCCGCGGGCGCAGCCGCCGCCGATCCAGCCCGCGACGATGCTGCCGTCGGGGCGGATGATCGCCTTGGCGCCGGCCTTCGCGGCCGTCACCGACACCGTGCGGACGACGGTGGCGAGCACGAAGCTTTCCTCGGCGGCCTTGAGCTGCGCGGCGAGATCGAGCAGTTCGACAGTTGCCGTCATGATTGCCTCCTGTGTCGTCGTGAGAGGCGCGGTGCAACCGCGAGGGCAGTCTGTTCCCTCCCCCCTTGTGGGGGAGGGCTAGGGAGGGGGGCGGCTGGCACCGGTGCCCGTGGTACCCCCCTCCCCAGCCCTCCCCCACAAGGGGGGAGGGAGCGCACTGCCGATGCCGTAGCAGAGTGCCTTATGGTCAGATCGATCAGGCTATTCGCCATCCTCACAACCTCGCCAGATACGGCTCCAGTGCGGCCAGCGAATTCAGCGTATGCGCGGGCGCGTAGAGATCGACGAACGGCAGCGCGGCCTTGATGCCGCGTGCGTCCGGCGCGTAGCCGTCCCAGCCGAGCATCGGATTGAGCCAGACGATGCGGCGGCAGCGGCGGCTCAACTGTGCCATCTCACGGCCGAGCAAGGCGGGATCACCGGTGTCGTAGCCGTCGGAGACGATCATCACGCAGGTCCGCGAATGGATGACGCGCGGCGCGTGCCAGCGATTGAAGGTCTGCAGGCTCTCGCCGATCCGCGTCCCGCCGCCGGCGCCCTGCGCCATCATCGAGAGACGGTCGAGCGCCCGCGCGGCGTCCTTCTCCTTCATGGCATCGGAGACGTAGGCGAGCCTCGTGTGAAACAGAAACGCCTCGGCCTCGCGGAACGCGTCGAGCACGCCGTGGATGAAGCGCAGGAACACCGCGGTGTAGGGGCTCATCGAGCCGGAGGCGTCGAGCAGCACCACCAGCCGCAACGGCTTGTGCTTGCGTCGCCGGTGCACCAGCGCAATCGGCACGCCGCCGTGGCTGATGTTGCGGTGGATGGTGCGGCGCAGGTCGAGCCGCTCGCCCTTCCTGCGCAACTGATCGCGGCGCGTCAGCCGTGTCCGCATCACCTGGGCGAGCCGCGCCGCGGCCTCGTGCGCCAGAGCGACCTGATCGGGATCGGCGAGCTTGCGGAAATCGGTATCGCTGATGGACTCGACGCGCGATGCCCCTTCGCGCAGGCCCTCGCCGCCCGCGTCGCGGGGGGTTTCGTCAGAGGGAATCTGATCGGTCGCGCCGTGGGGCCCCGGCTGAGCGGCATTCGCATCCTGCAGACGCTTCAGGGACGGGCTGTTCGCCCTCGCCGTCGCGCCGGAGACCAGCGAGCGCGAGCGCACGCGCCTGCCGAGCCAGAACGCGTCGAACAGGCCGTCGAAACGATCCCACTCGCTCTTGCGCGCCGAAAACAGATGCTTGAATGCGGCGCGCAGCAGGCCGGGCTTATCGGCATAGCCCGCACTCATCACGGCCGCCGCGTCCTGCCCCTCCGCCAGGCCGACCGCAAAGCCGTTGTCGCGCAACGTCTTGAGAAACGCACCGAGGCGGCCCGCGACGAGCCGCGCCACCGCGTCCAAGTCCTGGTGGTCGGGTGTGGCGCCACAGCAGCTCATGCGACCTTCCCCAGCAGCCGCGCCGCGACCTCGCGGGTGATGCGCGCGCGGTCCTCATGGGTCTTGAGCAGGCACATCAAGGTGTCGTGCACGACCTCCGGCTGATCCTTGAGATCGCGTACGTCGAGCCCGACCAGTGCCGCCGCCCAGTCCAGCGTCTCGGCGACGCCGGGCACCTTGCGCAGTTCCTCCTTGCGCAGGGATTCGACCATGCGCGCGATCTGCAAGGCGAGCGAGGCGGAGGCACCGTCGATCCTGGTCAGGATGATGCGCGCCTCGCGGTCGACATCGGGATAGTCGACGTAGTGGTAGAGGCAGCGCCGGCGCAGCGCATCCGATAGCTCACGGGTTCCGTTCGAGGTCAGCACCACATGCGGAATGCTGATCGCCTTGATGGTGCCGAGCTCGGGGATCGAGACCTGGAAGTCGGACAGCAGCTCCAGCAGAAACGCCTCGAACTCGTCGTCGGCGCGATCGATCTCGTCGATCAGCAGCACCGGCGGCATGGCGCGGCGGATCGCCGCCAGCAGCGGCCGCTCGAGCAGATATTTCTCGGAGAAGATCTGATCCTCGATGGTGTCCGGCTGGCCGCGATGCGCCTCGATCGCCAGCAGCTGGCGCTGGTAGTTCCACTCGTAGAGCGCGGAGCTCTGGTCGAGGCCTTCATAGCATTGCAGACGGATCAGCTCGGTGCCGTGCACGCAGGCGAGCGCCTTGGCGACCTCGGTCTTGCCGACCCCGGCCTCGCCTTCGAGCAGCAGCGGCCGCCTGAGCAGCTGCATCAGCGCGATTGCGGTCGCCAGCTCGCCGTCGGCGATATAGCCGCAAGCGGAGAGCGATTGTGCGATGTCGTCGCGGGCTTTCATCAGCGTTCGATTCTCGATCTCACCGGGAAGCCAGTGCGTTCCCTCCCCCCTTGTGGGGGAGGGCTAGGGAGGGGGGTAGCATCAGGCGACACCGCCGCCGAAGACCCCCACCCCCACCCCCTCCCCGCAAGGGGGAGGGGAGCGCACTGCCGATGCCGTTATAGCTCCATCCTCTCCGCGTCATTGCGAGCGAAGCGACGTGTCCGCCGAAGCTCGCAGGGCGAAGGCGGAAGCAATCCAGGGTGGTGGGCGGGACTCTGGATTGCGTCGTCGCTTCGCTCCTCGCAATGACGAAGGTGCACTTGGATATAGCCTACGCCACCACGCCCAGGTTCTTCGCCGCCTGCCAATTGCGCCAGAAATCGTGGGGCATCTGGATGTGCGTCGCACCGAGGAACGAGAAGGCGTCGTTGACCGCGTTGGAGAACGCCGGCACGCCGCCGACATTGGGGCTTTCGCCGACGCCCTTGGCGCCGATCGGATGATGCGGCGAGGGCGTGACCGTGAAGTCGGTCTCCCAATGCGGCGTCTCGACCGCGGTCGGCATGAAGAAGTCCATGAACGAACCGGTCACGACATTGCCCTCGGCATCGTAGCGGATCTCCTGCCCCATCGCGATGGCGAAGGCTTCGGTGAGGCCGCCATGCACCTGGCCCTCGATGATCATCGGGTTGATGCGGGTGCCGCAATCGTCCAGCGCATAGAAGCGCCGGACCTTGTACACGCCGGTATCCACATCGATGTCCATCACGCAGAGATAGGCGCCGAACGGATAGGTCATGTTGGGCGGATCATAGTAGCTGACGGCCTCCAGCCCCGGCTCCATGCCCGGCGGCACGGAGTTGTAGGCCGCCCAGCAGATGTCCTTCATCGACATCGCCTTCTCCGGCAGGCCCTTGACCCGGAAGCCGTCGATGTCCCATTCGAGATCGTCCTCGTGGACCTCGAGCTTGTAGGCCGCGATCATCTGCGCCTTCGCCTTGATCTTGCGCGCGGCCATCGCGATGGCCGCGCCTGCGACCGGCGTCGAGCGCGAGCCGTAGGTGCCGAGACCGTAAGGCGCGGTGTCGGTGTTGCCCTCCTCGACCATGATGTTATCGGCGGGTATGCCGATCTCGCTGGCGATGATCTGCGCCCAGGTGGTCTCGTGGCCTTGGCCCTGGCTCTTGGTGCCCATCCGCGCGATGCCGGCTCCGGTCGGGTGCAGGCGGATCTCGCAGGAGTCGAACATCGCGATGCCCAGGATGTCGCAATTTTTCGACGGACCGGCGCCGACGATCTCGGTGAAGAAGGAGACGCCGATGCCCATGATCTCGCGGGTCTCGCCGCGCTTAAACGCGGCGCGCTTCTCGGCCTGCTCCTTGCGCAGCCCCGCGTAGTCCACGCTCTCCATCATCTTACGCATGGCGGTGTGATAGTCGCCGGAATCGTATTCCCAGCCGAGCGCCGAGTGATAGGGAAACTGCTCCGGCTTGACGAAATTCTTCAGCCGCAGCTCGGCCGGGTCCATGCCGAGCTTCTGCGCGAGAATGTCCATGCCGCGCTCGATGCAATAGGCCGCCTCGGTGACGCGGAACGAGCAGCGATAGGCGACGCCGCCCGGTGCCTTGTTGGTGTAGACGCCATCGACCGCGAGATGCGCGACCGGGAAGTCGTAGGAGCCGGTGACGATGTTGAAGAAGCCGGCCGGCCATTTCGACGGGTCGGCGCAGGCGTCGAAGCCACCGTGGTCGGCAAGCACATGGACGCGCAGGCCGGTGACCTTGCCGTCCTTGGTCGCCGCGATCTCCGTGGTCATGTGATAGTCGCGCGCGAACGCGGTGGCGGTCAGATTCTCGATGCGGTCCTCGACCCATTTCACCGGCTTGCCCGTCACGATGGAGGCGACGGCGGCGCAGATGTAGCCGGGATAGGCGCCGACCTTGTTGCCGAAGCCGCCGCCGATGTCGGGCGCGATGACGTGGATCTTCTGCTCGGGGAGTTTCGCGATCAGCGACACCACGGTTCGGATGACATGCGGCGCCTGGAACGTGCCCCAGATCGTCAGCTCGCCCTTGATCTTGTCGAACGAGCAGACGCACTGGCATGTCTCGAGCGGCGACGGATGGGTGCGGTGATAGGAGATCATCTCCTTGATCGTCACATCCGCCTTCTTGAACGCCGCCTCGGTCAGCTCCTTGTCACCGACGCTCCATTCGAAGATGTGATTGTGATGCTTGCGCGGGCCGTGTGCGCCAGAGGTCTTGCCGGCGAGGTCCTCGCGCAAAACGGGAGCGTCCGGGTCCATGGCCTTGAACGGATCGACCAGCACCGGCAGCGGCTCGTACTCGACGACCACCTTGGAGACGCCGTCATCGGCGGCGTAGCGGTCGGTCGCGACGACGAACGCGACCTCCTGGTTCTGAAACAGCACCTTGCCGTCGGCGAGCACCATCTGCACGTCGCCGGCCAAGGTCGGCATCCAGGCGAGGTTGACCGTCTTCAGCGTCTCGGCGGTGATGACCGCCAGCACGCCCGGCACCTTCAGCGCCTCCTCGGTGTGGATCGCCTTCACCCGCGCATGCGCATGCGGCGAGCGCACGAAGTCGCCGTGCAGCATGCCAGGCAGCTTGACGTCATCGACGTAGTTGCCCTTGCCTTGCGTGAAGCGAATGTCCTCGACGCGCTTGCGCCGGCAGCCCATGCCTTCGAGGGCGGCTTCGCGTTGTTCCCGCGTGGGAGTCATGTCGTTCATTCCGCGGCCTCCTGGAATTCCACGCCGTTGATCTTGGCGGCGGCGTATTGGATCGCCTTGACGATGTTCTGATAGCCGGTGCAGCGGCAGATGTTGCCGGAGATGCCGGCGCGGATCTCGGCTTCCGTCGGCTGCGGATTCTCCTTCAACAGCCGATGCGCGCGCAAAATCATGCCGGGCGTGCAGAAGCCGCATTGCAGTCCGTGCATCATGCGGAAGCCTTCCTGCAGCGGCGACAAGGTGCCGTCGGCATTGGCCATGCCCTCGATCGTGGTGATCTCGGCGCCATTGGCCTGCACCGCGAGCATCGTGCAGCTCTTCACGCTCATGCCGTCGATATCAACAGTGCAGGCGCCGCAATGGCTGGTCTCACAGCCGATATGGGTGCCGGTGAGCTGCGCCTGCTCGCGCAGGAAATGGACCAGAAGCGTTCGCGGCTCCGCGAGGCCTTCGACCTCGCTGCCGTTCACCTTCATCGTGACGTGGGTTTTGGGCATTCGGTGCTCCCTGAAGAACGTCTTTGAATTTTCGGCCGAGCTATCAACCGCGATCTCGATGCGCTCCCCTCCCCCTTGCGGGGAGGGCAACCGGCCGCATTCGCGGCCGGCTTTTTTGAAGAACGCCGAAGCAAAGCTTCGGCTGCGGGTGGGGGTCCACGGCGGCGGTCTCGCTTGGGGCTTCCCCCCTCCCCGCCCCTCCCCCACAAGGGGGGAGGGAGAGGAGAGGGCGTGCCGTGGGGCGAGGTGCATCCCGCACGCGGCGACAGTGTGCCAAACTCTGCTACTTCGCCCGGCTCGCCGCGCGCTGCAGCGCGCGCATCACCATGATGCCGCCGACATGGATGCGATACTCGGCCGGGCCGCGCGCGTCGGAGGCCGGCTGCATGATCGCGCGCGCCGCGGTGGCCGCGGCCTTCAGAGCGGCGTCATCCAGCGTGGTGCCGATCACCGCATTCGCCGCGTCGGTCGCCAGCAGCGGCGTCTCGTGCAGATTGGTGAGCGCGATCACGCACGTCGCGACCTTGCCGCCGGCCATCGTCAGCACGACACCGGCCGCCGCAGTCGCATAATCTCCGACCTTGCGCTTCAGCTTCTCGTAGGCGTAGCCGTGTCCCGCAGGCAGCACGGGAATGCTCACGCCAGTCAGGATCTCGCCGGGCTCGAGCGCGGTGAAATAGGCGCCCTGGTAGAACTCCCGCGCCGCGACCTCGCGGGCGCCGTTCGGACCTTCGAGCCGGTAGGTCGCGTCCAGCGCCAGCATCAGCGCCGGCATGTCGTTGCCGGGATCACCATTGGCGACGTTGCCGCCGAGCGTGCCGCGGTAGCGCACCTGCGGATCGGCGATCAAGAGCGCGGTCTCGTGCAGGATCGGCAGGCTGGCTCCGATCTCAGTCGAGGCCAGCAGCTCGGCCTGCGTGGTCATCGCGCCGATGACGATGCGGTCGCCGTCGCGGCGGATGCCCTTGAGCCCGGCGATGCCGTGCAGATCGATCAGATGCGCTGGCGTCGCCAGCCGCAGCTTCATCATCGGCAGCAGGCTGTGGCCGCCGGCGAGCGGTCGCGCATCGTCGCCGAGGTCGGCGAGCAGCTTGATCGCATCGCCGACGCTCGCCGGCCGGTGATAGTCGAACGGGCCAGGAATCATGACGTGTCCTCTCCTGTGCTGGCCTGCCTTGCCGGCAAGGCCGTCGCGTTGTTGCGGCGGGCGTTCGTGCTGCGAGAGCGAAGTGCGAACGCGGACGCATCGCGGATTGGCGCGGAGCGTCGATCGTGACAGCCGGCCGCGCAACGAAGCCGGCACGGAGAGCGGCGAAATCGCACGAAATGCGGCTGGCCGCGCACGAATTGCGTCAGCGAGCGCGACCCAATCGCGCGAGTGACGGCATGCGCGGCCGCGCGAGACGCGCGCCCGGTGTTGGATGCGTTGCGAAGAATGGCGGCGCTCTGTTGCGGCCGCGAAATGAACGCTGAGCTCAGGCCGGCCGCCGCAGCCCGAGCCGCGCCTTGACCTCGGCGACCTTGGCGCGGCTCACCGGCACGCGCGGCTTCGAGGGGCCATCGAGCTCGATGATCGCGCCCTCGCCTTCCCGGCCGACATAGATCACATGCTCGATCGCGACGATGTGGCTGCGGTGCACGCGGATGAAGCGGCCGGGATCGAGCTGCGCCTCAGCCTCGGAGATCGACCAGGGGCACATCCGCTCGCGGGTGCCGTCGTGGATCCGGGTGTAGTGCGCATCGGCGCGCACGCTGCGCACGTCCCCGGCATCGATGAAATGGGTGCCGTTGGCGCCCTCCAGCGGCAATCGCGCCGCGGTCGCGCGCGGCGGCTGGCCGATGCCCCCCAGCGGCGCGGCCGTTGCCCGGCTCATGGCGGCGACCTCGACCACGGGCTCGGCCGCCGGCGCGGCCGGTTCCGGCGCCAATTGAGGCGCAGCCTCGGCAACGGCCGGCATGGGCTGCGATTGACGGCGCGGGTCCGGCACCAGCGACAGCAAAAATCCGGCGGCGATGACGAAGCACAGCACGGCGACGACGATCGCGAGCGCTTGCGGCGACGCAGCAAGTCCTGGTGCGGCGTGATGATGTCCCTCGCCCATCGGCACGACATGCATTCCCAGCATCGCCGTGTAATGCATGCCGGACACGGCGATGCCGAACGCAACCGCACTGATGGCGAGCCGCAGGCCGTCCTGCCGCGCCAGGAAGATGCGCAGGCCGCCATAGGCGGCGCCGATCGCAATCGCCACCGACAGCGCCACCAGCGCCGGATCA
Source organism: Bradyrhizobium sp. SZCCHNR1015 (assembly GCF_032489875.1). Classification (NCBI taxonomy): domain Bacteria; kingdom Pseudomonadati; phylum Pseudomonadota; class Alphaproteobacteria; order Hyphomicrobiales; family Nitrobacteraceae; genus Bradyrhizobium; species Bradyrhizobium sp. SZCCHNR1015. The sequence goes on from NZ_JAUEYW010000006.1 coordinate 261,176, forward strand.
TGCGTCAGCCCGAACGAGCCGGACAGGCCGTGCATGCCGACATAATGCATGCTGGCGATGCCGGCGCCGAGCAGCAGCGCGGAAGGAACGACGCGCCGGGGCGAGGGATCGCCGATGCTGACGAAGAACAGCGAGATGCCGATCACGAGCGCGCAGATCAGGAACGAGATGATGGTCGGCAGCACCAGATAGACGGCATCGGCCGGCAGCGGCGCCGCCATCATGCCCACGAAATGCATGGTCCAGATGCCCACGGCCAGAATGCCGGCGGCGCCGGACAGCAGCACGCGCGCGTTCTCTCCCGGCCCGCTGCGGATGCGCGCGGTGAGACTGAAACCGGTATAGCCACCCAGGCTCGCGATCACGACCGAGAGCGCGACGAGATAAGGATCGTATCCTTCGATCATCCTTGCCGGCCGCCCGTCGCCACGGGCCAGCCTCCTCCCGCGGATGTTTTACAGGTGCGGCGAGGAAATTGACAACACAAGGCGGGGAGCGGGAGGGGGCGTGATGTCGCTGGGGTTGCGTGAGCGCTGAGCGCCTAGCGACCCTTCCGCGACAGTGAGATGCGGGACTCTTACCGCAGCGGCGGTGGGCCCCCCTCCCCCTTGCGGGGAGGGGAGCCGACTGCCGTCGCGGTGAGAGCTGAGTTCGAACGTCGAATCAGGTGTGGCCGGCGTCAACCGGCCACACGTCGTCAGCCTCAGATGATCCCCGCCGCGACCTGGCCGCGCAGCCGCTCCAGGCTCAGCAAGGTCTCGGCACAGGCGGTCGCCACCTCGATGCCCTTGGTCGCAAAGTGCTTGCGGAAGAACTCGAAATGCGCCTGCGTCTCGTGGAATTGCTGCGGCGTCAGCACCGCGGAGAACACCGGCACCTCGGTGCGCAATTGAACGTCCATCAGCGCCTTGATGACGGTGTCGGCGACGAACTCGTGGCGGTAGATGCCGCCGTCGACGACGAGACCGGCCGCGACGATCGCGGTGTAGCGCCGCGTCTTCGCCAGCAACTGCGCATGCAGCGGGATCTCGAACGAGCCCGGCACCTCGAAGATGTCGACGCGGTCGCGCGGGATATTCCGTGCTTCGATCTCGTCGAGGAACGCCACCCGGCATTCGGCGACGACGTCGCGATGCCAGGCCGATTGCACGAAGGCGATGCGCTGCGGCTTGCTGAAGCGCGGATGCGACGGCGCCGGTGGCGACTCGTCGGGCGGCGACGCGGCCGGCATGTCCGCCGGCGGCGACGTGGCTGCGGTAAGGGTGTCGGTGGGAGTATCGGTAGGCGCGTCTTGCAACATCTGATTCATGGTTATCCTCGTCAGAGACCAGAATCAGGGCATACGGAACGACGACGCCCCCACGCTGACATGCGCGGGGTGCCGGGACCCGTTCTCTTTCATCCGGACTGTGACCGTCGGCTTCGGAATCGCACCGAATCTGCTGACCCTTCTCTGCGCGGCGCGTTCCGGAGAACAGAATTCTCCAGACCATGCCTTGCCGACAAGGCGCTCGCGGGCTCGCGCTCGACCGGGAACGCTTACCGCCGGTGGGGAATTTCGCCCCGCCCTGAGAACATCGGCCGCCCGGGATGGACGGCCTGAACGAACTATGCAGGCGGCCGGCGGCTGCGGCAAGGCCTCACGCCCGCAGTCCGCGACGGGCGGCCATGCAGTCGCCCGCGGCCGTTCCCACGGCCGGATCGGCCCGGACGGAGCGGCTGCGGCGAATCCGATTCCGTTTTGTTCTCATTCGGCGATGATTCCACAGGCCGGACAGGAGTTGTGGACGAAGCGGTGTTTGGCTGTGGACGGACTCGCCCCCCCGTTGCGCAGATTCCGCAAATCACATCAGTTTGTCCTCGCACGCCCGGGTTACCTCCGGGACTGCAAGCCGGGTCTCGAAGCGCCGCGAGGGCGTGGGCCGGGTCGCCGCGTATGTACCAACGAGATCAAGAAGACGAGGTCGAGACGGCATGTCCCTGCTCGAAAGCACTATCGATTCCGCCGATCATCCGCTGAGCGTGGTCGAGACCATTGCGGCCGACAACAACTGGATGTTCGAGCGCTCCGGCGAGGACGAGATCACGATCGCCTCCAAGGGCCAGTGGACCGACTACCAGCTCTCCTTCACCTGGATGGCGGAGATCGAGGCGCTGCATCTGGCCTGTGCCTTCGACATGAAGATTCCCGAGGCCCGCCGCGCCGAGGTGCAGCGGCTGATCGCAGCGATCAACGAGCAGCTCTGGCTCGGCCATTTCGACATCTGGACCCACACCGGCATGGTGATGCACCGTCAGGCCCTGGTGCTGCCGGGCGGCATCACCGCGTCGGGACTGCAATGCGAGAGCATGCTGGCCGGCGCCATCCACGCCTGCGAGCGCTATTTCCCGGCCTTCCAGTTCGTGGTCTGGGCCGGCAAGTCGACCAAGGAGGCCATGGCCGCCGCGCTGTTCGATACGGAAGGCGAGGCGTAAGCCGCCGTGGCCTCGACACACTCGGTGTCGTCCCGGCGAACGCCGGGACCCATACCGCGTGATGCATGTGTGAGCCGAGACGCTTGTCGCTCTGCCCTCGCCCCACTAGAACCGCCGGTGGTTATGGGTCCCGGCGTTCGCCGGGACGACAGTGGAGTTCGTCGTGACATCAGCGGACAACAACCTGCTTCATCAGCTCACCGGCACTATCGTGCTGGCCGGCGCCGGCAAGATGGGCGGCGCGATGCTGGCCGGCTGGCTAGCCGGCGGGCTCGATCCGAAGCGCGTCGTCATCATCGAGCCGATGCCCTCGGCCGAGATCACCGCGCTCGTCGCCAAGGGCGTGCGGCTCAATCCGGCCAGCAGCGCGCCGGCCGAGGTCGTCATCGTCGCCGTCAAGCCGCAGATGTTTCCTGACGCCGCTCCGGCGCTGAAGCCGTGGGTTGGCGACGGGACGCTGGTGCTGTCGATCATGGCCGGCACGACGATTGCGAGCCTGCAGCGGGCCGTCGGCGGCGCGGTCGTGCGCGCGATGCCGAACACGCCGGCCGCGATCGGCCGCGGCATCACCGTGGCGGTGCCGGCCGGCAACGTCAGCGCCGCGCAGCGCCTGCTGACGGACGCGCTGTTGCGCGCCACCGGCGCGGTGGAATGGGTCGACCAGGAGGCGCTGATGGACGCGGTGACCGCCGTGTCCGGCTCGGGTCCCGCCTATGTGTTCCTGCTCGCCGAGGAGCTCGCCCGCGCCGGCGTCGCCGCCGGCCTGCCCGAGTCCCTGGCGACGACGCTCGCGCGCCACACCGTGTCGGGCGCCGGCGAGCTGCTGCGCCAGTCGGACCTGCCGTCCGCCACGCTGCGCCAGAACGTCACCTCGCCCGGCGGCACCACCGCCGCGGCGCTGTCGGTGCTGATGGCAGCCGACGGATTCCAGCCGCTGCTGACCAAGGCGGTCGCCGCGGCCACGGCGCGCTCGAAAGAGCTCGCGAAATAGACAACGGCGAGCTGACAGCTCAGCGCGATGGCGTCGGCGGCCCGCCATGCTGCTGGCGCCATTGCAGGAACTGGCGGAACAGGGCACTGCGCTCGGTTGGATCGTTCGACAGCTGTCCGCCGCTCTGGCGCACGAAGCTTTCGAACTGGGTCTGCTGCACGTCGGCGACCTGCGGCCGCGGCACCATGTTGTGCGCCAGCAGCCAGTCTTCCGCGGCCTTGAACCGCTTCCAGTTCGGGATGGCGGCGACGATGCTCGACTCCCGCCATTTCGGATGCCGCGGCGGCTTCATGAACTCGTCGTAGTTGGCGAAGAACGCGTCGACGAAGCGCGCCACCTTGCGGTAGCGCTCGGTATGCTCCGGCCAATTGTAGCTGACGAGCAGCATGCCGATCGCCACCGTCTCGATCGTCTCGCCGGGGTTGAGCAGGTTCGGATATTCCTCGGAGGACAATGTCGTCGGCAGATAGAGGTCCTGCAGCCGGCGGTCGTAGGGGATCGTCACAAGGTGCAGCGCGCGGTTGTCGTTCCTGATGTTGCGGGCGAGCTGGAACACCTTGCCGGTGGAGACGATGTAGGCGTCGGCGTCGCCATCGATCAGCTTCTGGATCGATTTGGCGTCGTCGGTCGCGTAGTCGAACGACGCCGTGAGGCCGAGACGGTGGAAGATCACGCGCGCGGAATAGAAGCCGACATCGGTCGGCGCGATGATGCGCTTGCCGTTCAGATCGAAGATCGAGCGGATCGAGGACCGCGCGATGACATGGATCTCGTTGTGATAGAGCCGCGCGATGTAGCGGAGCTGCGAGGTGATGTCGGGGATGCCGTATTGCAGGCGGTAGAATTCGGGCACGTCGGCGGCGACCGCGCCCATGTCGATGCTCTTCAGGAATAGAATATCGGAGACGTTGCGCACCGGTCCTTTGCCGAGCACCGGCAGAACGCGGACGTTGGTCTGGTCGTCGAGGACGCGCGCCATGTCCGAGCCGAACACGGAGGTGGCGCCGCCGGCCGGCGCCGTGATGATGGTGACGGTGCCGTCGTTGACGTCGGTCGGGTTGGGCAGCCGCCACACGTCCGGCCCGCTGCCGGGCGCGGGCGACAGCGACGCCGGCAGGCCCGCGGGACGTGGCGGCGCCGGAATCACGGGCGCGCCGTTCGGCCGGGCGGCCGGCGCCACCGGCACGATGATGGAGCGGGTCGCTGCCGGGCGCGGCGGCTGCGGCGGTTGTTGTTGGAGCTGCGGCCACGCCTGCGCGGACACCTGGCTCATCATGAGTCCGGCTGCGAGCGCGGCGAGCGCGACTTGCGAAGCTGCCTTCGAAACGATGGACATAGCGCAACGGCCTCCTGCACCATCGCGATGCCGCCGCAGCGTTCTCGACCGGTCCGGAGCATTCACCTCGAGGCCTGCCTGCGTCAGGCATGCGACGGGCGACCGCGGCCTCGGCTGAGACCTCGCGACAACCAACCTCGCGATGCGGAGCGCGCCCGAGGCCAAATGGCCACGATCGGCTCCGATCGAGGTCGATAGTTGCGGGAGGTGATTCGATGGATTTGCGGCGGCCGCCGGGATTTTGTATGACGACGTGCATATAAACCGGATATCGGACTCCGGCTGTAGCTCCCGTGCAACGCGTTGCGTTCAGGCCGCCAACCGGTGTTGCCGCCGCGCCAGGATCAGCAGCGTCACGACGATCGCCAGGTTCAGGCCATTCCACGCGATGCCGTTGGCGAAGGCCGCTGAATAGGACCCCGTGGCGTCGAAGATGACGCCCGAGACCCAGCCGCCGAACGACATGCCGAACACCGAGGCGAAGATGATGATGCCGACCCGCGTGGCGGCCTCGCGCGCCGGCATCGCCTCGCGCACGATGATCGCATAGCTCGGCACGATGCCGCCCTGGAACAGGCCGAACATGCCCGAGATCAGATAGAGCGACGTCAGGCCGTCGAAGAACAGATAGAACAGAAGCGCAAAACCCTGCGCCACCGAGCCGATCAGGAGCGTGCGCATGCCGCCGATGCGATCGGCGAGAAAGCCGGAGCCGATCCGGCTGACGATGCCGAGCGCCATCATCAAGGACAGCATCTGCGCGCCGACGGCGACGCCGTAGCCGAGATCGCCGCAATAGGCGACGATGTGCACCTGCGGCATCGCCATCGCCACGCAGCAGGCGATCGCGGCGATGCTGAGCAGCACAGTCAGCGCATTGGTGGAGATCGGCAGCTCCAGTTGCGGCGGCGCCGCGCCGGCATGGTTCTGCGCTCCGGCACCGTCCATGCGGGCGCGCAGCACCAGCAGCAGCGCGCTCATCGTCACCGCGCAGAAGACGCCGAGCGCGACATGGCTGGCGCGCCAGCCGATCTGCTGCACGCCCCAATTCACCAGCGGCGGCCACACCGTGCCGGCGACGTAGTTGCCGGAGGCGACGATGGTGACGGCGAGGCCGCGATAGCGCACGAACCAGTGCGACGCCTCCGCCATCAGCGGCGCGAATGTGACGGACGAGCCGAGCCCGATCAGGAAATACACCGCCTGAAACTGCCACAGCGTCACCGACGCACCGGCGAGCAGATAGGCCGCGGCGGTCGTCGCGATGCTGAGCGCCATCGCGGTGACGATGCCGAAGCGGTCGGTGATGCGGCCGACGATGACGCCGCCGAGGCCGAAGCCGAACATCGTCAGCGTATAGGCCAGCGAGACGGCGCCGCGGCTGGCGGCGAACTCGGCCTGCACGACCGGCAGCACGACCACCACCGTCCACATCCCGGCGCCGCCGATGGAGCCGATGACGAGCGCAAGCGCCAGCCGCGCCCAAGCCTGGCGCGAGTCCGGAATGAAGTGAGGCGCTTCCTCGAATCTTGTCTGGGGTCCGTGCACGATGCCTGCAACTTCGTTGCCGCACCGCATCAGGTCAAGCCACATTGCTGCGGCATTGGGCATGCAGAAGCAGCGCAACAGGAGGGACCTGCGCGGTCAGGGTTCGGCCCTCTTGGCGGCGCGACATTTTGTCATTACGTTGCGCGGGATTGGAGAGATTTGCGCGGATGTCATTGGGACTGACCCGGAAGATGCTGCTGGTGGCAGGACGGTTGCTCGTCCTGGCCTACATCATCTGCGTGGTCAGCCCAGGTGTGGCGCTCGCGCTCGGCAGTGGGGCGCCCTGTCTCGACGAGCCCGTCGTTGCCGCTGTGGTCTCCCCTCATGACGCGACTCGCCACGAGATGGTCATGACGGCGATGCCGCAGACCATGGCGGCGCACGCCCATCATCATGATCACCCTGTCGCCGACGTCGCGATGCACACTCCAGCTCCCGCGCCGTCGCACCACGATCATGACAAGATGCCAGGCCCCTGCTGTGCCATGATGTGCGCGGTGGGTCTGGCTGCCGCGCTGCCGGCGGTCGCCCTCCCCGCCTCGCTCGCCGCCACCAGCGTGACGCCGCGCGACGAAGGCCTGCCCGGTCGCACGCCGCAGCGCCTGTATCGCCCCCCCATCGTCCTGGCCTGAGCGAAAAACGCCGGCTTCGCGCCCAGGTGGCGCGGCCGCTCGCGATTCATCGACAGACCAAGGATACCTCATGTTGTCGCAATCCATAGCGACGCCCGCTGCCGCATGTCCGGCGCGGCGCATCCTGCCATTCTCCATCGTCGCCAGCGCATTGACACTGCTTGCCGCGACGAGCCTCGCCGCCTGCCAGCCGCGCACGATCGCATTGGCCGGGGCTGATCCGGCCGATCCGGCGGCGAGCGTCGCGCCGGTGCGCGTGTCGGGCGTCGTCGGACCCTACACGCCGCTGCGCCCGGCCGCGCCGGCCGCCTGGGGCCAGCGCACCGACCCCGGCGCACCGCGCCCCGAGCCGAGCCGCTAGGGAGCGCCACATGCAGGGGATCATCAGGCTCGCGGCGCTCGCTGCAGCACTTGCGCTCGCAGGCTGTGCCTCGTTCTCGCCGGACGGCGGCATGGGCGCGGTCGCGGACATCACCGGCCATACCACCGGCAAGGAGGTCGCCTCCGTGAGAGGCGATGACGACGCCGAGCGCGTCCGCGCTGCGACGCGCCGCCTGCTCGCCCGGCCCTTATCGGCCGATGCCGCCGTGCAGGTCGCTCTGTTCAACAACAAGGGCCTGCAGGCCGCCTACAACGCGCTCGCGCTCAGCGAGGCTGACATGGTCGAGGCCAGCCTGCCGCCGAACCCGACCTTCTCCCTGATGCGCATCAGCGGCGACGGCGCGCTGGAGGCCGAGCGCCAGGTCGCCGGCGACATCCTGGCGCTCGCCACCCTGCCGCTGCGCTCGGAGATCGCGCGCGAGCGCTTTCGGCAGGCCCAATTGAAGGCGGCGCTGGCGACACTGCGGCTCGCCGCGGAGGTGCGCCGCGCGCATGTGCGCGCCGTCGCCGCCAACGAACTGGTGTCGCTGCTGGTCGAGGCGCAATCGGCCGCGGAGGCAACCGCGAAGCTCGCCTCGAAGCTCGGCGAGACCGGCGCGCTCAACCGGCTCGATCAGGCGCGCGAGCAGGTGTTCTATGCCGAGACCACCGCCGAGCTCGCCACCGCGCGCCGGGCGGCGGGAAGCGCCCGCGAGCGGCTGATCCGGCTGATGGGGCTGTGGGGCGACGACCTCGCTTTCCGCCTGCCCGACCGGCTGCCCGCGCTGCCGCGCCGCCCGCTGAGCCAGCCCTTCGTCGAGGCCGATGCCGTCGGCCATCGCATCGATCTGCAGATCGCCCGCCTCGAGCTCACGGCGCTCGCCGCCTCGCTGCAGCTCACCGACGCCACGCGCTTCGTCACGCTGCTCGACCTCGCCGGCCTCGACCGCAAGACCGTCGAGCCGGACGGCCGCGTCATCCGCGAGCGCGGCTACGACGTGCAGTTCCAGATCCCGATCTTCGACGGCGGCGAGGTGCGGGTGCGGCAGGCGGCGGAGAGCTACAACATCGCCTTCAACCGCCTCACCGAACGCGCCGTCATTGTCCGTTCCGAGGCGCGCGACGCCTATCGCAGCTACCGCGCGGCCTTCGACATCGCCGGCCACTACGCCCGCGAGGTGCTGCCGCTGCGCCGGATCATCAGCGAGGAGATGCAGCTGCGCTATTCCAGCATGCAGGTCGACATCTTCGCGCTGCTGGTCGAGGCGCGGCAGCGGCTGGCCTCGCGCCGCGCCGCGATCGATGCGGTCAGGGACTTCTTCCTCGCCGACGCCGAGCTGTCCGCCGCGGTCAATGGCGGCGGCACCGGCGGCGAGGACACGACACAGCAGACCGCGAGCGCGCTGGCGCCGGGCAATGACTGACAGGAGAGCATGCATGTTTTCACGCCGAACCCTGCTCGGCTCCGCGGCGCTGGCCGGCGCCGCCGCCGTCTCCGGCCGCGTCCAGGCCGCCACGATTCCGGAGGCGCCGACCATGGACAAGGCGGTGATGCAGCCGCCGCTGCATCCCAGCGCCGGCCCGGACTATCAGCCGGTGGTCACGCTCAACGGCTGGTCACTGCCGTTCCGCATGAACGGCGACTGGAAGGAATTCCATCTCGTCGCCGAGCCGGTCACGCGCGAGTTCGCGCCCGGCATGACCACGCATCTGTGGGGCTACAACGGCCAGTCGCCGGGTCCGACCATCGAGGCGGTCGAAGGCGACAAGCTCCGCATCTTCGTCACCAATAAATTGCCGGAATACACCACCGTGCACTGGCACGGCGTGATCCTGCCCTGCGGCATGGACGGCGTCGGCGGCCTGACCCAGCCGCACATCAAGCCCGGCAAGACCTTCGTCTACGAGTTCCAGATGAAGCATGCCGGCACCTTCATGTATCACCCGCACGCCGACGAGATGGTGCAGATGGCGATGGGCATGATGGGCATGATCGTCGTGCATCCGCGCGACCATGTGCCGCCGCCGGTCGACCGCGACTTCGTGTTCGTGATGTCGACCTACCGCATCGAGCCCGGCAGCTATCTGCCGAAGGTCAACGAGATGACCGACTTCAACATGTGGACCTGGAATGCGCGGGTGTTTCCCGGCATCGATTCCCTGCCGGTGCGACTCGGCGATCGCGTCCGCATCCGCATCGGCAATCTCACCATGACCAACCACCCGATCCATCTGCACGGTCACAAGTTCAAGGTGATCGGCACCGACGGCGGCTGGCTTCCGGAAACGGCGCAATTGCCTGAGACGACGACCGACGTGCCGGTCGGCGCGGTGCGCGTGCTCGACTTCACCGCCGACAATCCCGGCGACTGGGCGTTCCACTGCCACAAGTCGCACCACACCATGAATGCGATGGGCCATGACATGCGCAACCTGATCGGCGTGCCGCGCAAGGAGCTGGCCGCCGCGGTCGGCAAGCTCGCGCCCGACGGCATGGTGATGGGCAACACCGGCATGGCGATGGGCAGCATGGAGATGCCGGCCCCCGACAACACGCTGCCGATGATGACCGGCAGCGGCCAGTTCGGCCCGATCGAGATGGGCGGCATGTTCACGGTCGTGAAGGTGCGCGAGGGCCTCGCCCGCGACGACTACAGCGATCCCGGCCCTTATCAGTTCCCCAAGGGCACCGTGGCCTATGAGGTCGCGAGCGCGCCGGAGCCGCCGCAGCGAACCGGGAGTGCCGCGACGCAAATCCGAACACAACGCTGACGACAGATGCACTAAACGCCACACAACGAACTGGAGACTACGAATGAAGATTCCGATCGCGATCAGCGCGGCGCTGGCCACCGCCATGATCATCGCCGCACCGGCTGATGCCCATGAGGCGCACGGATCGCGCGGCTATTCCGCGGGCGAGCCGGGCGATCCCAAGCAGCCGTCGCGCACCATCGAGGTGCTGCTGAGCGAGATGGAGTTCACGCCGGCGCGCATCGAGGTGAAGCGCGGCGAGCAGATCCGCTTCGTGCTGCGCAATACCGGCAAGGAGGATCACGAGTTCCTGCTCGCCACCAAGGCCGAGAACCTGAAGCACGCCGCGGTCATGAAGAAGCACCCGCACATGGAGCACGACGAGCCCAACGGCACCCGGCTCGCGCCGAACAAGACCGCCGAGCTGCTGTGGCGGTTCACCAGGCCCGGCACGTTCGAATATTCCTGCCTGATCCCCGACCACCGCGAGTTCGGCATGACCGGCCACGTCACCGTCAAGTGACGGCAGGTTCGTAGTTCGTAGGGCGGATCAGCGAAGCGTAATCCGCCATTCGGCACCGCCTCAGAAACGGGGCGGATCACGCTTCGCTGATCCGCCCTACGCATCGAGTCAATTGAAGCAGAAGGAACGACACATGAAGACATTCGCTCAGCTCACGACCGCTGCCGCGCTGGCCCTTGCGCTTGTTGCCCCCACCTTCGCCGCCGACATGATCAGCGGGGAGGTCAAGAAGATCGACACCGCCGCCGGCAAGGTCACGCTGAAGCACGGCCCGGCCAAGAGCCTCGGCATGAACGAGCCGATGACCATGGTCTATGGCGTCAAGGACCCCGCTTTGCTCGGCACGGTCAAGGTCGGCGACAAGGTGAAGTTCGAGGCCGTCGAGAACTCCTCGGGTTACACGGTGACGAAGATCGAGAAGAGCAAGTAGCAGCCGCTACGCGCGCCTTGCGTGGGCTAGCATCCCCCTCCGCCGTCATTCCGGGCTCGCCGCGCTTCGCGCGTCGCCCCGGAATGACGTCGCCATAAACGAAGGGGATGCGAAGCGCGCATGAGCGGCTTCGCCTACAGCCTCGCCCGCGCGAATATCCCCGTGATCCAGTCGAGGAACACGCGCAGCCGCAAGGTCATCTGCCGGTTCTGCGGATAGAGCGCGTGCAGCGGCGTCGGCGACGGCGGACAGTCGCTGAGAATCTCGACCAGGCTGCCGTCGGCTAGATCCGGCGCAAAGCGATAGCGCGGCGCCTGCACCAGTCCGAGGCCGAGCCGGGCGAGGTCCCTCATCGTGTCGGAATTGTTGACCGTGACCCGGCTCGGCAGCACCACATGGCGCAGCCGGCCGTCGCAGGTGAATTCGAGCGGCAGCACCTCGCCGGTCCGCGACGAGATGAAGCCGACCATGCGATGGCCGTCGAGATCGTCGGGACTCGCCGGCGTGCCGTGCGCCCGCAGATAGGCCGGACTGGCGACGGTGATCTCCTCGATCGTGCCGAGCCGGCGCTGGACCATGCCGCTCGCCTCCGGCTCGCCGGAGCGGATGACGCAATCGACGCCCTCGCGCACCAGATCGACCAGGCGGTCACCCTGGCCGATGCGCAGGTCGAGCTGCGGATGCGCGGCGAGAAGCGCCGGCAGGTGCGGCAGCAGGAAGGTCCGCGTGAGCAACGGGTGGGCGTCAATCCGCAGCAGGCCGCGCGGGCTCGCGTCGCGCAGCGCGCTTTCGGCCTCCTCGATGTCGGCGAGAATGCCGATCCAGCGCCGGTAATAGTCCTCGCCGTCCAACGTTGGGGTGACGTGGCGCGTGGTGCGCTCGATCAGCCGGACGCCGAGCCGCGCTTCGAGCTCCTTCAGCACCTCGCTCGCGGTCGAGCGCGGCAGGCCGAGATCGGCCGCCGCGGCCGTGAAGCTCCGGCGCTCGACGACGCGAACGAACAGACGCATGGCATCCAGGCGATCCATGGCGATTGTTCGCCCGTGCCGACATCTGATGTCAAGCTACCGGCGATTATACGGACCGAGCGATCAGCTATGTCCTCTCGCATTGAAACGAGGGAGACCGACCATGCCCAACACGTCAACCCAGGTCGCGATCGTCACCGGAGGCTCGCGCGGCATCGGCGCGGCCATCGCCGAACGCCTCGCCGCTGACGGCGTCGCGGTCGTCATCAACTATGCCCGGGCCGGGCAGGCCGCGGCGCAGATGGTGCAACGGATCGAAGCGGCCGGCGGCCGCGCGCGCGCCGTGCAGGCCGATATCGCCGATCCCGCCAGCGCGGCGGCGCTGTTCGATGCCGCCGAGCAGGCGTTCGGCGGCGTCGACATCCTGGTCAACAATGCCGGCACCATGGTGCTCGGCGCCTTCGCGGAGCTGAGCGACGCCGATTTCGCGCGCCAGTTCGAGGTGAATGTCGCAGGCGTGTTCCGCACCCTGCGCGAGGCGGCGCGGCGGCTTCGCGACGACGGCCGCATTGTCAATTTCTCCTCCAGCGTGGTCGGGCTGTATCAGCCGCGCTACGGCGCCTATGCCGCGACCAAGGCCGCGACGGAGGCGATGACCCACGTGCTCGCCAAGGAGCTGGCGCGGCGCGGCGTCACGGTCAACGCGGTGGCACCCGGCCCGACCGAGACCGAAATGTTCCTGAACGGCAAGACCGACGAGCAACTGCGCGCGATGGCGGCCGCGAACCCGTTCGGCCGCTTCGGACAGCCGCGCGAGATCGCCGACGTGGTGGCGTTCCTGACGAGCCCGGAGGCCGGCTGGGTCAACGGCCAGGTCGTGCGCGTCAATGGCGGCGTGATCTGACGCCGCGCCGTTTTCACCCGCCGGCCGATGCCGGCCCAATACCAGAGGAGTCTCCCATGCCGTTCGCCAACATCAAGGTGCCGCAGGCCGCGCTGACAAAGGCGCAGAAGGAAGAGATCGTGCATCGCGTGACCGCGCTGTTCGTCGATTATTTCAGCGAGGCCGCGCGCCCTCACACGATGGTACTGATCGAGGAGGTGCCCGATGGCGGCTACGGCCGCGCCGACGAGGTGTTCGTCATCCCGCAGGCCTATCGCGCGACGTGAGCAGCTCGTGGCCGCACGCCCGGCCCGCGCCGGGCGGCCAGCAAGGCGGATGAGCACCAGCATCATCCGCCCTCTCACCGACATGAATGCTCGGGAATCGCGGCAGACGAAGCGCACACCGACCTGTCCGCCGGAGATGGTTGCGCCGCTATTCCGATCGTATGATGCGCCGCGTCCCGCGGAGCATGCCATGAAAGCCTATCTCGTCCTCGATCTCGCCGTTCACGACTTCCCGGCGTTCAAGACCTACATGGAGAAAATCCCCGCCTTCATCGCGAGGCATGGCGGCCGCTACATCGCCCAGGGCGCGGTGCCCACCCCGGTCGAAGGCGGCTGGATGCCAGAGCGCATCGTGATCCTGGAATTCCCGTCGCGCCAGAACGCCACCGACTTTCTCGTTGATCCGGAGATCCAGGACCTGTTCGCGATCCGGCACCGCACCACGACCAGCCGGTTGTTGCTGGTCGATGGGTGCACCGAGTGAACGCGCATTGCACGCCTTCACCTCGCGCTTGATCCATATGAGAGCGCGTGCAACGGATCGCTCCTCCGTCGCAGGACAGGGCCACCCGCCGCGTGCACCAAATATCTCAGATGCAACTCGCTTCTTTTCGGACGCTCGCGGTGCTGGCACTTGGCATCGCCGTCGCACTGCCGTCGCTCATGCCCCGCGCCGCGATCGCGGGCGCGGGATTCTTTGACGTGCGTACGCTGTGTCGGCCGCTCGAAATCCGCGATGGAGCGCCGGAGGAGAGCGCCTGTCTGAAGGAGCAGCCCGCCATCGCCCGGCGTGACGGCCGCAAGCTGACGCTGGCGCTCGCCAACGGCAAGACCAAGGTCATCACCGATGCCAAGGAATGCGAGCCCGAGGGGCCCGAGGCCGCCTGCATCAGCTACCGGCTGGTCGGCCATGTCGGCGACCGGCACTACATCGTGCTGGTCACGCCCTATGAGTGCTCTTACGTGATGCTGGTCAACCGACGCACCGGCGCCGAGCTCAACATCGGCAGCGGTCCCTTCCTGTCGCCGAACGGCAAGCGCTTCATCACCATCGATCCGCGCGACGATGGCAATTGCGGCATCGACTATCGGATTGGCATGTTTTCATACGGCGACACGCCGCGACTGGAATGGAGCTACAAGCCGGAGGGTCTCGAACAATATGAGGTCGACACCTGGATCGGCGACAATCGCGTACGCCTGCAGGCGAGCAGCGACACCAACAAGGAGGCGCCGACCGACCTGACGCGGACAGCGCAGGGCTGGCAGCTCAAGCGCCCGAATGGTGAGATCAGCACGGGCTCGGCGGTCACGCCGGCCCAATCGGCACCAATCAGCCGATGAATTCGAGAGCACATCTGCGCATTGGCCGTTGCTCGACCAGGGCGGACCACGCTGCGCTGATCCGCCCTACGCTTGCCAGGAAGAAAGACGTGGATGCCCGGGTCAGCCCGGGCATGACGATCAACTAACCGGCAATCCCGCTTGTGCCACCGACCAATCTTCGTTGTATGCGAGGGCGACGCGGGCAACGACATCGAGTCGATCCTGCGCAGCAAGCGCGCAAGCCCACAACCGATAGAACCCGGCCGCGATCTCGCGGTTGATGGCTATCGCTCCAACGGCGATCGAGCAGCGACCTGAATATCTAAGCTGGAGAAGCACAAGAGCCAAGCTTGCTGCTCCAAAACGCTGCAATCCGATCCAACCCGTCCATTGGTATAGGAGGGTCGGCTCGTACAGCAGCCAGTAGTTTTAGAATTTTCTCCACCGCTTCGTGATCAACGAGCTTTGTCAATTCTTGCGTTCTTTCTGCTTTCCAGTTTCGCCCTTCCCCTTCGGGATCGACCGCAGCGAGCATCGGATAAACGAGAAAGTTCTCCATATCGTCCCGAGCTAACATTTCGTCGATCATCAGAGGCAGGATTGTGGCTAGCACTTCTGCAGAAGCATACGCCGGGGAATCGGGCCGATTCGATATCTCATCATAGGAGAACTCCTCCGACATGAATTTTCGAAACATTGCCTCAGCTTCGGCTGACTCCAAAGTAGGATTGGCTCTGGCGTGCGGAGCCAATAGTTCTACCGGCTTCTTGCCTGTCATGCTCTGATCACCTTCTCAAGTGCGGCTGGGCCACAAACTCCGAAAGTTACTGATAGCCCTTTGACGCTGTTGACCACGCCAAGCGTGAGCGGCGGGTATCAGTCGCGATCTCGCGCCAATCTCGATTGAAGCGGAGTGGCAAGGTTGCGGACGAATGCATCCCATTTGTTCGCACATTCAAACTCTGGCGGAAAATATCGATCGAGACGAAGCCTCGACAGGTCGACGGCAAATTTTTGCTTGAGAACCCACATCAGATCCTCAGACGTATCGCCGTAGACTCCAAGGTCATGAAACATGCGCGTGTTCATGCTCATCCGGGCGATGTCAGCCTCCGAATAATCTAGTTTCAAGAGATAGCTGTGTACGGGATCTTCGACCTTGATTTGCAAGTCCGTCTCCATCTCCACATTCATTTTTAGTCGATCTGCAAGATCGGCGCGAGCCTGGGCGGCTTCATGTCGACTGGGCACAATGCGGGCTGGCCACCATAAAGGTGAATTAAGCTTGGCTATCCAAAGATTCTTCTTTCATTTTTTCCGAAATCATGTATATCTCCTCCCGTCCTGCTTCCGCCGGAGGGGCGTGTCGCGACCGTCACGAGACGTGGGAGGTGGGATGCGATGGGCGCAAGGAATCGCAGCGTGGCCTATGGTCGCGCGGACGAACGGTTCGTTGCGCACGGCGAAATCGTGCGGTCCTGACACCCCGACGCTGGTGTCCCGCGGCGGCGTGCGCAAGCGCGTTGTCGCGCATGGTGGCCAACAAGCCCGGTGCACCAGGGAGACCACGTATAAGCCGTTCCAACCGTTGCGCAGGGAGGGCCGGGCGTGTTCGGCCAGACCTGTGGTACCTGCCGCCTGCATTTTTTCGCAGGCGGGCCACGGGCGCGGCCAGCGCCCGGCCTTCCCTGCGCCCTCCTGGAGTTCGAGGGCGGACGTCATGCACAGCCCGGGCGCCATGCGCCGCGGGAAGGCAAGTCTGCGTCCGTTGAAACAGAAAGGCGATCGATGCAAACTCGCGCTCGGCAACCTCGTCCCGATCAGACGCCCGCGGCGCTCCGGCCGCCGGCGTTAACCATTTGCTAACCATGGCGCGGGCAAGCTTTGCCGCGTCGCGCCTGCGCGTGGCCGGCGACCGGACGACCACAGGACATCCTGGGCTTTGCTGCCGCCGGGCATGGCGGCGGCCCGGTTGCCGGCCGCAGCGCGTCGCTGCATCCGACGCCCTGCCGTCCTGTCTGTCCGGAGACCCAAGTCCTTGAGCACCGTCGGTTCGCGCGCCTTCCAGAAGGCACGGCAGGAAAAGAAGCAGAAGAAGCTCGTCGAGACGCAGTTGGCGGCGGCGTACAAGGCGTTCCAGGCCGGGCGCCAGGCGGAGACGCAGGCGCTGTGCGCGCAGCTGCTGCAGGAAGTCCCCGGCTGCTTCGATGCGATGCATCTGCTCGGCGTGTCGCTGGTGTCGTCGGCGCGCTTCGCCGAGGCCACCGCCTTCCTGACCCAGGCCGTGGCGATGGAGCCGAATTCCGCCGACGCGCAGTCCAATCTCGGCTGGGCGCTGATCAATTGCGAGCGCTACGCGGAGGCGCGCGCCGCGCTGGAGCGATCACTGGCGCTGCGGCCGAACGCGCCGATCACCCTGCGCAACCACGCCATCGCGCTGCTGCGGCTCGGACAGGGCGAGGCCTCGCTCGCCGCAGCGACACGCGCCCTCGAGCTCAAGCCCGACGACGTCGACGCCTGGTGCAATCGCAGCGTCGCCGAGCTGATGCTGCGGCGCTGGGACGCCGCCGCCGCCAGCGCCGAGCGCGCGCTGGCGTTCAATCCGAACCATTTCGAGGCCACGGTCAACAAGGGTCTCGCGCATCTCGAGTTGCACCATTACGAGCTGGCGGAAGCGACCTTGAATGCGGCGCTGGCCGCACGCCCGGCCCATGCCGAGCTGCGGGCGCATCGCGGCCGGCTCTACATGATCTCCGGCCGCACGGCGGAAGCCGAGGCCGATTTCGATGCCGCCGTGACGCTCGATCCTCATCTGCAGATCGGATGGCAGGGCAAGGCGCAGATCTGCATCCTCAACGGCAACGTCGCGCAGGCGATGGCCGCCTGCAAGCGCGTGCTCGACACCAATCCGAAGGCGCAGGTCGCGCTCACCCTGCTCGGCGCCTGCCGCGGCCGGCTCGGCGACGTCACCGGCGCCATCGCGCAATTCGACCAGGCGCTCGCGGTGCAGCCCGACTATGACGAGGCGATCACCAAGAAGATCTTCTATCTCGACTTCCTGCCCGGCGCCGATTTCGCCGTCCAGCAGGCGGCGCGGCAATATTGGTGGATGGCGGTCGGCTCGAAATTCCCCCGCCGCAAGCTTGCGCCGCGCTCGCTCGATCCCGACAGGCGCATTGTCGTCGGCTACGTCTCGGCCGATTTCCGCATGCATTCGGCGGCCTTCGCCTTCCTGCCCGTGCTGCGCGGCCACGACAAGACGCAGGTCCAGGTCAACTGCTACTCGACCTCGCCGCGGCACGATTCCTACACCGCGACGTTCCAGTCGATTGCCGACGTCTGGGTCGAGGCCTCCAGCCTCTCCGACGACGAGCTGGCCGACCGCATCCAGGCCGACGGCGTCGACATCCTGGTCGATCTCTCCGGCTACACCACGGGCACGCGCATGCCGGTGTTCGCGCGCAAGCCGGCGCCGATCCAGGTCACGGCCTGGGGCAGCGGCACCGGCACCGGCCTTGCCACGATGGACTACTTCTTCGCCGATCCGGTCACGGTGCCCGAGAGCGTCCGGCCGCTGTTCGCCGAGCACGTCCACGACCTGCCCTCGGTGATCACGATCGATCCGGTGCGCGACGTTCCGCCGTCGCCGCTGCCGATGCTGACGAACGGCCACGTCACCTTCGGCGTCTACAACCGCATCGACAAGATCTCCGACGCTGCGATCGCGCTGTGGGCACGGCTGCTCGCCGAGATCCCGGACGCGAAGCTCGTCATCAAGCATCTCGCGCTGAACGATCCCGCGGTGCGCGACGGGCTGCTCGCCCGCTTCGTCGCCCAGGGCGTGCCCGAGGCGCGCATCCTCTGCCTCGGCGCCAGCGAGCGGATCGAGCATCTCAAATCCTACGAGCGCATCGACATCTCGCTCGATCCGTTCCCGCAGAACGGCGGCATCTCGACGTTCGAATCGCTCTACATGGGCGTGCCGGTCGTCGCCAAGCTCGGCGCCGGCGCGGCATCGCGCGCCGCGGGCGGCATCCTGACCGCGGCCGGCCTCGCCGACTGGGTCGCCGGCGATGACGACGGCTACATCCGGATCGCCAAGCGCTTTGCCGCGCAGCCCGAGCTGCTGGCAAAGCTGCGGCCCGAGCTGCCCGGCCTGGTCGCGCGCTCGCCGGCCGGCGACGTCGCCAACTACACGCGCTGCGTCGAGGCCGGCTACCGGCAGTTCTGGCGGGACTATTGCGCCAAGGCCGGCAAGACCGGCGCCTGATCGCGCCGGCATCGCCGAGGTCGGCATCTCGCAGCAGGCCGGGAAGCTCCGCCGCACGAACGTCCAGCGACAAACGGCCCCACAACCGCAAGCTGCACCGGTTTCCACTGTGCCATTTCGGCCGGGTGCGATCAGGCGACGACTCGCGGACTGATACCGCGGCGTTTCTCCGTCCAGACCGAGGCGCAATCAAGCCTATGGCTTTTTGGTGGCGATGATGCGCCTCGCAGCAGACCCGGCTGCGACCAACCGGCGAGTAGTAGACCTCATTCGTCAACCAAGGAGATAATGCGCGAAAATCGGCCGTGCCTCACGATCGCCGTGTGGCCGGCAACGGAGGAATTTGGGGCATGCGGGTCGCGGTGTTGAGTTGCGTCGTTGCGGCGGGATTGAGTCTGGCGGCACCTTTGCTGCCAGCCATGGCACAGACGGCGCGGACCGGAAGGCCGGCGGCGGCGACGGCCGTCGCGGCCGGCGAAGGCGGCAAGCTGCAGGAGTCCAACGAATGGACGGTCGGCATCGCCGGCGGCCTGCTCGAAGGCACCAACATCCGCTTCGCCGCCGAGATGGCCAAGGTGCTCGACGACCGGCCGAACCTGCGCGTGCTGCCGATGGTGACCTACGGCGCGCTGGGGAACATCGAGGACCTGCTCTATCTGCGCGGCGTCGACGTCACGATCACCTCGGCCGACGTGCTCGACGAGTTCGTCCGCAACGGCACGCTCGCCAACATCAAGAGCCGGATCCGCTACATCTGCTCGTTCTACATCAACGAGATGCATGTCTATGTCCGCCCGGAGATCAGGACGCTGGAGGATCTCGCCGGCAAGAAGGTCTCCTTCAACACCGTGGGCAGCGCCGCCAACCTCACCGGCGGCATCGTGTTCGACCGGCTCAAGATCGGCGCGGAGAAGGTGTTCATCAACAATTCGCTGGCGCTGGAGAAGATGCGCAGCGGCGAGATCGCCGGCGTCGTCCACGTCACCGGCAAGCCGACCGATCTGTTCGCCAAGTTCAAGCCCGAGCCGGGCTTTCACTTCCTGCCGATTCCGTTCGCGCGCAGCCTGCAGGACTACTACGTGCCGACCAAGCTGACCTCGCAGGACTATCCCAATCTGCTCAAGCCCGGCGAGAGCGTCGAGACGATCGGCGTGCCGCAAGTCCTGGCGGTCTACAACTGGCCGCCGGAGACCGAACGCTACCGCCGCGTCGCGCGCTTCGTCGATTATCTGTTCAAGCGGTTCGACCAGTTCAAGCAGCCGCCGTTCCACCCGAAATGGAATGAGATCAACCTCGCCTCCTCACTGCCCGGCTGGACCCGCTTCCGCGCCGCGGAGGAGCTTCTGGCCAGCACGCGCCCGCCGCAGGCCGACGGCGCCGCCGTCAAGCAGCAGTTCGACGCGTGGATGAGCACGCGGGCGCCGACCGGCGGCCGGCGGATGAGCGAGGACGAGACCAGGGTCCTGTTCGAGCAGTTCCGCGACTGGATGAAACGGGACGGCAGCCAGCCGGCGCGATAGCGCTGCTGGTGGTGGCGTAGAGCATGATCCGGAAAAGTGGAAACCGGTTTTCCGAAAGGATCATGCTCAACAAAGAGAGGAGGCTACGACGCCGCCGGCTTGCCGCGTAGCGCTGCCGGCGTGTCCGGCTGCGCCAGCGGATGGGCGGAGGCGAAGGCCGGCAGCGCCATCGCCGCCTCGAACACGCGCTGCACCGTCGGCGTCGCGCCGAGGTCGAGGCCTTGATTACGCGCGAAGACGGCGTGGCCGGCGAGGCAGATGTCGGCCATCGTCGGCTCATCGCCATGGCAGAACCGGCCGGTCGCGGCATGGCCGGCGAGCTGGGCCTCGACTGCGGCCAGCATCTCCGCGGCCCAGTGCCTGAGCCAGGCCGCGCGCGCCGCGTCGTCCACGTGCAGCACCTCGGTGAGATAGCGCTGCACCCGCGGCGTCGTCAGCGGATGCGCATCGCAGGCGATCATCGCCGCCAGCGCCCGCACCCGCGCGCGCCCCTTGGCGTCGCCAGGCAGCAGCGCAGCGCCAGGACAGGCCTCGTCGAGATAATCGAGGATCGCCAGCGACTGCGTCAGCACCGTGCCGTCGTCGAGCACGAGCGCCGGCAGCGCCATCTGCGGGTTGAGCGCGGCATAGCCGCCGTCACGATGCTGCTGCCGGTCGATATCGACCGCCACCTGCTCGTAGGCGACGCCCTTCAGGTTGAGCGCGATGCGGACGCGAAAGCTCGCGAGCGACCGCCAGAACGAATAGAGCTTCATGCGGGCTCTCCTGGGCAGGCGGGTGAATGGCGATCAGTTCACGCTCGATAGAAAGCCTGCGAGGACCGTCCGACTCTGGCTGAGCGCCGCGATGCGTTGATCGATGAGGCCGACCTGCTGCGCCAGCACGCGTCGCAGATTGTCGCAAGGCCGGAAGTCCGGACGGGTGTTGCGCACGCACGGGAGCAACTGCTTGATCGTCTCGAGGGTCAACCCGGCGGCGCCGAGCAGTTTGATCCGGCGCACGGCTTCTTCGTCCGCCGGCCCGTAGTCGCGATAGCCGGACGCGGTCCGTTGCGGCGCAAGCAAGCCCTCGTCCTCGTAGTATCGCAGCATCCGGATGCTCACTCCCGTCCTCCGGGAGAGTTCGCCGATCTTCATCTGAAACCCTCTTGACCCTGACAGTGCTGTCAGACCTTACAGATCGTGCTCATCCAAGTGGAGTCCGCTTGTGAAGGGAGCAACGATGAAAGCCTATCATTTGAAGGGCCATGCGGGCGCGGGTCGCCTGGTGCGCACCGAAATCATCAAGCCCGAACCCGCCAGCGGCGAGGTCCGCATCCGGGTCGAGGCGGCAAGTCTCAACTACCGCGACCTCCTGATCCTGGACCGAGCAGGTGAAGGCAGCTTCGACGGCCGCGTTCCGCTGTCCGACGGCGCAGGCGTCGTCGATGCGGTCGGCTCCGATGTGGCTCAATGGCGCCCCGGCGACCGCGTGGCCGCATCGTTCTTTCGCGATTGGATCTCCGGGCCGTTCAAGGCGAGCTATGTTCCGTCATCCCTCGGCGGCAGCACGATGGATGGCATGCTGGCGGAGTACGTGGTGCTGCCGGCGACGGCGCTGGTCGCGGCGCCGGCGCACCTGACGTCGATCGAAGCCGCGACCCTGCCCTGTGCCGCCGTGACGGCCTGGCACGGCCTCGTCACCCGTGGCGGAATGGGCAAGGGCGCCACGCTGCTGGTCCAGGGCACCGGCGGCGTCGCGCTGTTCGGCCTTCAGTTCGCCGCCGCGCTGGGCGCCCGCGCCATCGTCATCTCCTCCTCGGATGAAAAGCTCGCCCGTGCCCAGGCGCTCGGCGCCTCGATCCTGATCAACTACCGCGACACGCCCGATTGGGACGTCGCCGTGATGACAGCGACCGATGGCGAAGGCGCCAGTCATGTCCTCGAGCTCGGCGGCCCCGGCACCTACGACCGCTCGCTGCGGTCGGTCGCGTCAGGTGGCAAGATCGTCCAGATCGGCGTCTTGACGGGGTTCGGCCCCAAGCCCGACTTGGCCCGCCTGCAATGGGAGAATGCCGACATCATCGGCGTCACCGTGGGTTCGGTCGACCATTTCACGGCCATGACTCGATTCCTGAGCGACCACGCGATCCATCCGATCGTCGATCGGGTCTACGACTTCGACGACGCTCCCGAAGCGTTCGCCCATCTCCAAACCGCCTCGCACTTCGGCAAGATCGTTTTGAAACTATGAGCGAGAGGATGTGAGCGCTGCGCCGATCTGCGACGCCGGAAAGCGCATCGCCGCGGAGTTGCCACCTGCCGACAAAGACCGGCCGGAAATCTCTTCCGGTCAGCCTCAACCCAGGCGACAAACCGAGAGGGGGATCACGCTTCGCTGATCCGCACGCGCGTCCCTTGGCCCCCGGCCGGCAGCAACGCCGGACGACTCTGATCCTGTCTCACTGTCCGCCCGCGATCACTCCGAGCCGGGCGTGAAATCCTGGTCGGCAACGCTGGCGGTCTGCGGCACCTTGATGACCACGGCGGCGCGATTGAGCGCCTGGTGGCACGAATTGCAGGCGGCCGTAAGGTCGGCATAGGAGCGCTCGAAACGGCCGATGTCCTTCTGCTTGATGGCCTGCGCCAGTTCGTCGAAAGGCTGCTGCGTCACGGCCGTCGTCATGTCGGCGAACGAATTGCCCTCGACCAGCGGCTGCGCCCGGCCGACCCGGTTGAACGCGCCCTTGAGATTGCCGAGCTCATAGGCACTGAACGCCCAATTGCCGCTATGGCCGGCGATCCAAAGCCTGAGGTGGCGCGGCTGGATGGTCGCGATCATCAGGTCGCTGATGGTCGGGAGGTAGGCCGGCGCTGGGGGAGGTGTCGGCGTCTCCGCCTTGGGCGCAGCGACCCCGATGAGCGATGCAAGCCCGACGAGGCCAGCGGCTGTCACTGTAAGCCGCAGACGACGGCGGAGCTTCGTTGGATGCATCTTCGGTTCTCCTGAATTTAATTTAGAAGACTTCTAAAGAGCGACGTGCCTCACCGCCAATCGCAAACGCTGATCGCAGCGATCAGAAAAGTTTGATGCCGCCCGCCGTGCCACCCGCACGATACGGCCACATTGCTTTGCGCGACGCGCGCAGCCGTCCCACGCGCGAGCGCGGAGCTCTACCGGGTGAACCCGAAAACCTGAATTTCGATTTGACGAAATATTCCTCTTTCATTTTTTCCGAAATCATGTATATCTCTCCCCGTCCTGCTTCCGCCGGAGGGGCGTGTCGCGACCGTCACGAGACGTGGGAGGTGGGATGCGATGGGCGCAGCGAATCGCAGCGTGGCCTCGTGCCGCGCGGACGAACGGTTCGTTGCGCACGGCGAAATCGTGCGGTCCTGATACCCCGACGCTGGTATCAACGTGGCGCAATGCAAACGCATTGCGCCAGGGATGGTGGCCAACAAGCCCGGCGCACCAGGGAGACCACGTATAAGCCGTTCCAACCGTCGCGCAGGGAAGGCCGGGTGTTCCGGGCCAGACCTGTGGTGACTGCCGCCTGCTTTTTTTCTGCAGGCGGGCCACGGGCGCGGCCAGCGCCCGGCCTTCCCTGCGCCCTCCATTTGTTTCGAGGGCGGACCTGATGCACAGCTCGGGCGCGATGCGCCGCGGGAGACGATCGCTCATGTCTGCGAGAACACGCTCATTCGTGCAGCTTGGTGTCGGGCGCGGCGGGGGCCTCATGGTTCGAGACGCCGCTGCGCGGCTCCTCACCATGAGGGTCTGGCACCAAAGGCGGTGCTGCACATTGACCATGAACACGCTCACAGCATCTTCATGGAGAGGGGTGAGCTCCGAGAGCGGCGCTGGACATCGACCGTGCTCAGCGTGCGCTTGGACCGGAGCTTGTCGGCGGGCGTGCAGCCTGACAGCGCCTCCCCTCACCCTGAGGAGCCCGCCGAAAGGCGGGCGTCTCGAAGGGCGAGGCCCCCGACCGCGGCGGCCCATCGAAGATGCGGCGGGAGAGCCCATCCCCTCCCGCAACCTTTTGTTAACCGCCATTAACCGAACGCTAACCATACACCGGGCAAAAATTGCCGAGCGGAACGTGCGTGTCGTGGTTGGGTGCGGTTGACGGAGGAGAGCTTCCGTGGACGCCGGCGCGGTACCTCAGGTTCGGAACGGCGGCCCATCGGCCGCCGCGCAGTCGTTTGGGGCCGGCAGACGCGGCCCGCGGGAAGGGGCGAAAGCCATGGTCGACGTCACGGCGGGTCAAGGCGCGGGGTCTCCGGCCGGCGGGTTCTCATTCGCTGACCTCAAGACAGCAGTCCTGCGCGGCGACATCGCGCTGGCGCTCGGCATCCTCACCATCCTGGTGGTGCTGATCCTGCCGCTGCCCTCGCTGGTGCTCGATCTTTTCCTGGCGATCTCGATCACCCTGTCGATCCTGATCCTGATGACCGCCCTGTTCATCCAGGCGCCGCTGGAATTCTCGTCCTTCCCGACCATCCTGCTGATATCGACGATGCTGCGGCTGTCGCTCAACCTGGCCTCGACCCGGCTGATCCTGTCGCGCGGCCACGAGGGCACCGATGCCGCCGGCCACGTCATCGAGGCGTTCGGCAACTTCGTGATGGGCGGCAATTTCGTCATCGGCATCATCGTGTTCGCGATCCTGGTGACGGTGAACTTCGTCGTCATCACCAAGGGTTCGGGCCGCATCGCCGAAGTCGCGGCGCGCTTCCACCTCGACTCGATGCCCGGCAAGCAGATGGCGATCGACGCCGACCTCTCCGCCGGCCTGATCGACGAGAAGGTCGCCAAGGTCAGGCGCAAGGAGCTGGAGGACGAAAGCGGCTTCTTCGGCGCCATGGACGGTGCGTCGAAGTTCGTCCGCGGCGACGCGGTCGCCGGCCTGCTCGTCGTCTTCATCAACATCATCGGCGGCATCATCATCGGCGTCGCCCAGCAGGGCCTGGGTTTTGCCGAGGCCGCCCGCACCTACACCACGCTGACCGTCGGCGACGGCCTCGTCACCCAGGTGCCGGCGCTGATCGTCTCGACCGCCGCAGGCCTGCTGGTCTCCAAGGCCGGCGTCAGCGGCGCTGCCGACAAGGCGCTGATCAAGCAGTTCTCCGGCTATCCGCAGGCGCTCGGCATGTCCGCCGCGGTCATGCTGGTGCTGGCGGCGCTGCCGGGCATCCCGACCCTTCCGTTCCTGGCGCTCGGCGGCGGCGCTGCGGTGCTCGCCTTCCAGGCGCGCAAGCAGAAGGACGTGGCCAGGGCGGAGGAAGCCGCCGCAGAAGCTGCGGCCCCTGCCGCCGCCGCGGCCGCAGCCGCCGAAGAGCCGATCTCCGCCGCGCTCAAGATCGACGACCTCAAGATCGAGCTCGGCTACGCGCTGCTGCCGCTGGTCAACGCGCCCGACGGTACCGACCGACTCACCGACCAGATCAAGGCGCTGCGCCGGTCGCTGGCGATCGAGATGGGTTTCGTGATGCCGTCGGTGCGCATCCTCGACAACGTCCAGCTCGAGGCCAACACCTACATCATCAAGATCAAGGAGGTCGACGCCGGCTCCGGCAAGATCTGGCCGAGCCAGTTCATGGTCATGGACCCCGGCGGCAACCAGGTCGCGGTGCCCGGCATCCACACCACGGAGCCCACCTTCGGCCTGCCCGCCACCTGGGTCGACGCCGGCCTGAAGGAGGAGGCGACGCTCAAGGGCTACACGGTGGTCGACGCGGCGACCGTGCTGTCGACGCATCTGACCGAGCTGCTGAAGGCCAATATGAGCGACCTCTTGTCCTACGGCGAGGTGCAGAAGCTCCTGAAGGAGCTGCCGAAGGAGCAGAGCGAGCTGGTCAAGGACATCGTGCCGACGCAGATCACGATCTCCGGCATCCAGCGCGTGCTGCAACTGCTGCTGTCGGAGCGGATCTCGATCAGGGACCTCTCGACCATTCTCGAAGGCATCGCCGACGCGCTGGCCTTCTCGCGCAACCCGGCCACGATCGTCGAGCATGTCCGCGCCCGCTTGGCACGCCAGATCTGCGCGCAGAACACCTCGCCGATGGGCTACCTGCCGCTGATCGCCCTGTCGGCGAAATGGGAGCAGGCGTTCGCGGAATCGCTGATCGGCCAGGGCGAGGAGCGCAGCCTCGCGATGCAGCCGTCGAAACTGTCGGAGTTCATGACCGCCACGCGCGACGCCTTCGAGCGCGCCGCACGCGAAGGAGAGTCGCCGGTGCTGGTGACGTCGGCGGCGATCCGGCCCTTCGTCCGCTCGCTGGTCGAGCGCTTCCGCGCCCAGACCACGGTGCTGTCGCAGGCGGAGATTCATCCGCGGGCGCGGCTGAAGACGGTGGGCAGCGTGTGACGGAACCGAGGATTCCCGAGCGCGTTTCATCCGGGGAGCCGGCGCTAGGCGCCGGCTTGTGCCGTTTTTACCGGCAGGACCACCCCTTGCTTTACCGCCACAGGCAAACGTTTTCTTAATTTTGCGTTAGGTGGCCGAAGTTTCATCCGTACACCGAACAACCATTTAAATTATTGATATAGCTATAAAAAGTGACATTTCAGCGATTTTCGATCGCGAGACATCACGCATTATCACACACTTGTGATGCGGCCTACGAAACAGAATTGAGGTTTCCTACGTTAGTTGACGCGAGACGATGAACCGGAACGCTCCCGGCTCACACGAATCAGCGAAGGACGGAAGACGGCAGGAGGCTTCCATGAACCACTCGATTTACAGCGCGGATCGGACGACCCACCTCAAGATCGTGGTGGTTGCGCTCGTGGCTGGTATCGCGGTGGCCGGCCTCGGCATCTCGGCCCGTCTCAACGCGGAGCCGAACTACACGCAGACGGCAAAGGTCATCAAGGCCGGCAAGCCGATTGCGGTGACGAGCTCGGAGACTTCGCTGGTTCGCTGACAGGAATTCCCGGAATTCACGCGGTTCTCACAGCCCCCCAACTGGCCGCGTGGATATGTAGTAGACCCAACCCCAAGTCGACTACTGAAAACGCCCGCTCCCCACGGGCGTTTTCTATTTGGCCGCTTGCCTCAACGCGCCGGCGGCACGGTCTCGATCAGCTTGCCGGTAAACACGATCGGCCCGGTCGCCTGCCCGGTCGGCGACCCGCCCTCCGGCTCGACCGTGACCGCGTAGGTCGCGCGACTCACTGTGTCCGCGTCGTAGGACGAGAGAACGGGACGGCTGGTGAAGTCGCTGCCGCCGATCACGCCGAGCGAGCGCGGCTTCTGCAGCTTGTCGGACACGAGCCACAACTCGAAGCTCTTGCCCGGCTCCGGCGCGGCGCCGACCCGGCGCACGGTGTAGCTCTTGCTGGCGGCATCGACGGTCAAGATGAACGCCGGCGACGCCGCGTCCTTTTGCAGGAGGGCAACGAACTGGGCCGAGGGCTGCACGGCCGGCACCTTGACCTCGACGGTCTGGATTCGCGGCTTCGGCTGCAATGGCCGCGGCAGCAGGTCGGGGCGGTAGACCTGGACACCGACCAGCGCAAGCAGCACGGCGGCGATCGCGGTCATGATGTTGGCGACCGCGCGCAACTGCCGGACCTTGGACGAGAGGCGAACGATGTTCGCGTTGTCGTTCGCAACCTCGTCCGTCGCAGGCGCATTTCGCCGGGCTGCGATGGCCGGGGCTTCGACACCGATGTCTTGCGGAGCGACCTGAATCGCGGGAGCGCCGATCTTCGCGGCTTCGATCTCGGCAACCTCGACGGTTGGCGCCTCGAGCTTGGGTACATCGGCCGGCGGAGCTTCGGCGACGAGCGCTGGAGCCTCGGCAGTTTCCGGCTCCGGCGGAGCGACGACGACCGGAACCTCGACAACCGCCGCAGGCTCGGCCGCGGCGTTCGCGCGCAACCGCGCGATCTCGGCCTTGATGCGCTCCCACAGTTCGGGGCGCGGCTCGACCAGCCCGACCATCTGGTTGAGCGGACCGAGACGGAATTCCCACGCCTGGACCAGCGCGACAAAATCGGTGTCGACCGCCATCATGGTCTCGACCTGCGCCCGTTCGGCGGCGTCGAGCGTCCCGAGCGCATATTCCGCCGCCAGCGCGATATGGTCTTCGCTATACGCCATCACAGGTCCAGGTCACGTCACCTACAAGATCTCTCGCCGGCTCGAACAGCACCTCATCCGAGACCGAGACATTGGCGGATGTCCATCATGCTCCGCCGCAGCCAGGTCTTCACCGTGTTCACCGGCGCCTCGAACTTGGTCGCCAATTGCTCGCGGCTCCAGCCGTTGTAGTAGGCAAGCAGCACGAGCTTCTGGCGGTCGGGCTCGAGCTGGCCGACGCATTCCAAAAGACGCTTGAGCTCCTCCGACATCTCGCGGCGCGCCAGCGGGTCCGGCGTCTCGGCAGCCACCTCGAGCGCGGAGGGCTCATCCTCCAACGACAGCTCGCCGCGCTTGCGCACCAGATCGATGGCGCGGTTGCGGGCGATGGCGGCCATCCAGGTGATCGGGGACGACACGGCCGGGTTGAACTGCGCGGCGTTGTTCCAGACCTTCACATAGGTCTCCTGGACGACCTCCTCGGCGAGGTCCTGTCGGTGCAAGATACGGAGCACGACGCCATAGAGTTTCGCGCGCGTCGCCGCGTAGAGGCGCTCGAAGGCGGCCTCGTCCCCTTTGGCAACAGCGGCAAG
This sequence comes from Bradyrhizobium sp. SZCCHNR1015, assembly GCF_032489875.1. Taxonomy (NCBI): domain Bacteria; kingdom Pseudomonadati; phylum Pseudomonadota; class Alphaproteobacteria; order Hyphomicrobiales; family Nitrobacteraceae; genus Bradyrhizobium; species Bradyrhizobium sp. SZCCHNR1015. Next base: position 290,149 of record NZ_JAUEYW010000006.1, read on the forward strand.
CAACCAGACCAGCTCTGCCGGCGTCAGCATTCAGCGTCCCCGAAAATCGCCCCACTCCCTCGTTCGAGCCTACGTCCTCCCGTAGCACAAGTCCTGGGCAACTCTCCACCGGGGCGGGCGCGACGAAAAACCCGGACCTCGCGGCCCGGGTTTTCGAAAGCTAAAGCCGTGACGGCGACGGGCTCAGGCGATGACGCCGAGCCGGGCGCGCATCAGGCCGATCGAGTCCATGTCCGCCTGCTCGCGGGCGCTCTCCTCGGCCTTCTCGCGGGCCTGGTCACGCTCGTCGAGCAGCTCGACCTTCTTCATCTCCTCGAACGCCTCGGACAACGCGGCCTTGGCGTCCTCGAGCTGGGTGCGCAGCTCGTCGGCCGAGCGCGTCAGGTTTTCCCGGCGCTGGATCGCGGCCTTGGCGTAGGTCGGATAGGCAAAATGGGTCGGGTCGTTGATGCCGGCCCGCTCCTGCTCGGTCTGGATCTCCCGCTCGAGCTCGGCCGACATGCGCTGGAAGTCAGCGATCATGCCCTCGATCTGCGTCACCCGGCGGCGTTTCTCATCCACCTGAAATTTCTTCAGACGGATCAGCGTTTCGCGCGACTTCATCGACTCATACTCCCCAGAAGTCCCGTATACGGCGCGGGACAGGGCCGGCCGCCCGTGCTGGGCTCGCCGACTAGGCTCGTTACATGGAGGGGATGATTACCCGACAAAGTTAGCTTTCCGTTTCCAAGCGCCCCAGGATCTGTTCCAGCTCCCGATACCCGCTCTGCAGCGTCGAGACCTCGTCCTTGCGCTGGCGCAGGAACGCCTCCAGCGGCTCGTGCAGCCGGATCGCCTCGTCGACCTCCGGGCTGGAACCGGCGCGATAGGCGCCGAGCCGGATCAGCTCCTCCATGTCGGCATAGGTCGCCATCACCTGGCGCGCCCGCATGATCGTCGGCAAGAATACGGGGTCGGCCGATTTCGGCATCGTCCGCGACACCGATTTCAGGACGTTGATTGCCGGATAGCGGCCGCGTTCGGCGATCGAACGCTGCATCACGACGTGGCCGTCGAGAATGCCGCGGACCGCATCCGCCACCGGCTCGTTGTGATCGTCGCCATCGACCAGCACCGTGAAGATTCCGGTGATGGTACCCTCGCCGCTGCCCGGCCCCGCCCGCTCGAGCAGTTTCGGCAGCTCGGTGAACACCGTCGGCGTGTAGCCCTTCGCGGTCGGCGGTTCGCCGGCCGACAGCCCGATCTCGCGCTGCGCCATCGCAAAGCGCGTGACCGAGTCCATCAGGCAAAGGACATCCTTGCCCTCGTCGCGAAAATATTCGGAGATCGCGAGCGTCAGATACGCCGCCTGCCTTCGCATCAGCGCCGGCTCGTCCGAGGTCGCGACCACCACGACGGAGCGCGCGAGGCCCTCATCGCCGAGATCGTCCTGCAGGAACTCCTGCACCTCGCGGCCGCGCTCGCCGATCAGTCCGATCACCGACACTGCCGCATCGACGTTGCGCGCCAGCATCGACAGCAGCACCGATTTGCCGACGCCGGAGCCGGCGAAGATGCCGAGCCGCTGGCCGCGGCAACAGGTGAGAAAGGTGTTGAGTGCGCGAACGCCGAGATCGAGCGGCGCACCGACACGCCGTCGCGAATGCGCCGGTGGCGGATTGTTCCGATAGGGAACCGGCGAGGCGCCCTGCGGCAGCGGCCCCTTGCCGTCGATCGGCTCGCCCATCGCATTGATGACGCGGCCGAGCCAGGCCGGCGACGGCCGCACCTGATTGGCGGCATTGGCGATCACGGCACGGCAGCCGCGGCGCACGCCCTCCAGCCCGGCGAACGGCATCACCACGGCGTTCTTGCCGGAGAACCCGATCACTTCGGCAGGGATGTAATTGTTGCCGGTCTCGATCACGATGCGCGCGCCGACCGACATCGCATGAATCGGCCCGGCGATCTCCACCATGAGTCCCTTCACGCCGACGACACGCCCATAGGTGTTCACGGCGTCGATGTCGCTGATCTGCTCGGCCAGAGCCTTCATTGCGGAAGAGCCTTCATTGCCAAAGCGCCTTCATTGCGAGAGAGAGGGCATTGCACCAGAGCCTTCATTGCGAAAACCTTAAGTAGGGGCAGATTCGCGTCGTCGGTTTAACTCTGTGTTTACTCGCATCATTAATCATTACGTCATGGTCTGGAGTGACTGACGTGCTTCGCTTTGCCGCCCTCAAAAAGCGGTGAGATCCGAGAGTCGGTTAGGTCCATCTCTTAACATGGAGCTTGAACGAGAGCGGCTAAGAAAAACTGCTTCATCGCAACACCTTACGGCGATTCGATAAAAATTGCACGGATAGAGCTTGCGGAGGGGAATCAGGATTTGTTAACCATCTCTCGTCAGGATCCGAATCAGTTGTTCAAAGGCGTTTTGAGTGCCGCAGATGGCGGCCGACCTGACGCCCGGAGCGGCGACTATGGGGAACTGGCATGCGCGTTTTGCTGATTGAGGATGACAGCGCCGTCGCGCAGTCGATCGAACTGATGTTGAAGTCCGAAAGCTTCAATGTCTACACGACTGACCTGGGCGAAGAAGGCGTCGACCTCGGCAAGTTGTACGACTACGACATCATCCTTCTCGACCTCAATCTGCCCGACATGTCCGGTTACGACGTGCTCAAGCAGCTGCGCGTGTCGAAGATCAAGACGCCGATCCTCATTCTGTCCGGCCTCGCCGGCATCGAGGACAAGGTCAAGGGTCTCGGCTTCGGCGCCGACGACTACATGACCAAGCCGTTCCACAAGGACGAGCTGATCGCCCGCATCCACGCGATCGTCCGCCGTTCCAAGGGCCACGCCCAGTCGGTCATCCAGACCGGCGACCTCGTCGTCAACCTCGACACCAAGACGGTCGAAGTCGGCGGCCAGCGCGTGCACCTGACCGGCAAGGAATACCAGATGCTGGAGCTGCTCTCGCTCCGCAAGGGCACCACCCTCACCAAGGAGATGTTCCTCAACCATCTCTACGGCGGCATGGACGAGCCCGAGCTGAAGATCATCGACGTCTTCATCTGCAAGCTGCGCAAGAAGCTCGCCAACGCCTCCGAGGGCCGCAACTTCATCGAGACCGTCTGGGGCCGCGGCTACGTGCTGCGCGAGCCGCACGACATGGACGAGCGCATCCCCGCCTGATCTTTCACTGGGTCCTCCGGCAGGCCTCACGGCTTGCTCCTCCCAGACTGGGCCCCGCCGCAAATGGCGGGGTTTTTGTTTGTGGGGGTGGTTGTTCATGGAGCGGGCGCCTCCGACGGAACGAGCGCCTCGCGCCTGGCAATCGGCGATGGAGCCAAGCTCTCGCCACGCGCCCGCTGCGCTCCCCTCCCCCTTGCGGGGAGGGCGATCGCATTTGGTGAAAGAGGCAGGGCGCGCAGTCTTTCCGCGACCATCCTTCGAGACGCCCGCCTTCGGCGGGCTCCTCAGGATGAGGGCCTTCTCCGCCGCAAAGCTGTTGATCCTCATGGTGAGGAGCGTCGCTCTTGCGACGCGTCTCGAACCATGAGGCCATGAAAGGTCCGCCCAGGAAAACCATATGCGATCGCCCTGCCGCAAGGGGGAGGGGAGCGCGCCGCGCTCGCACGCCTCAAACGACCGGACACGGCCGCCCTCGCCTTTCATCAGGCAAAGGGCGCCTGGCCCTCGCGCGCCATCGATCTCTCCAAAATCCATCATCCCACGTCATCGCGATCTCGCAGCGCCCCGCGCCCGAGTGATGTGCCATTCTCACCGCCCTCTACCTAACTGAGGGCGCAGGGAAGGCCGGGCGCTGGCCGCGCCCGTGGCCCGCCTGCAGAAAAGAAAGCAGGCGGCAGTCACCACAGGTCTGGCCGTAACACCCGGCCCTCCCCGCGCGATGGCTTTACGATTTATACGCGATCTCCCTGGGGACCGGCTGTCTTGCCCCCATCACCCGCAGGCAGCGCTTGACCGCAACGCCCACGCGCTTGGCCTCAGCACCGGGAGGCCAGGACCACGCGATTTCACCGTGCGCCAGGGATCGTTCGTCGGCACGGCCAAGCCATGCTGCGATCTCCAACGCCCATCGCATCCCACACCCGACGTCCGTGACGACCGCGAAGCGTCCCCTCGTTGGGGCGGGACGGAGCGAGTAAAACACAAATTCTGTAAAAGCGAAAGAAGAATTTTTGAGAAGCCGAAATTCGTCCGGTCGAGCACGAATTGACAGGCTTGCGTTGGGGTCAGCGCAGACCGCAAGCCGTGTCCGCGAAAGTTTCCTGCCGGTTTTCGCTGCATCGGCCCATGTACAGAAGACTCATCGGCGTCGGAAGCAACCTTTCACCCGACGCCGAAGTGGGAACAGCTTACGAGAAGGCCGACGGCAGCATCGAAGCCAAGGAGCCGGTCGCAAGGATCGAGATGGTCGGCACCTCGCAGCGCAGGCCGAGTGCCATCAGCGCCCCTTCCTCGCCCCGCTCTTCGTTGCTCGCTTAGCGCTCTTTGCCGTCTTCTTCTTGGCCGCCTTCTTGCTCGCCTTCGCTTTGGCCTTCTTTCCAGCGACCTTCTTCGTCGCCGTCTTTGCGGCTTTTTTCTTCGTCGTCTTTTTGCCGCCTGCCACGGTCTTCGCTGCAGCGGCAGCCTTCTTCGCGGTCTTCTTGACGGGCTTGTCGGACGTCGTCGAAGGGTTCGTCTTTGCAGCCGGCTTCTTCGCCGGCACCGTCCCCGCGGCCGGAGCCCCACTCCCACCCGCCGCCGACAGCCAGAACCGCAGCTCCGGTGACTTCTCCTCGGCGCCCTTGATGTACCGGTCCTGCCAGCTGTCATCGCCCTGCAGCGGCTTGCCGAAGATGTCGGGGTGCTGCTGCAACAGGAAGCGCCAGGCGTAGTGGTCGTAGAGGTCGAGGACGTGGCAGGCATAGGCCTCGGCGAGACCGCGGTGGCCGCGGATGATCAGCATGTTCTCGTCGTTGTTGTGCGAGGCGCGGAAGCCGAGATTGTGCGAGCCGGTGACGACGACGCAGTCGTCGCTGAACGGATCGATCACCACGATCTTGCTGTGGATGATGGCGAAGCCGTATTTGCCGAGCTCCCGCTCCCATTTGCCGAACGCGTCCTGCACCGCGCCGGCCGGCACCGCACGGAAGTCGATGCTGCCCTTGGCGCCCGGCTGCTTCGGCTTGCCGGCCTCGCCGACCACCGTCACCTGGGGCGCGGTATCCTCCACGCCCGCCTCCGCCGGACGTTCCGAATGACCGCCGGAATGCAGCGCGGCGGAGAAGTTGGTCGCGCGCACCGGGCTGGTCAGCGCGCCCCGCACGAACAGATCGGGCTTGTCCTTGAGCAACTGGCCGGCGACGTCGAGGATCGAGTTATTGCCGGGATCGAAGGCCAGGAACAGCACGGCGTGCTTGGCGCCCTTCATCAGTTCGAACACGCGGCCCATGTCACCGGGCGTATCGGGATTTTTGCCGAGCTTGCCGTGGGTGTTGGGCGAGAACATCGGCTCGACGGTGACGCCGTGGCCGAGGTCGACCGGTGCCTGGATCGCGTCGGCATTGTTGGCATGGGCGAAGTCGCGCAAGGTCTGCGACTGCAGTGCCGCCTTGTTGCCGGCGGCGGCGGCGACGTCGGCCTTCAGCGCGTTCCAATAGCCGAGATAGCGCTGCGCCAACACGGGGCTTTCCACCACCAGCGCATTGTTGGTCTGGGTGCACAGGCCGGTCGAGGTCCAGTTGGTCGAGCCTGACAGCACCGCGCTCGGCTTGCCGTTCTCGGTCAGCACCATGAACTTGTTGTGCGGGATGCTGCCCTTGCCGAGGATGCGGTCGATCACGGCGACGCCGGCCGCCTTCAGATTGGCGCGGTTCTCGGCATCGGCATCGTCGGAGTCCTTGCCCTGCTCGTTGCCGAGGATGACGCTACGGCTCGCCGGGTTCTGGTGGAGCTGCTTCTCCAGGCCGTCGGGATCGTTGAGCTCGTAGAGCGCGGCATGAATGGTGCCGCCGCCGGCATCGGCGCGCGCCAGCAGTGAGGTCAGGCCGTCCTGGAGCTGGCCCATCAGGCGGATGCGAATGGGATCGGCGGGATCGAGGATGTGCGGCGCCAGCGCCGACACGCTCGGCTTGTCGTTCAGCGCATGGCTCAGCGCCTGGGTCGCGGTGATGCCGCGGTTGAAATAGACGTGGAACGGCGGCCGCTCCGGCGTCAGCGTGACCGCATTGCTCTCCAGCGGCGCGACGCCGGCGAGCGGCGTCAGCGTCTGGCCGGGCGTGCCGCCCATCGGCACGACGCGATATTTGTAGGTGCCGCCGCGTTTGGCATAGAGGTCCTTCCACCAGAACTTCTGCACCGGCGCCTGGTCGGTGGCGAGCCTGTCGGCGGTCTGCCCGGCAAACCGCGCCAGCGCCGGCAGCACCGTGTCGGTGTTATCGGCGATGTCGATGCGGTGAATGGCGAAGCCCAGGCAGCCATCGAGGCGGCGGTCGAAGGTCCAGGCGACGACGGCGATATCGTTGTTGGAAAATGCAAGCGCGGGCATGGCGGCACTCCTCGTCTGACAAGGATATGTCGCCGGGTTGCAACAACGGTTCGATGCATCCGGGGCAGGAAAGGGAAATCGAGGGCACGGCAGTGCGGTGCGGGAGGGCGAGGATCGTGACCTGCGAGCTCACGCGGCACGCGAGGTCAGCTCCCCTCCCCCCTGCGGGGAGGGGGTTGGGGTTGGGGGTCCGCCAGCGCTGAAGGTCGTGGGACGCGCTATGGATCCCGGTGTTCATGTGGAATGCTGACGGCGCTTGCACGACACGTGCTCTCACCGAGAGAGCGGAATGCGTGGACCCCCACCCTCGACCTCTCCCCGCAAGGGGGGCGCACCGACGCTGCCGCGAGAGTTTGGCGCCAGACGGCGATGAGTTCGGCGCGATCCATCCTCGCGTCATTGCGAGGAGCGAAGCGACGAAGCAATCCAGGGCTACGCCCGCGACAGTGGATTGCTTCCGCCTTCGCTCTGCGAGCTACGGCCCACAAATCGCTTCGCTCGCGACGACGCGAGGATCGAGCGTGCGTTAGGCCACGGCGCCGGGCTTGCCGCGGCTGACGTAGCGGCCGTCGCCCTTGGCGCCGACCAACTCGCCGTCGCGCACAACGAACTTGCCGCGCAGCATGGTCGCGACCGGCCAGCCCGTGATCTCGATGCCTTCATACGGCGTGTAGTCGGAGCCGTGGTGCAAACCGGCCTGGCTGATGGTCGCCGTCTTGTTCGGGTCCCACAGTGCGATGTCGGCGTCGTAGCCAATGGCGATGGAGCCCTTGCCCTTCAGGCCGTAAGTCTTGGCGTGGTTGGTCGCAGTAAAAGCGACGAACTGGTTCAGGGTGATGCGGCCCTTGCTGACGCCTTCGGAGAACAGGATCGGCAGCCGGGTCTCGACGCCGGGGATGCCATTCGGCACCCAGCGGAAGCTGGTGCGGCCCTTCGGCGTCAGCTTGCCGGCCTCGTCGTCGTAGCGGAACGGGCAGTGATCTGACGAGAACAGCGAGAACACGCCGGTCTGCAATCCTTCCCAGCACGCCTGCTGGCTGGCGTGATCGCGCGGCGGCGGCGAGCAGACATATTTGGCGCCTTCCATGTTGAGGCCCTGCATGTCCTCCTCGGTCAGCACCAGATATTGCGGGCAGGTCTCGCCGTGGATCTTCAGGCCGCGCGCCTGCGCGCGGCGAATCTCCTCCATCGCCTCGCGGTTGGAGACGTGGACAATGACGATGGGAACGTCGATCAGCTCGGCCAGCGAGATCGCGCGATGGGTGGCCTCGCGCTCGACCGCAATCGGGCGCGACTTGCCGTGATAGTACGGCGCGATGTGGCCGGCGCGCTCCAGGCGATCGGTGAGGAAGCGGATGGCGTCGTAGTTCTCGGCGTGGATCTGCACCAGGGCGCCTCGCTCGCGCGCGACCTGAAGAACGCCGAGAATCTCGTAGTCGTTGAGCGCGAGACCCTCATAGGTCATGAAGATCTTCAGCGACGAATAGCCGTCGGCGACCAGCGCCGGCAGCTCCTGGCCGAGCACGGACTCCGAGGGATCGGCGATGATGAGGTGGAAGGAGTGGTCGACATAGCAGGCCTGCTCGGCCAGCGCGTGATAGTCCTTCAGCGCCGCGCGTAGCGGCTGGCCCTTCTCCTGCAGGCAATAGGGCATCACGAAGGTGTTGCCGCCGAACGCCGCGGCGCGCGTCGCGCTCTCGAAATCGTCGGCCATGACGATGCCCGGGCCGGACGGCTGGCTGATATGGACGTGGCTGTCGATGCCGCCGGGCAGCACCAGCAGGCCCGATGCATCGACGATCTCATCGGCATCGGTGATGGCTTCGCCGATCGCGGCGATGCGGCCCTGTTTGATGGCGACATCCGCCTGATACGTGTCGCTCGCGGTGGCGACGGTGCCGTTGCGGATGACGGTGTCGAATGCAGCCATGTGACGCGCTCTCCCAATCTCAGGCGAATCTCTGAAACAGCGATCCCCACCCGCTGACGCCGCGGGGATCCGTACCCGCCAGTTTCAGCGACTTCCATACCACGGTGGCGATGGTGTCGAGGATCGGAATGCCGGTCTCCAGCTCGAGCCGCGCCGCCAGCGGCGCGGCGCGCATGTTGGTGCAGACCACCGCGATGGCATCCGGCTTCTCGCGCGCCACCTCGCGGATCATGGTCTCGATCTCCGCGGGCGTCACCTCGGCGAAGGAGAAATTGTCCTGCAGATTGAGGTGCCGGTCGCCGCGGCAGGCAATGCCGAGCTTTGCATAATTGGCGATGATGCGCGCCTGCACGTCGTCGCGATAGGGGGTGACGAGGCCGAGCGACGTGGCGTTCGATGACGCCAGGATCTCGTTCAGCGCCAGCATCGAGGTGGTCGCGGGAATGCCGGTCGCGGCGGTGATCTGCTCGCACAGGCGGACGTCGGTCTCGAAGCCGAGCCAGCCCGAGGAGGTGCCGTTCCAGCCGATGACGTCGACCTTGGCATGGGCGAGCAGCTCGGCGGCACGCAGGATGTTGCTGATGTCGAACTGCGCCAGCGCGTCGGTGGACAGCGCAATCTCGGTGACCTTGAAGCGGGAGAAATGCGCCGAGACGTTGGGCAGGCTCGCGACCATCGCCGAGGTGATCGGCTCCAGCGCGGTGTTCGACGACGGCGTCAGCATGCCGAGAAGCGTGCGTTTGGTCATGGGTGAGTGAATCCCTTTGCCATAGCCAACTCCGGCCCATCGGGAAATACTTGAACAGCAGAAGCGGGCGATCCGCCGGTGACTATGCCCTCTCCCCTTGTGGGAGAGGGCATGCACGAACGTGCAGCGGCCTCGCTCGGGTGAGGGGTCTGCCTCGACAGATGAGACCGCGGAGAGAGACCCCTCACCCGGTTTCTCACTTCGTGAGAAACCACCCTCTCCCACAAGGGGAGAGGGTGCACCGCCCGTGCCGCGACAGCACGCGTCATCGGTGATGCGGCGGTTCGGCGCCACTGTGAGAGTAGGTTCAGAATCTCCGCACCATGGAGACAGGCGCCAATCATGCCAGCGCCCTCTCCCACTCCCCACGCAGCAACGCGAGAATATGCCGCTTGAGCGCGTTGAATTGCGGGCTGGTGATATCCCGCGGCCGCGGCAGATCGATCGGGATGATCTCGACGATGCGCCCCGGCCGTGCGCTCATCACCGCCACATGGGTGCCCAAGGTCAGCGCCTCGTCGATGCCATGGGTGACGAACACGATCGTGCCCTGGTGCTGCTGCCAGATCCGCACCAGCTCGGTCTGCATGTCCATGCGGGTCTGCTCGTCGAGCGCACCGAACGGCTCGTCCATCAGGATGACCTGCGGGTTCATCAGCAGCGCCCGCGCGATGCCGACGCGCTGGTTCATGCCGCCCGACAGCTCGGACGGATAGTGGTTCTCGAAGCCGGTGAGCCCGACCATGTCGATATAGACCTGCGCGCGGGCGCGGCGCTCAGCCTTCTGGCCGCCGCCGAGCAGGAGGTGAAAGGCCACGTTCTCCCACACCGGCAGCCACGGCATCAGGTTGGCGTGCTGGAACACCACGCCGCGGTCGGCGCCGGGCGCGGTGACCGGCCGTCCGTCGACCGTGACGCTGCCGGCGCTCGGCTGCTCGAAGCCGGCGATCATGTTGAGCAGCGTGGACTTGCCGCAGCCCGAGGGCCCGAGCAGGCAGACGAATTCGTTGCGGGCGATGGACAGATTGATCTGGCTAAGCGCGGTGACGTCGGCGTTGCGCTTCCTGTCGGTGAAGATCTTGGAGACGCCGGAGATCTCGATCGTGGCCATCGTTACTCTCCGCCGCGAAGCGTGGTGTTGCGCTGCCAATGCAGCACCCGCGCCATCACGGTGCGGATGGCGAGGTCGCTGCAAAAGCCGAGCAGGCCGATGCTCGCCATCGCCGCCAGCACCAGATCGTAGCGCAGGAAGTAGTAGCTGTCCCACAGCACGTAGCCGAGCCCGCTCTTCACCGCGACCATTTCGGCCGTGACCGTCAGCATCCAGGCCGAGCCGATGCCAATGCGCAGACCTGCAAAGATGCTCGGCATGGCCGCTGGGACCACGATGTAGCGCAGCAGCTTGCGCTCGCTGCCGCCGACCATGGCGCCGGCGCGGATGAGGTTGCGGTCGCAGGTCTTCACGCCGTGGATGGTGTTGAGCAGGATCGGAAAGAACGCGCCGAGGAACACCAGGAAGATCGCCGGCTTGTTGGCGATGCCGAACCAGATGATGGCGAGCGGGATCCACGACACCGGCGGGATCGGCCGGAGCATCTGCAAGGTCGGCTCAATGATGAGCTCGATCTTGCGCGACCAGCCGATGGCGACGCCGAGCGCGACGCCGAGCACCGTGGCGATGGCGAAGCCGGCGGCGACGCGCGACAGGCTGGCCAGCATGTCGGCCAGCCAGTGCGCGCTGTAGGTCTGGGTGTTGCCGTCGGTGCCGACCAGCCAGTCCGCCCACGCCCACACCACCGTCGACGGCGCCGGCAGCAAGGCTGCCGGCAGCGCCCCCGAGCGCGAGAACGCCTCCCAGCCGGCGAGCACCAGCACGGGAACGATGGCGCGGTCGAGCTTCCTGAGCTGGGCGAGCGCCGTCATCTCAGTAGCCGAGCTCGGTCTTCGGCTTGCCGGTGGCCGCTTCCAGGAAGCGGTAGTCGAGATTCTTCTCGACGGCGGCCGTGACGTCCGAGTTGATGTATTTCAGGTCGCGCATCATCGATGCGATCGCGAGCGCCGAGGCGCGGTACATCTTCGGATCGGGATCGAGGTTTTCGACCGCGCCGGTGGCGATCGCCTTGTCGAGGCCGGTGACCTTGGAGATCACCTCGATCAGCGCCGGCTTGTCGGCGGCGATGTGCGCGTCGACCTTGACCACCGCGCGCACCACGCCTTCGAGCGCCTTCGGATTGGAGGCGATGACGTCGGAGCGGGTCAGGATCAAATTAGTCAGCTTGCCGGCGGCCTGATCATAGGGGAAGCCGAAGAACTTCGCCGCCTTGGCCTGCATGATCTGGGTGGCGAACGGCTCGACCGTGCAGATCAGCTCGACCTCGCCGCGGCGCAGCGCCTGCAGATGATCGGACGGATTGGGAATGTTGACGAACTGCACGTCCTTGTTGATGTCGATGCCCTGCTTGGCGAAGGCGCCGCGCATGTGGATGTCCTGCGCATTGCCGCGCGAGGCGGCGACGCGGAACGGCTTGCCGTCGGCCTTGTACTTGGCGATCAGCGCCTTCAAGGCGCTCCAGTCGCCCTGCGGAATCTCGATGTCGTTGGCGAGCAGCATCGCCGAGCCGCCATTGACCTGGCCGGAGATGGCGACGACGTCAAAACCTTTGTCGAGCGCGATGGCGTAGTGCAGATAGGTCACCTGCGCGACGTCGATATTCTTCGACACCAGGGCGGTCAGCGCGTCCGTGCCGGTGTTGAAGCTGACGGCATCGATCGCGACGCCCTCCGCGAATTGCGGCGTCAGCGACATCGGCGTGCAATGCGCGCATTTGGCGTAGCCGAGTTTGATCTTGGGGACGTCGTCGGCGAAGCTGAGCGAGGGCAGCGCCAACAGGGCAAGAATGAGCAGCACGAAACGTTTCACATCCATCTCCAGGGCAGGTCGATCCACGGGCTTGTCTCTCATGGCTTGGGCTCTCATCAGCAAGCGACGTGCCAACTGGATGCGATATGCAATGTTGATTTTATACAATAAAATCAGTATATAATGACACTCCAATTTTGAAGAACCTGCCTGATCCGCGGGCGCATCGCCCGAATTTCAGGCATCTCGCAGCGGAGCAGCCGCGCCCCCATGACCCCACCGGCACCCCGGCCCAGACTGAAGACGCGCTTCAAGCCGGCCCGGCTGAAGCTGTCGTCCGACCACTCCAAGCGGCCGCTCGAGCGGCTGTCGCTGCACGATCAGGTCGTCGCCAGGGTGCGCGAGATGATCGTGGACGGCGAGCTCGCCGCCGGCGCTGCCTTGCCCGAGCGCATGCTGTGCGAGACCTTCGGCGTGTCGCGCACGCCGCTGCGCGAGGCCTTCAAGATCCTCGCCGCCGAAGGCCTCATCGAGCTGCGGCCGCATCGCACGCCCGTGGTGACGCCGATCGACGCAAACGAGATTGCCGAGATCTTCGACGTGATGGTGTCGCTCGATGCCGCCGCGGGCCGCGCCGCGGCCGCGCGTGCGACGGCGGACGACCTTGCCAGGCTCGACGCCCTACATGCCGAGCTGGTGGCGCTGCATCGTGCCGCCGAGCGCGCCGCCTATTTCCGGCTCAACCAGCAGATCCATGCCGAGATCACCAGGCTCGCCGGCAACGCCGTGCTGCTCAACATGTGGAGCACGCTGCACGCGAGCGTCTTCCGCGCCCGCGCCGTGGCCAATTACGATGCGCGGCGCTGGGACGAGTCGATCCGGGAGCACGAGGCCTTCATGGCGTTGCTGCGGGCCCGAGACGGCGCCGGCTTCGCGCAGGCGCTCTCCGAGCACACCCGCAAGACCGGCGATTCGGTGCTGCAGATGCTGGACCAGGCCAGGCAGGACCTGGCGAAGGGCGGATAGACTTTGTTCACGTCGAACCGGGCATGCTGGCATCGCGACAGATGAGAGCTCCTCACGCCTGGCCCGATCATGATCCTGCAATCGCTCGCCGGCCTGCCGGCCTTCCTGGTCTATTTCTGTACCGCGCTGGTCGCGGTGACGGCCTACCTCTTCGTCTACACCCGCGTCACGCCCTACAATGAATTCCAGCTGATCCGGGACAATCACCCCTCGGCCGCGATCGCGCTCGGCCTCAGCCTGCTCGGCTTCACCCTGCCGCTGGTCAGCGCCATCGCCCATTCCGCCAATGTGCTGGACTGCCTGATCTGGGCGCTGGTCGCGCTGATCGTCCAGGTGATCGTCTATTATCTCGTCCGCATTCCGGTGCCGGATCTCGCCCAGCGCATCGTCGCCGGCGAGCTGGCTTCGGCGATCTGGCTCGGTCTCGCATCGCTCTCCGCCGGCGCGCTGAACGCCGCCTCGATGATCATCTGACCATGGCCGAGAAACGCCGCGAATTCGGCAAGCGCCGGCCGATGCCGCCCCCGCCCGCGACGCCGCCGGTGAAGCGCTCCGGCCATGTTGCGCTGCTCTTGATGGGCACGCTCGCCGTCGGCAGCACGGCCTATGCGCTGATGCCGCGGCAGCAGAGCTGCCCGCAGCCAGGCGCCGAGACGCCGACGATGGCCGGCCAGCCGCAGACCGGCGAATGCACGACACGCCGCTCGAGCGGCGGCGGTAGCGGCGGCAGCGGCTCCGGCCGCTGGGGATTCTCCAGCAGCGACGGTGATTCCAGAAGCAGCGGCTCGGGCCATGTCGCCGAGGCCTCCTCCACCCATGTCTCGCGCGGCGGCTTCGGCTCGTTCGGACACGGCTTCGGAGGCGGCGGCTGATTTTCGTCGCGCCGGCGCCGTGAAAACACCGCGTTCATGCTGCTATCTTGGATTCGGATCTTTGACACAGACTCAAAATCATAAAAAACTGGCCTACCGACTCATCGGAAATGATCCGATGCAACGTCCGCACCAGGTGGTGCGGGCGACGATCAGGGCCGCGGTGACCGCCGCCGCCTTGCATCATCTTGCTGGCAAGCGATCGCGTGGTCACCGACGCGGGACGGCGGCGGGACCGCGCGGGCGTGATCATGGCCGCATCATCGATGACGGCCGCGGCCGTGCTGCGCCCTGTTGCAATGGGCACGGCATGCCTGCCGATGCCCGGGGCTGACGCCGATGCAGCGCATCTCCTGTCCCGAGCGTGACGACTGGCGCGAGACCGCGGCGCGGTGCGGATTCGACTTCTGCGAGCTCGACGGCGAGCGCTATTGGGACGAGCGCGCCTACTACGCATTCACGATCGCCGAGATCGAGCTCGGCATCGAGGAGCCGACGGCGGAGCTCGAGCAGATGTGCCTCGCGCTGGTCGCGCGTGTCGTCGGCGACGAGGCGCTGCTGCGCCGGCTGAAGATCCCGCAAGCGGTCTGGCCCCTGCTGGCGGAGAGCTGGCGCCGGAGGGACGGCAGCCTCTACGGGCGGTTCGACCTCAGCTATCAGGGCGGCCGTACGCCGGCGAAGCTGCTCGAATACAATGCCGACACGCCGACCTCGATCTTCGAGGCCGCGGTCTTCCAATGGACCTGGCTCGAGCAGGCGATCGAGCTCCGCATCCTGCCGGGGCGCGCGGACCAGTACAACTCGATCCATGAGCGCCTGATCGAGCGCTGGTGCGCCCTCGGCAACCGGCGCCGCGTGCATCTGGCCGGGCTGACCGCCAACGCCGAGGACGCCACGACCCTGGCCTATCTGGCCGACACGGCAGCCCAAGGAGGCCTGACGACAACCATCCTTGACGTCGCCGACATCGGCTGGCGCGAGACCGGCGGCTTCGTCGATCTCGACGACGAGGACATCGCGCTCGCCTTCAAGCTGTATCCCTGGGAATGGATGTTTCGCGATGCGTTCGGCGCCAAGCTCGCGCAGGCGCCGACGCAATGGATCGAGCCGCCGTGGAAGGCCATCCTGTCCAACAAGGGCATCCTGCCGCTGCTCTGGCAGATGCACGAAGGCCATCCGAACCTGCTGCCGGCCTATTTCGAGGACGATCCGAAGGCCGCCAGCCTCGGCCCGAGCTTCGTGCGCAAGCCGATCTATTCGCGCGAGGGCGCCAATGTCAGCCTGGTGTCCGACGGCGTCGCCGTCTCGGCGCAGGACGGGCCCTACGGCGCCGAAGGCTTCATCCGCCAGGCGCTGGCGCCGCTGCCGGATTTCGGCGGTGTGTTCCCGGTGATCGGCAGCTGGCTCGTCGACCATCAGCCCTGCGGCCTGTCGATCCGCGAGGACACGAGCCCGATCACCGGCAACCGCTCGCGCTTTTTGCCGCACGCCATCCTGTAGGATATTAACGACGGCCGGCGAAAACGCCTCGACACGCCGGTCGAGAGCATTAGATAGGACCGAGGGCGAATTCCCTGCGCGATTGGGCGCGCATGGCCGGGACGAGGCATGGCGACGGACAAGACCGAACTCGAAGGCTTGCGCATCCTGGTCGCCGAGGACGAGGGCCTGATCGCGCTCGAGCTGGAAACGGTGTTGCAGGGGTTCGGCTGCGAGGTGGTCGGTCCCGTCTCGCGCGTCGGCGACGTGCTGCGCGAGGCCGAGCGCGGCGGCCTGGACGGCGCGCTGCTCGACGTCAACCTGCGCGGCGAGCAGATCTTCGCCGTGCTGCCGCAGCTGATGGCGCGCGAGCTCAGGATCGTCATCACCTCCGGCTATGACGACGCGACGCTGTTTCCGCCGGAGTTCCGCGGTCTGGCCCGGCTCGCCAAGCCGTTCGACGAGCGCGCGCTGCGCGCGATGTGCGAGGCCACGTTCGTTCGCCGTCAACGCAACTCATAACGCTTCGCTCACGCCCCGTGCATCGGGAGGCATCGCGTGTCCATCATCGAGGATACCGTGGCCTACGAGGCCTGGCTTCGCAGCCAATGCAAGGTGATCGAGGACGACCTCCTCACCAAGCACCGGCGCATGCGAAAGTCGCCGTTTGCCCTGCTGCGCGCCAGCTACTATCGCTGGGCGCGGCGCATCGAGGAGATCTGCCCGGAGCTGGCCGAGGCTCCGGTCGCGCTTTGCGTCGGCGACATCCATCTGGAGAATTTCGGCACGTGGCGCGACGCCGACGGGCGCTGGGTGTGGGGTGTCAACGATTTCGACGAGGCCGCGAGGATGCCCTACGCCTTCGACCTGGTCCGGCTCACGACCAGCATCGAGCTCGCGCCCGACATGGCAATCGACAGCCGCGACGCCGCGGACGCGATTCTCCAAGGCTATCGCGACGGTCTCGAGAACCCGCGGCCGGCGCTGCTCGACGAGCACGAGATCTGGATCAGGCGCTACGTCAAATGCTCGGATGATTGCCGCCGCGCGTTCTGGAACGAGATCGACGGCCTCGCGGCCGCCGATGCGATTCCACCCGCGGTGCGGAAGCTGCTCACCGCCAGCCTTCCGGAGCAGGTGGAGACTGCCGCATTCTTCCATCGCTTCGCCGGCGGCGGCAGCCGGGGACGTCCGCGCTACGTCGTCGTCGCGACCTGGCGCGGCGGCCGCATCGTCCGCGAGGCCAAGGCGCTGGTCCCTTCGGCCTGGACCTGGGCCAAGAACAGGACGGAGAAGCCAAGGCCGGCGCCGCCACACAGATTCGTCGCGCTGTCGACCGGGACCTATCGCGCGCCCGATCCATTCCTGCACGTTCACAGAACCAACGACGGGGACTACGTGGTCCGGCGCCTGTCTGCGGACTCGCGCAAGATCGATCTCGGCAAGGAGGCCGGCGCCGATCTCAAGCTCGAGCTCCTGCGCGGCATGGGCACCGACCTCGCCTCCATCCATGCCGCCGACCGCCGCGCCGGCGCCGAGATCGCGGCGGACCTCGGGAAGCGCGGTTCCGGCTGGCTGCGTCGAGCTGCGCGCGCCGCGCGTGAGGCGACGGAAAGGGATCACGATGTATGGCGCCGCAAGGCGCCAGGCTCGATTCCGACCGCGCGCTGAGGCAGGGATCCGGACGCGACCGCTCAGGTCATCAGTCCGGCTGCACGGCCGATGCCGGCAGATGTTCGGGGGTCGTCTCCGCGGTCAGCGCAAAGGTCAGCGAGCAGCGAATTCCGGCGGGCTCGAAGTCCAGCAGGGCTTCGCCATCGAGATCGAAGCGGACGACGCGGTCGATCAGCGTGGTGCCGAAGCCGCGCGCTCCGCCGCCTTCGATCAGCGGTCCGCCGCGCTCCAGCCAGACCAGCTCGAGCCGGCGGCGATCGTCGCGCAAGCGCCAGGAGATCGTGACCCGGCCGTGGGGGGCGGACAACGCGCCATATTTGGAGGCGTTGGTCGCAAGCTCGTGCAGCACCATCGAGAGCGGCAGCACGAGCCGTGCCTCCAGCAGAACCGGCGGGCCGTCGATGGCGATGCGCCCTTCGCCGATGCCATAGGGCGCCAGCACGGTGGTGAGCAGCTCGTTCAGCCCGATGCCGATCCAGCGGGTCTGCGTCAGGATGTCATGCGCGATCGAGACCGCCTGGATGCGCCCGGAGAACGCCTTGTTGAAGGCCGGCAGCGACGGTGAGGTCCGCAAGGTCTGCCCCGCCACCGACTGCACGATCGCCAGGATGTTCTTGACCCGGTGATTGAGCTCGGCGACCAGCACGGTCTGCTGCTCTTCCGCGCGCTTGCGTTCGGTGATGTCGGTGAGGGTGACGATCGAGCCGACCGTCTCCTTGAGATCGTTCACCAGGGGCCCGCCCGACAGCAGGAACGACCGCCCCGACGCCTGAGCATTGCGCAAGGCGACCTCGACGCCATGGAAGGGCTTGGTCGCCAGCGCCTGATCAAGACTCTCGCGCGAGAAGCGCGTCAACGTGCCTTGCTGGCTGGCGCTCTGCCCATCGAGCGGGAACGCCTCAGAAAACAACTGGCCGACCGGCGGTCGTTCCGCGAGCTGCTCGGCGACCCAGCTCGCATGGGTGATCCGGCCGTCGAGCGCCAGCACCACGACCGCATCGGTCGCCTGCTCCAGGATCGAGCGCGCGAAGCGCTCGGCATTGGCGACCTCCTCGGCGCGCCGCTGAATCGACATGTCCGTCAAGGTCACGAGCGTGGCGACGACGCCGCCCATCGCCATCTGCCGCATCCAGACCGACACTGGCAGCTGGCCGCCATCGGCGCGGCGCAGCTGCGCGTCGGTCATGGCATCGTCGGCGCGCTGCTCGGGCACTGCTCCAGCGAACAGCGAGGCGAAGCTGCGTCCCACCAGCTCCTGGGCGTCGAGGCCGGTCAGCGCGCAGAGCCTGGAATTGACATAGACGATGCCGCCGTCGGCATCGAGCGTCAGCGCGCCGTCGCTCATGCGCTCGACCAGCACATGATAGGGCGCGTCCGCGCCCTGCAGCATGATGACCTGGGGTCCGGTCGGGCCCTGCACCACCACGGCATCGACGTTGCCGCGATGAATGGCCTCGACCGTCTCTTCCGCCTCGTTACGCGGCCGTCCCGCCTGCATCGCGTCTGTTGATGCCACGCGTCCTCCGTTCAGCTCGGTGCGATGTCCAGACCAACCAGCACCTTCTCCGCATTGGAGAGATCGCCGATGATTCGCTTGAGGGGCTCGGGCAGTTGACGGATCAAGGTCGGGATCGCGACGATCTGGTCACGTTGCGCGAGGGCCGGATCCTTCATCAGGTCGATCACCTCGATGGTATAGCGGCCCGGCAGATGCGTCTCGCACAGCTTCTTGAGATTGGCGAGCGCCGCCAGCGATTTCGGGGTCTGGCCGGCGACATAGAGCCGGAGATTGTAGCCATCCTGTTCCATCGGAGCGGCCATCATTTGCTGGATGTCAGCGGGTTGGCGGGGGAGCGCGGACCGCGCCGGGACGAGCGGCTCTCGACCTGCGCCCGGCGAGCGGCTTCACGCTGATCGTCGCGAGCCGCACCTTCCAGATTGATGAGCTCCATCTCGCTTTCCTCGTTGGCCAGTTGAGCCTTGAGCGTTTCGATCTGCGCCGCGAGGTCGCGGCGGCGACGTTCGATCTCGCGCGTGCGGCGTTCCGTCTCCTGCGTGCGCAGAAGGCGCTCGACGCGATCTCTCGCCTCCTGCGCCACCCTGGCCGATCCCGTGAGCACGCCCTCCGGGCCGACATAGACCTCGCGCAGCGAGATGCCGTCGGCACCCATCAGGAATTCGCGGACCTGGTTGGAATGCGCCATGCCGCGCGACTTCAACAGGTAGAGCTGGCGATTGTGCTCACCGTTGCTCTCGCGATTGTAGAGCAGCAGCCAGGTGTCGGTGAGCGATGAGATCTGCATCTCGGTGGTCGCCGTCTCGGCGCCGCCGGCGCCGAGATTGGTGAACAGCGCCGTGACGCCGCGCGCCTTCAGGAAGTCGATCAGGCGCAGCGTCATCGAATGCACGTCGCCGGCAACGCCGGCGCCCATGAGCGCCGAGATGGGATCGACCACGACAGCGGCGGGATCGAACTCCTTGACCTCGCGATGCATCGCGGCGAGGTGCGTTTCCAGTCCGTACAGATTGGGGCGCCGCGCCGAGAACCGCAGCAGGCCGCGATCGACCCATTGCTGCAGGTCGAGCCCGACCGACCTCATGTTGCGGATGATCTGCTGCGGGGATTCCTCCAGCGCGAAATAGATGCAGCGTTGCCCGCTCTTGCAGATCGAATTGGCAAAGTGTGCCGACACCGTCGACTTGCCCGAGCCGGCCATGCCCGAGATCAGGATGCTCGACCCCTTGTAGTAGCCCTGGCCTTCGAGCATCTCGTCGAGATCGGCAATGCCGGTGGAGACCCGCTCCGTCCACGCATCATGCGCGAGGCCCGACGAGGTGATCGGCATCACCGTGATGCCTTCCTGGTCGATGATGAAGGGATATTCGTTGGTGCCATGCGCCGTGCCGCGATACTTCACGACGCGCAGCCGGCGGGTCGAGAGCTGATCGTGCACGCGGTTGTCGAGCAGGATGACGCAGTCGGCGACGTATTCCTCGAGGCCGTAGCGCGTCAGCGTACCGTCACCGCGCTCGCCGGTGATGATGGCGGTGACGCCCTTGCTCTTCAGCCATTCGAACAGCCGGCGCAACTCGGAGCGCAGCACCGCCTGGTTGTCGAGGCCGCCGAACAGGGTCTCGATCGTATCGATCACGACGCGCTTGGCGCCGATCGAATCGATCGCGAAGCCGATGCGGATGAACAGGCCGTCGAGATCGTAGTCGCCGGCCTCTTCGATCTCGTTGCGATCGAGATGAATGTGGTCGACCACGATCTTCTTCTGCTCGATCAGCCTGTCGATGTCGTAGCTGAGCGAGCCGACGTTCTTGATCAGGTCCTCGGGCTGCTCCTCGAACGCGATGAACACGCCCGGCTCGTCATAGGCGACTGCGCCATTATAGAGAAACGTCATCGCGAACAACGTCTTGCCGCAGCCGGCCGCGCCGCACAGCAGCGTCGGCCGCCCTTGCGGCAGGCCACCGAAGGTGACCTCGTCGAGGCCGTCGATCCCGGTCGGCGATTTGGCGATGACAGGGAGATCCCGCGTCACGATTCGAGGACGCACACTCGTTTTCATCCAATCCCCCGCCATCAATTCAACACGCATGAGCCCGCACCAAGGCGAGTAAACGCGTCGGGAACCTAAAAGTTCCATGGGGCCGGCGAGATTTGCTCCGAAAGGCGGCCTGCGGGCGCAGAAACGGCTGGCCGCCCGCGCGGGACGGACGCACGCGGGACGGAACGGCCGGCCGCACGACCGGTCGAAGCGCCCCGGTCATAGACGGTGCTGGCCGGCCTCAGCGCGCCGCGACCACCTTGAGGCCGGGCAGCAGCGCCGCGCCGCCGCGCGGACTGCGCACCGGATTGATCTGGTACAGACCCCGCCGCTCCTGGTTGGGCCTGAACGCGTCCGTGATGCCGACGACCGATTCGGCGGCTCCCAGCAACAGCGTGCCGTCCGGCTCCATCACCTTGGCCATCCGCTCGAAGATCGAGGCCTTGGTATCCTGGTCGAAATAGATCAGCACGTTGCGGCAGAAGATGATGTCGAACTTGCCGAGATGCGAGAAGTCCTGCAGCAGATTGAGCTGGCGGTGCTGGACCATGCCGCGAATGTCGGCGCTGAGCTGCCAGAGCTCGCCGAGCTGCGTGAAATATTTCACCAGCAGCTGGATCGGCAATCCACGCTGCACCTCGAACTGGCTGTAGAGGCCGGCCTTCGATTTCTCCAGCACCTCCTGCGACAGGTCGGTGGCGACGATCTCGATGCGCCAGCCGGCCAGCGCCGCGCCATGCTCCCGCAGGCACATCGCGATTGAATACGGCTCCTGTCCGGTCGAGCAGGCGGCCGACCAGATGCGCAGGGAACGACGATTGGCGCGCGACTGGATCAGCGCCGGCAGGATGCCCTCGCGGAGATGATCGAACGGAATCTTGTCGCGAAAGAAGAACGTCTCGTTGGTGGTCATCGCCTCGACCACCTGCGTCGTGAGCTGCTCCGCGCCGCTCTTGATCTTCTGCACCAGCTCCGTGATGCCCGGCAGGTTGGAGCGGCGGGCCAGCGGCAGCAGCCGGCTTTCGACCAGGTACTGCTTGTCGGCCGACAGATCGAGGCCGGAGCGATCCTTCAGGACCTTACGCAAGAACTCATAGTCCAGGGGTGTCACGAACGGTCTCCAGCAAACAGACGAACCAGCTTCGGTCCAATCTGATTCAAGGGAAGGACGGCCGCGCAGATGCCGGCATTGGCGGCTGCGCCCGGCATGCCCCAGACCACGCTGGTCGCCTCGTCCTGCGCGATCACGCTGCCGCCGGCGGCGACGATGTCCTTGCCGCCGCGCATGCCGTCGGATCCCATGCCGGTGAGGATCACGGCCAGGGTCGAGCCCTGCCAGACCTCGATCGCCGACATGAACAAGGGATCGACGGCGGGCTTGCAGAAATTGACCGGAGGACCGTTGTCGAGCGCGATCACCACATCGGCGCCATGGCGCGCCACACGCATGTGGCGGCCGCCGGGCGCAAGGTAGATCTGACCCGGCTTCACCACTTCACCGTCGACGGCCTCGTGGGCCGGCCGGCGGCTCGAGCGCGCCAGATGTTCGGCGAGGATGGTGGTGAAGGTCGGCGGCATGTGCTGGGTGATCAGCACCGGAAAGCGATCGATCACGGGGCCGAGCTCGGTCACCAGCGACATCAGCGCCTGCGGGCCGCCGGTCGACGATCCGATCAGCAGCACCTTCGGCATCTGCGAGCTGAATGAGCGGCGCGCCAGCTGGGTCGGCACGGCGGGCGCCACGGGGGCGACCATCGGCCGCGCCGTGGGCGCAGGCCGGAGCCCCTGGACTTGCGGGACGATCGGCGAGGCGGCCGGCGCATGCGGAGCGGGAGCGGCGCGGCGCGCCTTGGCGCCGAGATTGCGGATCTTCTGAATCAGATCGTAGTGGAAATTGTCGGCCGCCGAGGCCTCGCGCGTGCTCTCGGGCTTCGGGATGTAGTCGGCCGCGCCGAGCGACAGCGCCTTGAAGCTGATCTCCGCGTTGCGGCGGGTCAGCGTCGACGCCATGATGACGGCGAGGTTCTTCTTCTTGGCAAGCAGCTTCGGCAGGGCGGCGATGCCGTCGAGCTCGGGCATTTCGATGTCGAGCACGGCGACGTCGGGATTGACGCGATCGATCTGGTTCACGGCTTCGAGGCCGGTGCGCAGCGACGCCGCCACGACCATGTCGGGCTCAGACGCGATCCAACGCGAGATCATGCCGCGGATGACCACGGAATCGTCCACGACCATCACCCGGAGAGGTTCCTGCCTGGTCGAACTTGGGATCGAAGAACTGGCCAACGCGACGCTCATAGTTCACCAACAGGACAGAGGCACGGGGTGACGGCAAGCCCGGATGACCACGGGACCGACGCACGCGACGGAGATCAGATCAGCCCGACTTCCTGAAACTTCGCGGTCACGATGTCCTTGTCGAAGGGCTTCATGATGTACTCGTTGGCCCCGGCGTGCAGCGCGCGCGCGATGTGCGCGACATCGTTCTCGGTCGTGCAGAACACCACCTTCGGCGCGTCGCCGCCCGGCATGCGCCGGAGGTTGCCGAGGAACTCGTAGCCGTCCATGACGGGCATGTTCCAGTCGAGCAGCACCGCATCCGGGAGGCCCCGCTTGCATATCTCCAGCGCCTGCTCGCCGTCCTCCGCTTCCACGATCTGGAAATCCAGACCTTCCAGAATGCGTCGCGCCACCTTTCGAATGACGCTGGAATCGTCAACTACCAGACAAGTTCTCATTTCAGCCTCACGAGATCAGGGTCCAATGCAACGACGCCTGATGCGCCGCTGCCCTCACGTTGCAGTGTTCAGGCCGCCATCTTGTCGGCGGCGAGCTCGAGCACGCGATCGACGTCGAGAATGACCATCAGCTGGCCGTCGAGGCGGTGCACGCCGCCGGCAAGCTTCGCCATGCGCGGGTCGAGGTTGACGGGGTTCTCCTCCCGGCCCTCCTCGGGCAGCCGCAGCACCTCGCCGATCTGGTCGATCAGGAGACCATAGGACTCGCCGCGCAGATCGACGCCGACCGCCATCGGCGGCTTGCCGTCCTCGGCGCGGGCAAGGCCGAGCCGCGCCCGCATGTCGACGACGGTCACGATGCGGCCGCGCAGGTTCAGGACGCCTGCGATCTCCGCCGATGACAGCGGCACCCGCGTCACCCGCTCCGGCATGAACACGTCCTGGACCCGGGAGATCGGCAGGCCGAACAGCTGGCCGCCGATCATCGCGGTGACGTATTCGACGGCGGCGCCCTCGGTGGTTTCGATCTTGCTGCTCATCGCACGCTACTCCTGTCCGCTTGCTGTCACGCGGCCCGCCGGTTGGCTTCGGCGCGGGCCCGTTCCTCGATCTGTTCCTTCAGCGCCGCGATCAGGCCGGGCCGGTCGAACTTGGCGATGTAGTCGTAGAGCCCGGCCTGGCGGCCGCGCTCGATCGCCGCCGGCGACACCAGCGACGACACCGCGATGACCGGCATCTGGTTCAGGTTCTGGTCGGCGCGGATCGCCTCGGTGAACTCGAAGCCGTTCATCTCCGGCATCTCGATGTCGGTGACGACGATGTCGAAGCTGTGCCCGGAGCGCAGCGTGGCCAGGCCCTCGAGCGCCGAGGCCGCGGTGCGCACCTTGTAGCCGGCCGACTTCAACACCGGCGCCAGCATGTTGCGGAAGAACGGGGAGTCATCGACCAGCAGCACCGACTGCGTCTGCGACTCGGTGGCCATCTCCTTGCGGATGAACCAGTCGGCGAACGCCATCGGCAGGAAGTGGCCGACGTCGATCACCTCGGTCGCCTGGCCCTTGATCACCGCCGAGCCGAGGATGCCGTCCTTGGCGCCGGAGACCTGGATGTTGAGCCGCTCCTCGACGATGTCGATGATCTCGTCGACCACAAGGCCCATCGCGCGGGTCTCGTCGGCGAACACCAGGATCGGCTGCGAGCCCGACGTCTGCACCGACACGCCTTCCATCTGCACCAAGGGCATCAGCTGGTCGCGGTACTGCACCATGTAGCGGCCGTTGGAGATCTCGATCTTGTCGGCCGCGATCTCCTCGAGCCGCGTGACCAGCGCCAGCGGCACCGCCTTGGGTTGCGCCGTCCCGGCCCGGAACACCAGGAGCGAGGTGAGCTGCTCGCCGCCGATGGCGTGATGCGCGGCGTGCTCGTCGGACACCGCCTGCGAGGCCGAGCCGGCGGCGCCGAGCGCTTTCGCAATGCCGTTCGGATCGATGATCATGATCACGGCGCCGTCGCCCAGGA
Source organism: Bradyrhizobium sp. SZCCHNR1015 (assembly GCF_032489875.1). Classification (NCBI taxonomy): domain Bacteria; kingdom Pseudomonadati; phylum Pseudomonadota; class Alphaproteobacteria; order Hyphomicrobiales; family Nitrobacteraceae; genus Bradyrhizobium; species Bradyrhizobium sp. SZCCHNR1015. The sequence goes on from NZ_JAUEYW010000006.1 coordinate 315,086, forward strand.
TGGTGTTGCCCGAGAACATGTCGATGTGACGCAGCTTGGTCGACATCGGCTTGACCACGATTTCCTCGGTGTGGAACACGCAGTCCACCACGATGCCGAAGGTCTGGTTGCCGACCTGCGTCACCACGATGAAGCCGTTCTCCGGATCGGTCGACGAGCCGTCGTCGATCTTCAGGAGCTTCTTCAGATGCATCAGCGGCAAGAGCTTGTTGCGCAGGCGCAGGACCGCGGTGTCCTTGATGCGCTCGATGCGGTGCTCGGAGTTGGCGCGCGCGCGCACCAGCTCGACGACCGACAATTGCGGGATCGCGAAGCGGTCGCCGCCGGCTTCGACGATCAGCGCCGAGACGATCGCGAGCGTCAGCGGGATCTTGATGGTGACCGAGGTGCCCTCGCCGACCACCGACTTGATGTCGATGGTGCCGCCGATCTGGTCGATGTTGGTGCGCACCACGTCCATGCCGACGCCGCGGCCCGAGACCGAGGTGACGGCGGCCGCGGTCGAGAAGCCCGGCTCGAAGATGAACTTGTGGATCTGCGCTTCCGTCATCTTCTCGAGCTCGGCCTCGGTGACGAGGCCGTTCGCCAGGGCCTTGGCCTTGATGCGCTCGGTGTTGAGGCCGCGGCCGTTGTCGGCGATGCAGATGATGATATGGCCGCCTTCATGATAGGCGGAGAGCCGGATCGTGCCCTGCTCGGCCTTGCCGGCCGCGGCGCGCTCGGCCATCGTCTCCAGGCCGTGATCGGCGGAGTTGCGCACCATGTGGGTGAGCGGGTCCTTGATCAGGTCGAGCACCTGGCGGTCGAGCTCGGTGTCGGCGCCGTGCATCTCGAGCTCGATCTGCTTGCCGAGTTCGGTCGCGAGGTCGCGGACGATGCGCGGCAGCTTCTGCCAGGCATTGCCGATCGGCTGCATGCGCGTCTTCATGACGCCCTCCTGCAGCTCGGCGGTGACGTTGGACAGCCGCTGCAGCGGCACCTTGAACTCGGTGTCCTCGTTGCGGCGGGCGATCTCGAGCAGCTGGTTGCGCGTCAGCACCAGCTCGGAGACCATCGTCATCAGATGTTCGAGCGTGTCGACGTTGACGCGGATCGACTGGTTGGCGACCTTGTCGTTCTCGTGCACCTCGCCGTCGGCATTGGCCTTCGGCCGCGCCGCCTTCTTCGGCTCGGCCTTCTCTGCTTCCGCCTTGGCAGGCCCGGCCTTGGCGACCGGCGCCGGGGCAGCGGGTTTGGGCTCAGGCGCCTTCTCATGCGCGGGCGGCATCTCGATCGCGGTCTCGCGGAAGGCGCGCTCCAGCTCGTCGAGCGACACTTCGCCCGGACGCAGCGGACGCTCCAGCGTCTGGTCGATCAGCGAGCCGTGCGTCACCGCGGGCTTGGGCGGCGGTTCGGGCGCCGCGGGCGCGAGCGGTGGCGCGGCCTCGCCGGCGGCCATGGCCGCCATGCCGCGCTCGACCATGGCTTCGAGCTCGCTGATGAGGTCGCGATCCTCGCCCTCCGGCTCGGCCTCGTTGGCCTCGAGCTGTCCCAGGATGTCCTTGATGCGGTCGATGGTGGTGAGGATCAGCGTCACGGCCTCGCCGGTGACCGGCATGCCGTCGCGGAATTTGCCCATCAGGGTTTCGGCGGCATGCGCCAGCGCCTCGAGCCGCGGCAGGCCGAGGAAACCGCAGGTCCCCTTGATCGTGTGCACCAGCCGGAAGATGTTATCGAGGATCTTGGCGTTGTTCGGCTCCTGCTCGAACCGCACCAATTGATTGTCGACGGTATCCAGGCTCTCGCTGGTCTCCGTCAGGAACTCACGCAACAGGTCATCCATGAAACTGGCCTTCGCACGCAACGGAACGCGACATGACGCGCCCTTCAAACCGTGGCCAGTTTCGGTGCAAAGCGTTTAATATTAGTTGAGTAAGCGCAAATGAACGGACTCAACAAAGAGATAAGATGCATCCGGACGAATTCGGACACATCGGCAAGGCTTGATTAACCGTGGTGAACGGATTCTTGCGCCTGTCCCACGACAAGAGGTCGCAGCACCGGCGCGGCAGGACGTCCGCCCGATCAGGCCGCCTGCACGACCATCGCATTGCCGTCGGCGGTGAGCGTCACCTTGAGGCCGCAGGCATCGGCGAGCAGACGGGTGTAGTAGGGCTGCACCGCGTGGGCATCGATGGTCGACTGCAGGTCGCCACCGAGCAGATTGACGATGTTCTGCGGCAGCCGGGCATTGAGCCCGGTGGCGGCGACGCGGAAGCTCATGGTCTCGCCATCGCCGATCGGGTCGACGGTCAGCATGCCGCCGCGCGGGATCGTCTGCTGCGCCACCACCATCATGTTGAGCAGCAGCTTGACCCGGTTCTTGGGCAACAGCAGCCGCGGCAGATTCCAGGTGATCGAGGTCTTGGCGTCCTCGATGTGGCCGCGCGCCATGGTCTGGGCGTCGCCGAGATCGATCTGCGCGCCCGCCGAGCCCGCCGCACCAAAGGCGAGGCGGCAGAATTGCAGCCGGGCCGACGCCGTCTTGGCGCTCTTGCGGATCAGCTCCAGCGCGAAGTCGCGATCCTCCGGCTTCGGATTGTCGTCGAGCACCTCGAGCCCGTTGACGATGGCGCCGACCGGACTAATCAGGTCGTGGCAGACCTTCGAGCAGAGCAGAGCGGCAAGTTCGAGCGTATCGGGAGCGGGAATCGGATTGGCGATCTCGGGAGAGGACGTGCCGGACATTCGATGTTCCTGAAATCCGCGAACCTGGGCGAATCATGCTTGCGTTAACGCTTGATACACTGCGAAAGCAGGGACCGCCACCGGACTGAGGGCGGGACACGGGAAAGTACGTAGCGGTCTTCCCGGCAGCCGCGGCTCAACGACCATGCGAACGGCCGTACCCGGATGCGCCGGACGCCAGAACAGGGATACGATGATGCAAGCTGCGTACGGACCGGCCGGAAGGAGCACCGCGCAATGACGACGGCACCGACTGCAGGAACCGTCGAGGTCGAGGCCGCCGCGGCGCTGATGGCGCCCCTGACGGAGCTCGTCGTCGAGGCGGCCCACGCGATCCTCGCCGTCAACCGCCGCGCCATGGCCGTCACCGACAAGTCCGACGGCTCGCCGGTCACCGAGGCCGATCTTGCCGCCGACCGGGTCATTGCCGAGGGGCTGGCCCGGCTGGCGCCGGCGATTCCCGCGCTGTCGGAGGAGCGGGTCGGAGCCAGCGCAGGACCGTTCAAGGGCAGCTTCTTCCTGATCGATCCGCTCGACGGCACCAAGGAGTTCGTCGCCGGGCGCGGCGAGTTCACGGTCAATCTGGCGCTGGTCACCGGCGGCAGCCCGCTGCTCGGCATCGTCTGCGCGCCGGCCATCGGCCAGATCTGGCGCGGGCTGGTCGGCCGTGGCGCCGAGCGGCTGTCGTTCACGGAGGCGGGTCTGGCGGCCGCCGAGCCGATCCGCACCCGGCCGATGCCGCCGCAAGGCGCGGCATGGGTCGCCGCGGTCAGCCGGTCGCATGGCGATGCCCGCACCGAAGCCTTCATTGCGGCGCGGCCGGGCGCCGTGCGCCTGCCGCTCGGCTCGGCCGTGAAGTTCGGCCGGCTCGCCGAAGGTCTGGCCGACATCTATCCGCGGCTCGGCCCGACCTCGGAATGGGACGTGGCGGCAGGCCATGCGGTGGTCGTAGCCGCCGGCGGCACCGTCACCAGCGAGACCGGCGCGCCGTTGCGCTATGGCGAGCGCCCCGACGGCTTCATCGTGCCGTCCTTCATCGCCTGGGGCGACCCGGCTGCGGTGAAGGTGTGAGACAGCCCTGCCGCGCGCGCTATTCGGCCAGGTTCTCCTCGAGCTCCGGCCAACGGGCCTCCGCACGCGGCAGATAGCGGCCCGGGTCGGCCGCGAAAGCGTCGCGGCTCGCCTCACGGTTGAACAGGAACAGCCGTTCCTCGACCACGACGAAGAAGCGCGGGTTGCCGGCCACCGTCACGCCGCGGGCCACGTCGGTCGGGTCGTAGCCGCCGAATTGCGGGCCGTAGACCTCCGGATGGGCCAGGAACGAAGCGCGATTGCCCTCGTTGCGAAACCGCCAGACCACCCCGCCCTGGGACGCCTCGAAATCCGGCAGCCCCGGCATGGCCTTGCCATCCACGAAATAGGAAACAGGATCGAAGCCGTCGATCGCCAGCCCGCTGAAGCGGTCGGAGATGATGCGCTGCGTCGTGGCCGCCGGCGCGCCGACCGGCGGCAGCGCGGCGAGCGTGATAGCGGCAATTACAAGGCGAAACAGCGACTTTGACCCGGTCTGGGGCGGTTGTTGCCGTTGTGCGGTCATAGTTGGTGCCGATAACATGGGAGTCGCAGGGGCATCGCCCCTCGCCCGACAATCGCCCGATGTGGTTGGCGTCAGGTTAAGGCGAGGCTCGGGCAGCCGATAGCAGGGGATTTCCATCGATGAGTTTCGCATCCCGCCTTGCCGCCACGACGCTCGCGGCCGTGCTGGCCATGACCGCGTCGGTCGCCGCGCAGCAGGCGCCCCCGCCTGCCGCGCCGCCCTACCAGGCCGCGCCGCCGTATCAGCAGCCCGCACCGCCGCCGCGCCCTGCGCCCAGCCCGGACAGCTTCAATCCGGACGAGCTGGTCAATGCCGGCCACCGCTTCTTCGGCAACGTCTCGCGTGGCCTCGCCTCGGTGATCGAGCGCGCCGTCAGCCAATGGGGCCTGCCGAATGGCTACATCCTGGGTGAGGAAGGTGCCGGGGCCTTCGTCGCCGGTCTCCGTTACGGCGAAGGCACGCTCTACACCAAGAACGCCGGCGACCTCCGCGTCTACTGGCAGGGCCCCTCGCTCGGCTTCGACTGGGGCGGCGACGGCGCCCGCACCATGACCTTGGTCTACAATCTGCCGGCCACCAGCGCGATCTATCAGCGCTTCGTCGGCATCGACGGCTCGGCCTACATCGTCGGCGGCTTCGGCATGACGGCGCTGACCGCCAACAACATCGTGCTGGTGCCGATCAGGTCCGGCATCGGCCTGCGGCTCGGCGCCAATGTCGGCTACCTCAAGTTCACGCCGAGCGCGACCTGGAACCCGTTCTGACGGCGCTGGCTGATACCGCCAGGACACGTTCTCCCGTGACGGATCAAGGTTAACACGGCATTGGGCTGGCAATGAATCAGCCCGCCGTGCATTGTGATTCCGTTAATCATTTCGGATCGGGAGTTGTGCGTCATGGTCGAGCCGATCATGTATTTTGCGATCGGTTTTCTGATCGCCATGCTCTGTGCCCTCATGGTCGTGCCGCTGGTGCACAATCGTGCGGTGCGGCTGACGACGCGACGGCTCGAGGCGGCGACGCCGCTGTCGATGGCCGAGATCCAGGCCGACAAGGACCAGCTGCGCGCGGAGTTCGCGATGTCGGCGCGGCGGCTGGAGATGAGCGTCGACGCGCTCAAGAACAAGGCCACCGGCCAGCTCGCCGACCTCGGCAAGAAGACCGACGCCATCAACCGCATGAAGATCGAGCTCGGCGAGAAGAACGCCGCGATCTTCGCCCTCGAGGCGCGCGAGAAGGCGCTCAAGGACCAGCTCCGCGCCACCGAGGAAGAATTCGCCGCCAAGACCGAGGCGCTGCGCGCCGCCGAGCAGGCGCTGAAGGAGAAGCAGGCCGAGCAGGTCCGCCTCACCGCCGAGCTCAACGACAAGGCGCTGCTGGCCGACAGCCGCCAGGTCGAGCTGGTCTCGGTCAGGACCCAGGTCGAGGAGCTGCGCAGCCGCGTCTCCGACGCCGAGAAGGAATTCTCCGCGACCCAGGCCCGCCTCGCGCTGGAGCGCGACGAATCCGACACCGCGACCAAGGCGCTCAACGACGCCCGCGCGCGGGTCGAGAATCTCAGCCAGCGCGTCACCGAGCTCGACCGCCAGCTGATCGTGCAGGTCAAGGAAGCCGAGATGCTGGCGACGCGCGTCGCCGACCTCGAGGGCCGGCTGTCGACCCAGGGCAAGCTGCTCGCCGAGCGCGACTTCGAGAACAACCAGTTGCGCGAGGCCAACGTGGCCGCCGACCGCGCCTTGAAGGAGCTGCGCGAGGAGCTGGCCGGCATGGGCAGCGGCAAGTCGGCCGCGTTCGAGCGGCTCAAATCCGAGAAGGCCACCCTCGAACAGCAGCTGCAGGCCGCCCGCGACGAGCGCACCAAGCTGCAGCGCGAGATGAACGCCATCCAGCAGCAGGCCGAGAGCACCTGGGCCCAGGAGCGGATGGAGAACGCGCTGCTGCGCGAGCGCATCAACGACATCGCCGCCGAGGTCGCCAAGCTCGCGATGCAGATCGAGGGCCCGAACTCGACCATCGAGGCCATGCTGGCCGCCGAACCGGCCCCTGCCAAGCCCGCCAACGCCAATGGCGTCGCCGCGGCGCCGGCTGCCGCGGCCGGCGGTGCGCCCCAGGGCGGCACCCTGGCCGACCGCATCCGCGCGTTGCAGTCGCACGCCTCGCGGGCAAGGCAGATCGGGGCCTGAGAACGGGCCGGAGCGGGCTCCGAGAGCAGCGGATCTGCCCCTCGGTTCAGCATGGAAGCCGGCACGCCATGGCGCCGGTTTCGGCCCCCAGCGAGGACAGCCCGCCGCGCTCCAGCAGTTTTCCTCGCCATCTCCGCCGCAAATCCTTGACACCCCCTGCCCGCGCTTCGTAAATCGCGGGCTCCGACGGACTGCTTCGGGCGCCTCGCTGGCTCACAGCCACGACCGCCACCGGCAACCGGGCGCATAGCTCAGCGGGAGAGCGTTCCCTTCACACGGGAGAGGTCCAAGGTTCGATCCCTTGTGCGCCCACCATTTGCCGCCGCCCCCCCTTTCCTTTCATGCGATCGCTTGGGCTGGTCTGGCCTGTCGTCATGCCTCGGGCGACGCGATGGTCACGCAGGATTGAGCGGGATCAACGACTGCGTCGGCGCCTCGCTTATGTTAGTCGTCTCGTTCCGCGGCCCGAAAGGTATCTCCATCTCGATGCGGCTCGTCCGTACCATCCTGGCGTTTGCGATTGCGCTGTCGCTGGCGATGCTGCCGATCGGCGCATCGGCGGCTGCGATGGCGTCGTCGGACACGATGCAGACGGACATGCAGGTGGACGACGGGGCCGGCATGTCGATGGACGAATGCTGTCCCGACGACATGAAGGGGACCGGGTCTCCTTCGCATGACTACAAATGCGGCATGGGCTTCTGCTGCGCGGGCGGGACGGTTGCGCTCGGCGATGTCAGGGCCGTTGCCTTCGCGCCGCTCGCCGTGAGCGCGACCAGGATCGCCATTCCCGCCGACCAGGTCGCTGCTCTTCACAGCGGCAGTCCTCCGTTCCGACCTCCTCGAATCTGATCTCGCACGAGCCGACGCGCGCAACGCCTGCGCGCCGATGACCGACGTGCGCGCCGCGAAGCGCCACGGCCGAGATCCATTCATGAGGACAGGACCATGCCTTCCAGAATCAGCACCGCGGCGCTCGCCGCCACCCTTTCGCTCGCCGCAACGGCCGCCATCGCCGGCGCTGCCGACTACAGCTTCGAGCCCGTCACGGCCGAGATGAAGAAGGGCGACGACGTCACGGTCGCCGTTCGTCTCACCCACAAGCAGACCGGCAAGGCCGTCACCGACGCGGTCATTTTCAAGACCCGCGTCGACATGGCGCCGGACGGGATGGCCGACATGGTGTCGGACGTGGCGCCGCTGCCGTCCAGGGAGCCCGGCGTCTACGCCTTCAAGACCGACCTGCCGATGGCCGGGCGCTACCAGGTCACGCTCTCCGCCAAGGTGCAGGGCGAGCCGGAGACGGTCACCGGCAAGGTCATCGTCAAGGCGACCAAGTGAGCCTGCGGGGCGCTCCCCGACGGGCGCCCCACCCTTCCAATGGATAGCGCGCGCCAGCGCGCCTCACGGTGATGCCATGACCATTTTTCGCCTGCTCGCGACCGTCACACTCGGCGCCGGAATTAGTATGGCCGGTCTCTGGTCGATCGAGAGCTCGCTCCCGTCGCTTCGTACCCATCACGCCGCGGCGGCGGCAGAGCGAATGCCGCTGTACTACCGCGATCCCAGCGGCGCCCCTGCCTGGTCGGCGGGCCCCAGGAAAGACGATCGCGGGCGGGACTACCTGCCGGTCTACGACGACGATCAGGCCGCGCCGGAGCCGGCCAAGCCGAAGCAGCAGGCCGACTCCTCGCGCCGGATTCTCTACTACCGCAATCCGATGGGCCTGCCGGACACGTCCCCTTCCCCGAAGAAGGACCCGATGGGGATGGACTACGTTCCCGTCTACGAAGGGGACGATGCCGAGGATGGCGTGGTCAAGCTGTCGCCCGGCAGGATCCAGCGGACGGGCGTGAGATCCGCGCCAGTCGAACGGCGCACGCTTCGCATCGCGGTCAAGGCGCCAGGTACGATCCAGCTCGACGAGCGGCGAATCTCGGTGATCGCGATGCGGGCCGAGAGCTTCGTACAGAAGGTCGCCGACGTGACCACGGGCACGCGCGTGAAGGCGGGCCAGCCGCTGATGGAAATCTACAGCTCGGCGATCGCTGCCGCCGCAGCTGAATATCTCTCGACGATCAACTCGAACATCGTCGGCAGCAATGTAGTCTACGGACGCGGCTCGCGCCAGCGCCTGACCAATCTCGATGTCCCGGAGCCGGTGATCACCGCCATGGAGAAGTCGCGCATCGCGCCGGTCACGGTGCAATGGTCGGCGCCCCGCGACGGCATCGTGCTCGAGCGCAACGCGATCGAAGGCATGCGCGCCAATCCGGGCGACGTGCTGTTCCGGATCGCCGACATATCCGTGGTGTGGGCGCTCGTCGACGTGGCCGAACGCGACCTCGGCAGCATCGCGGTGGGGCAGCCCGTGACCATCCGCGCGCGCAGCTTCCCGGGCCGGACCTTCGCCGGATCCATCGCGGTGATCTATCCCCAGGTGAACAAGGATACGCGTACCGCGCGGGTGCGGATCGAGCTCACCAACCCCGACCTCGCGCTGCTGCCGGACATGTATGTCGACGCCGAGATCGACACCGCGGATCCGGCGCCGCTGTTGGCCGTGCCGGCCGATGCCGTGCTCGACACCGGCAGCCGCCAGGCTGTCCTGATCGACAAGGGCGACGGTCGCTACGAGCCGCGCGCCGTGAGGCTCGGCCGCCGCGATGCCAGCTATGTCGAGGTGCGCGACGGCCTGTCGGATGGCGAGGCGGTCGTTACCTCCGCCAACTTCCTGATCGACGCCGAAAGCAACCTGAAGGCCGCGCTGAAGAGCTTCGCGGACGCCGACGGAGCGCAATCCGCCGGCGGCGACCACGCCGGCATGGGAGAGCACAAATGATCGCCCGCGTCATCGCCTGGTCGGCACGCAACCTGCTGCTGGTCCTGTTCGGCACCGGATTCGCCGCCGCGGCCGGCTTCTACGCGCTCATTCACCTCCCGCTCGACGCGATCCCCGATCTGTCGGACACCCAGGTGATCGTCTACACCGAATATTCCGGTCAGGCGCCTCAAGTCATCGAGGACCAGGTCACCTATCCCCTCACGACCGCCATGCTCACGGTGCCGAAGTCGAAGGTCGTACGCGGCTTCTCGTTCTTCGGCGTGTCGTTCGTCTACGTCATCTTCGAGGACGGCACCGACATCTACTGGGCACGCTCGCGCGTGATGGAATTCCTGAACAGCGCGGCCTCGAGGCTTCCGGCGGGGGTGACACCGACGATCGGCCCGGACGCGACCGGGGTCGGCTGGGTGTATCAATATGCGGTCATGTCGAAGGAGCTCAATCTCGCCGACACCCGCACGATCCAGGACTGGAACCTGAAATTCGCGCTCGCCAGGGCCGAGGGCGTCGCCGAGGTCGCCAGCATCGGCGGCTTCGTCAAGCAATACAACGTCGTGCTCGACCCGCAGCGCATGCGCGACCGCGGCATCAGCCTGCAGAAGATCCGCGACGCGATCCGCGCCAGCAATGCCGATGTCGGCGGCCGCACGGTCGAGCTGTCCGAGTTCGAATACGTCATCCGCGGCAAGGGCTATCTGAAGAGCATCGACGATCTCAGCAACATCGTGCTCAAGACGTCCGGCGGAACGCCGGTGCTGCTGCGCGACGTCGCCCATGTCGAGCTCGGTCCCGACGAGCGGCGCGGCATCGCGGAGCTCAATGGCGAGGGCGAGGTCGCCAGCGGCATCGTGCTGCAGCGCTTCGGCGTCAATGCGCTCGACGTGATCGAGAACGTCAAGAAACGCTTCAAGGACATCGCGAGCAGTCTGCCCAAATCGGTCGAGATCGTTCCGGTCTATGACCGCTCGAACCTGATCTATGCCGCGATCGGCACGCTCAAGCACACGCTGCTTGAGGAGAGCATCGTCGTTGCCTTCGTCTGCATCGTGTTTCTGCTGCACGTGCGCAGCGCCCTGGTCGCGATCCTGATGTTGCCGGTCGGCGTGCTGATGGCGTTCGGCGCAATGAAGCTGCTCGGACTTGGCTCGAACATCATGAGCCTGGGGGGCATCGCAATTGCGATCGGCGCCATGGTGGATGCCGCGATCGTCATGATCGAGAACGCACACAAGCATCTGGAGCGCGCCGCGCCCGACGCATCACGCGTCCAGATCCTGATCGACGCGGCCGCGGAGGTCGGCCCCGCCCTGTTCTTCAGCCTCTTGGTCATCACGGTGTCGTTCATGCCGATCTTCACGCTGGAGTCGCAGGAAGGACGCCTTTTCAGTCCGCTCGCCTTCACCAAGACGTTCTCGATGGCGGCAGCGGCGCTGCTCTCGGTGACGCTGGTACCGGCGCTGATGGTGATCTTCGTGCGCGGCAGGATCGTTCCTGAGCATCGCAACATCATCAACCGCTTCCTGATCTGGATCTACCGTCCGGTCATCAAGGGCGTGCTGCAAGCGAAAACGCTCGTGATCCTCGCAGCCATGGTCGTTCTTGCCGTCTCCATCTGGCCGGCGCGCCAGCTCGGCACCGAGTTCATGCCGAGCCTGAACGAGGGCACGCTGCTCTACATGCCGACCACCCTGCCCGGCATCTCCGTGACCAAGGCGGCAGAGCTGATGCAGATGCAGGACCGGATCATCAAGTCGTTCCCGGAGGTCGCCTCGGTTTATGGCAAGGCCGGACGCGCGGCGACCGCCACCGACCCTGCGCCGACCGAGATGTTCGAGACGGTCGTCAACCTCAAGCCGAGGGAGCAGTGGCGTCCCGGCGTCACCATCGACGGCCTCGTTGCCGAGATGGACAAGGCGCTGCAATTCCCTGGCGTCTCCAACGCCTGGACGATGCCGATCAAGGCGCGCATCGACATGCTCTCGACCGGCATCCGCACGCCGATCGGCGTCAAGGTGATGGGCACGGACCTCGCCGAGATCGATCGTCTGGCCAAGCAGATCGAGCGGGTGATCAAGACCGTTCCCGGAACCTCCTCGGCCTATGCCGAGCGCGGCATCGGCGGCTATTACCTCGAGATCACGCCCGATCGCGAGGCTCTCGCCCGCTACGGCCTCCTGGTCCAGGACGTTCAGGATACGATCGCAGCGGCCCTCGGCGGCCAGACGATCACCACGACCGTCGAGGGCCGCCAGCGCTTCAGCGTGAACATGCGCTATCCGCGCGATCTCCGCGACAATCCGAAGGCCATCGCCAGCGAGGTGCTGGTGCCGATGCCGTCCGGCGGCGCCGTGCCGCTCGGCGAGGTCGCGAAGGTCGAGCCGGCCAGGGGTCCCACGTCGATCCGGACCGAGAACGGACAGCTCGCGACATACATCTATGTCGACATCCGTGACCGCGACATCGGCAGCTACGTCGCGGACGCGCAGCGTGCCGTCGCCGAGAGCATCCGGTTTCCGGCCGGCACCTATGTGCTCTGGAGCGGGCAGTATGAGTATCTGCAGCGCGCGGCGGCCCGGCTCAAGATCGTCATTCCGGTGACGCTCACCATCATCTTCCTGCTGCTGTATCTGAACTTCAGGGCCATGACCGAGACCCTGATCGTGATGCTGTCGCTGCCCTTCGCGCTCGTCGGTGGCATCTGGATGATGTGGTGGCTCGGCTTCAATCTGTCGGTCGCCGTCGCCGTCGGCTTCATCGCGCTTGCCGGCGTCGCCGCAGAGACCGGCGTGGTGATGCTGATCTATCTCGATCACGCGCTGGCTGCGGTGAAGGCGAGGCGCGATGCCGAAGGTCGCCCCCTGAACCGGCAGGATCTCCAGGACGCGATCATGGAGGGCGCGGTCGAGCGTGTGCGCCCGAAGATGATGACCGTCGTCGCCATCATGGCGGGCCTCCTGCCGATCATGTGGAGCACCGGCACGGGCTCGGAGATCATGCAGCGCATCGCCGTGCCGATGATCGGCGGCATGATCTCGTCGACCCTTCTCACCCTGATCGTGATTCCGGCCATCTTCGGTCTGGTGAAGGGACGCAGCCTGTCGACCAGAACAGGGACGACGGCGGACGCCTTAAGCGGGTCGCAGGGCGTGCAAAGGGCAGCCTGATCCACCGACAGCGAGAGGAGAGACGATGAAAAATTTCGCGACAGGAGCCCCGGTGGTCGCAGGCGAAGGCGCCCGATCATGGTCAGCGACTAGCCGTACCGGCGCTGAAGACGAACGATCGTCCCCCCTGAGCCCGCCGGTCGTTGATGTGGATCAACCTGAATGGCCTACGTCCGGCCATTGTTGATCGCCCCCTGAAGGAGGACTTGGTCATGCAAAGATTGCCCCTGGCTTTTCTGTTGGCGTTTTCGGCTTTGGCGCATCCCGCCTTTGCTCAATCCTCCACTGACCATTCGGCCCATCATCCTGATCAGAAGGAAGCGCCAGCAACGGATGCCGGCAAATCGACCAGCGGGGCGAGTTCGTCACAGACCATGATGGGCGGCGGCATGATGAAGATGATGGACGGCATGCCGATGTCCAACATGATGCCGATGATGTCCGGCATGACGCGGCCGTCCGACGATGGCATGGGCGGCATGGAGGTGCTCGATCATGTGGAGGGACGGATCGCGTTCCTGCGGGCGGAGCTCAAGATCACGGACGCCCAGATGCCGGCATGGAACGGTTTCGCCGATGCGTTTCGCGCGCGTGCGAAGACGCTCGGTGATCTCAGGATTGCGATGATGTCGCAGTCCGGCTCGGAGACGGTGCTCGACCAGCTGACCGCAAAGGAAAAATCGCTATCGGCTCGCCTCGACGCCACGCGAGCGATCAAGACCACCCTGAGCGACCTCGTCGCAACCTTTTCCGACGAGCAGCGAAAGGTGGCCGACGAACTGCTCGCGCCCAATCTCGGCATGCCGCCGATGGGGACGCGGGGCGGCCGAATGAGCTCCATGCGGATGCAGCGGGGCCATTAGGAGAGGATCCGCTGCGTGAAGCCGTCGCCCCCACTTGGCAGTCCTCGATCCGAACGGGGGATCCGCTGCGCTCGTGGGTTTCGTGCAACGACAAGATGCCGTCAATTGGGACCAGCAAGGCGAAGGCGCTGAAGGTGTCTGCGGCCAAGACGGCAAGGAGTGACCTGCCACCGAAGTTTCATCCAGCAGCATTTAGAGTCCGAGTGGGTTTTGCAGTGAGACCGAACTTTGGACCAGCCGGAATAAACGCCTGGCCAACATCCGAAATTATCGCTCATAGCAATTGACGGCTATATTGCTATAGGCGATATTAGGGTCATGAAAGCGATCGCTTACACCCTCACCGCGATGACCGCCCTCAAGCGTCACGCCAACAAAGCTAAGCTGATCCGCGCTAAGATCGAACAGTATGCGGCTAACCCGGAAACGCAGGCCCGCAACGTCAAAGCGCTAGTCGGAAGCGATCGTTTGCGGTTGCGCGTTCAGGATTTCCGCATCCTGTTTACGGAGACTGCCGACACCATCACCATTCACGACATCGGCCCGCGCGGCGGGATCTACGACTAAGGACAAACCGACATGCCCGTGATGACCAAAACCCCGCAAGGCGACGACATCGTGATCTTGTCCCGCAAGGAATACGATGAACTGCTCGCCGCAGCCAATGAAGACGCCGCTGACGCGAAAACCCTGCGCCGCTCGATCGCTCGCGTGGAGAGCGGTGAGGAAGAGACCTTTAGCAGCGCCGAGGTTGATGCATTCCTTGCGGCGAAAACGCCGCTTGCATTCTTCCGTAAGAAGCGCGGCTTGAGCCAAGATGAACTCGCCAAACGCGCGGGCATCACGCAAGGCTACCTGTCCGAGATCGAGGTCGGACGCAAAAGCGGCGACGTTCAAACGTTGCGCAAGCTGGCGGATGCGCTGAAAGTGACAATCGATAGTTTGGTGTCAGATGGGCCAAGCGAGGAAGACGCACCGCGCCGGACTGCCAAAAAACGCAAGGCAATATGAGAACACGCGAGATCCCCACTACTTAGCTATGTTCACACGGGCCGTCGGGTAGCTCTTGAGCGAGCAGGGGGGGCGCGCCGTCGGAGAGAGCGTCATGTTGAGGGTTTGTCTCGGACTTCTGTTTGGGCTGTTGTGGGCGACAAGCTGCTTGGCTCTGACGCCTCCTCCAGAGGAAGGTAGTCCTCCCATCGTTATCTGCTATTGGACGAGGGCCATTGTGGCCGGCGCGAGCAAGTGCGACCCACCATCAACCTTAGTGGGGTCAGTATTCGGAGGCTGCAATAATTTCGAGGAGCAGGTCAGGCAGTCAGTACTTAACGATCCGAGCAGAACGGATGCTCACTGGGAGCGAGAAGAGATAGCAGATATCGCTATTCGCCGTATCCATGAAAGAATGGGCGCCCGGATACAGGGGTGGATTTTGGATGCCCAAACATCCGACCAGTCCCTGTGTAAGACAGGAAATAGATCTCGATGATTGATGATCGGGAGTGTCGCTGCATCTGACCTGCAACGTCGCCAGACGCAGAGTCTCGACCGCATCATTCAAGCGTAATCAACTCATTGGGCCACATCATGAAGGCCACCCTAGAGCAAACGACGGTACGGTTGATTCCGCACGAGGAGAGTTTCGATGTGCGGATCAGTCGCTATTTCTACTTTGACGACAACGCCGGCCGGCGGTCGATCAACGGCCGGCCGGATCGCAAGGCGGCGCAATCGGCGGCGCAAGCCTTCGCTCGCGCCGCGAGCCCGCGGACGAGCCAACGATCGCCAATCGAGTTTTGCACGGCAGACGAGCGGCCGGCGAGCGCGCCCAATCAAAACAGCATCACCCTCGGCGAGGCGATCGCCGCCGGCCTGTTCGAAGACGAACCCACCGGCACCACGATCGACCAGGCGGCCGCCATCGTCGCGGCGTGGAAGCGTGAGCACGGCTTGCCGTTGCTCTCTCCCGAGGCGTGCGGCGAGCTCTGCAGCGCTTCGCGATGCCTATGAGGCCGGCCGCAAGGAGGCACCGTAGGCTGAAAGACCGCGTGAACCAGAGAAAGGAAATCCGTAGTTCGACGGGGCCTTCTTGCATCGATTCCGTTCAATTTAGCTACAGACATCGAATTGCGGGTTTCCGGTCCCGCGAGGTGATGGCATAATCATAGCCCCCGCAACTTCCAATGTCTGATATAGCCCTCGTTATTACTATATTAGTTGGGATGATCGAATGGCTCGCCCCACACAACCACCCCCACCTACTCCACGTCCTTCTCTATCGAACGATCAGCGGCGACGATGCATAAGTCGGTTGCGCGAGCGGATCGCCGATCTCGAAGCCTTCGATCCACAGGCAATAGAAATCCGTTTTGACCCCAGCGTGTTGGCACTTGAAACCGCTATCGAGGGAACACTCTCTTCGGCCTTTGGGCACGATACGATCGAATACAAGCGCTACAGCGCAGCCACGCGGCTGGATAACGGCCCAATGAGCGTGCCCATTGTCGTGGGGCGGCGCATGCTGGGTCCAGATCCAGCGGAACTGAACAAAGTGCGGCACTATCTAACCCAAGGGAAAGCGAAATCGATCGCGCTTCTCGGCGAGGCGATCCGCTTTCTTGAAGACGAAATTGCCGATCAACAAGAGCTCCCACCCTCGAATATTAAGGAGATCCGGCGGGCTCCAAAGAATGAGGTTTTTGTCGTGCACGGCCACGACGAGGCGGCGCTGCAAGCCGTTGCTCGCTTCCTCGAACGGCTCGAATTGCAGGCCATCGTCCTGCGTGAGCAGCCTGACGAGGGTCGTACAATCATCGAGAAATTCGAAGATTGCGCCAACCGGGTAGGTTTTGCAGTTGTGCTACTCACTCCGGACGATGTCGCAGGAAGCGCATCAGCCCCTGCGGCTCGCGCTCGTCAAAACGTGATCTTTGAGCTCGGCTATTTTGCCGGCAAGCTCGGCCGTGGTCGCACCTGCCTTTTGCGCAGAGGCGATGTCGAAATTCCGTCGGACCTTTTCGGGGTCATCTATTCCGATTTTGATCCGGCGGACGGTTGGAAAATGAAGCTCGTAAAGGAGCTAAAGGCGGCAGGCATGGATTTCGACGCAAACAAGGCATGGGGTTAGTTAGCCAGCAAAGCACCTCCTCACGAGAGCCATCGCGATCAGATGACGAGCCCCATCGAATCTCACCGATTTCTGGATTTGGCGGAAGACTTCTACCAAGCTTTCCGAGACCTCCCGGAAAAGGCGCCCTCGGGGCTTCCAATCTCGTGGCCGCGCTACTTCATGCTCTGCCATGCAGTCGAACTTGCGCTCAAGGCTTTTCTGCTCGCTCACGGCGTGCCGCTCAAGGACCTCGAAAGCAATCAGATATTCGGACATCAACTCGACGCCCTGCTAAAGGAGGCGGATGAGCGCGGGCTAGAGATTGGACCTCAAGAACGAGCCGAGTTGGAAAAGCTGCACGCAGCCCATACAGGCTATTGGCCACGATATCCAATGAAGGAAGCAGGCCCAGTCTTTCTCATCGAGCCGTTCGAGCCGTGCGTCGTCAAGCTGCTCGTTGCGGTCCGGGCCGCGATACGTGGCGGCTTTCCTCTACACGTCCAATATGGCTCCCCTCCGGAGCCAGAGCCGCCCGAAATCCGCCCAGGCGCCACAACACACGACGAAAGTAACGCAATAACAAAACGATAGCCTAAGACCTCCCCTACCTTCACACGGGAGAGGTCCAAGGCTCGATCCCTTGTGCGCCCACCATCTGTCCTCACCGGGATACGCTTCAGAACACTTGGGACTTGTCGGAGCTGTGTTCCGTTCTCAAGCGTGGCCAACGGTCTCTTTCTTCTCCAGACCACTGCCGGCGCGAAGCTGTCATCAGCATCGGCTTTTCGGTTGCCGCAAGCGCCATTTTCGCTCGCCGGCCGCCGTGCGACGTTGACCTATATAGGGTACCCCCCTATATTATCTCAATGTCGCATACCATCAAGCACAAGTCCAAGCTTCTCGCGCGCGTCCGGCGCATCAAGGGCCAGATCGACGCGGTGGAACGCGCGCTCGAGGCGGAGCTCGGCTGCGCCGACGTGCTGATGCTCGTCGCGTCGGTCCGGGGCGCCATCGGAGGCCTGACCACCGAGCTGCTGGAAGATCACATCCGGCACCATGTCGTGGACCCCGCCCACGAAAGCGATCCCGACAAGGCCAAGGGCGCCGCCGACCTGATCGAGGTCGTGCGGACCTATCTGAAGTGAGACTGGCATGACCGATCTGGCTCAACTGCTCCAGCAAGGCAGCGCGCATGCGTGGCTGTTCGTGCCCAGCGCGATTGCCCTGGGTGCGCTGCATGGCCTGGAGCCCGGCCATTCCAAGACCATGATGGCCGCCTTCATCGTCGCGATCCGCGGCACCGTCCTGCAGGCCGTTCTGCTCGGCCTCTCAGCGACCATCTCCCACACCGCGATCGTATGGGTGGTCGCACTCGCCGGCCTTCACTTCGGCCGGGAGCTTTCGGGCGAGCGCAGCGAAGCCTTCCTGCAACTGATCTCGGCCGTCATCATCATCGGCATCGCGGCCTGGATGGTCTGGCGCACCTGGCGCGACCAGAATGGGCACCATCACCATCATCATCACGACGAGCCGCGATCGGTCGCGCTCGCCGGCCACGCGCTGTCGGTCGAGATCTTCGAAGACGGCGTGCCGCCGCGTTGGCGGATCCGGGACGAGACCGCACTCCCGGCCGCCGACACGCTCCACGTCACGACCGTCCGCGACGACGGCCGCGAGCAGCGGTTCAGCTTCCGGACCAGCGGCGACGTCCTGGAGAGCATCGAGGAGATCCCGGAGCCGCACGCCTTCAAGGCACGCATCACGCTTGCCGGGGACTCCGTGGAGATGCTGTTCGAGGAGCACACGCACGATCACATGGACCTCGGCGACGAGGACGATGCCCATGCGCGCGCCCACGCCGACGACATTCGCAGGCGCTTCGCCGGCCGTACGGTCACGACCGCACAGATCGTCCTCTTCGGACTGAGCGGCGGCCTGATCCCTTGCCCCGCCGCCATCACGGTCCTGCTGTTGTGCATTCAACTGAAGCAGTTCAGCCTGGGCTTCGTCCTGGTGCTCTGCTTCGGCATCGGCCTGGCCATCACCATGGTGTCCGCCGGCGTGCTCGCCGCACTCAGCCTTCGGCATGTCGAACGCCACTGGTCCGGCTTCAGCCGCTTCGCGCACCGGGCGCCCTATCTCTCGGCTGCTCTGATCGTGCTGGTGGGGACCTATACGGGTTGGCTGGGCCTGCACGAACTGATGATCTGAGGCGGAGGCGCGCCGGGGGGGGCAAAGCCCGAGCAGCAGCACGTTCGCAGCGGGTCCAATTGCGCCAAGGACATGCCCTGAGCGCAGCCCTCTCTGTCAGCGCATCGCGAAGAGCTCCTGGTGGAAGCGCTCTCTGATAGGAAAGTGTTGCGCAGCGAAATCGCGCCTGAGCGCCTCGCCGAAGGCGGTCGGACCGCAGAACCAGATGCTTGCGTTTTGCCAGTCCGGCACTGCCCGGCGAACACGATCGCCCGTCAGCCGCCCGTCGCGGGCGTCGATGAGAACGTGCAGGCGGACATTGGCTGAACGCGCGTCCGCAGCGAGCTTTCCCAATGCCTCCTCGTCGACATCCGCCGTGGTGTGAAACAAGTCCACCGTCGCGACGGGGCAATCGGGGCTCCCCTTCCGCATAGCCAGCTCTTTCATGCGGGCGACAAAAGGCGTGATACCGATGCCACCACCGATCCAGATCTGGTGTGTGCAATCGTCGTCGAAGGTGAAGCAGCCATAGGGGCCTTCGACCTTCACCTCCTGCCCGACATGGAGCTTCTCCCGCAACTGGCTCGTGTGGTCCCCGAGCTCCTTGGTGATGAAGGTGATCCGGGGATCCTCACCGTTCCAGCCGGACGCAATTGTGTACGGATGTGCGCCCTCGGAGACGTCCGACGTGGCAAAGGCGAACTGGCCCGGCTTGTGCCCGGGCCAGCCATGGGACACCTCGATTTCGGTCTCCATGGCTCTGACGCCGGGATAGTATTTGAGCGACGTGATCCTGCCTTTGACCTGCCGCCCGGCGCCGACGCGTTGCAGCAGCGTAATCGCGGCCGCCCACGTCCCGCAGGCAAGCATCGCCGCCATGGTCAAGCCGAGCGGCGACATCCAGTAGCTGAACTTTGTCAGCGTGACCGCATGAAAGACCAACACCAGGTACGCCAGGGCGAGAAGCCGATGTGTCTTGTAGAACAGCCGATACGGGAAGGACTGAACGAGCGCCAAGGCAATCAGCACCACCGTGCCGTAAAAGGCCCACTCGCCGAGCCCCTCGGCCGATCCATGCAGGCTCGCAAACAGAGACTCGACGGGATTCGCGATGGGCGGCCTTGCCCCACGCTCCGGCCGCGCCAGCAGACCCCAGCCGACCGCCCATTTCGGACCGTTGGCCCAGAGCCAGTGGACGATGGCGGTCACAAGGGCCGCGATGCCGAACCATTTGTGCAGGCGGTACATCTTGTCGAGGCCGCCCAGCCATGCCTCCGGCCAGCGCGGTCGCAATGCGAGGATCATCGCCATGCTCATGCAACCGATTGCCAGGACGCCACTCAGCTGCACCATCCTTTCACGGAGTGGAAAGAAGGCGCCCGGTCCAAATGGATCTGGTTCCGCAACCAGCCACAGCAGCGAGAGAACCGCCAGGGTCCCCCAAAATGCTCGCTTGAGATTTTGCATGCGGGCTTCTCTCACGACGACATCGACGCAATCCTGGACTGATTAAGCGGCGCAGCCTTGAGCTGGCTCAAGGCTGATCGTCATGAGCTGCAAGCCAACTTCAACAGGGCTCGCAGGGTGTTCTCGTTCAGTTAGTTTGGCTGATGACCGTTGATAGCTGATCCGGAAGGCCTCGAGGCAGCGCCCGAGCTTGGCGAGAATGCCGATGCCTGATCGTGGGCTCGAGCAACCTCGGCCGGGATCTCGGCTGCGACGTCGCGCTGCAGGCAGAACTGATCGACGATCCATAGCAGCGCCATGGCCGCTTCGGGCTGGCGAGACTGCGCCGTCCGCAAGGGCGCGAGCGTCGGCACCGCCATGTCACGGCGCTCCGCCTGAGCGTCAGCGAGAGCGCGGTGCGCGAACCTCGCGATCTCCTTGGAAGAGAGAACCGGGCGCTAAACCTTTTGGCATGACATTCATTCCCATGACGCCACGAGGCCACCGCATCGCGATGCGAGCCCGAAGCCCGCAGCCGCAGGTGGAGGCTGCTGCGTAGATGCACTCGGCCAAATTGGCCTCGCTCACCCGCGCATGGGCTCCCTGCGCCCGGCACAATCGTCACAGAACGCCCTCGCCGCTGCCCGTGCCGCCGGTCAAGTCGGCTTTTGCGGGGCGGAACTCTCACGTTTTCCTGATTCCTGCGTCAGAACGCCGCGGGTCGAATTCGCCTATGGTCCGGCGCGTTTCCAACCCACGGAGGTTTTCCGCATGCGTAAACTGATCATCGCCACCGCCGCCCTCGCGTTCGTCTCGTCGGCCGCTCTTGCCCAGTCCACGGAGAAGCCGATGACGACCACCGGCCAGTCGGCGAAGAGCGGCGACGCCATGGGCGGGGGCGACACCATGAAGATGAGCAAGACGAAGAAGAAGTCGGCCAAGAAGACGTCCGGCGACGGCATGTCGAAGTAGATCCAGCGCGGGCGTGCCTCAAGGGGCACGCCCGGCGCTGCCAGTGGCTCGGACCGGTCGGTCCCGGTCCCGTCTGGAGAGCGCAATCGCGTCTGATCTCTTCTTCCCGCGCCTCATGGACGCGCCGCTGGCGGCGCCTCTCACGATGCGGGTCTCAGCGCCCGTGATCTGACGTGTCTATGCGGCCGCCAGCCCCATCTGCTGCAATCGCCCCGCGAACCAGGCCGACAGTACCGGGTCGATTCGGGCCCCGACATAGACCTCCGGCGTGATCACGTGGCGGCGGTCGAGAATCACCAGCACGCCGATCCAATAGGCAAACCACAGATGCGGGTCGGTCAGCGCCATCAGCTTGTGGCGGTCGTGCGCCAATGGCTGGTGGTTGCCGGCCTTGCGGACCTCGATCGCCAGCAGATTGTCGGGCACGGCGCGCTTGTGCACGACGATGTCGGGGTAGATCGATTTTCCCAGCTCGTCGTCGGTCGAGACGATGGTGCCGCGCGGGAGCAGCATGGCGCGGTCGCCGAGCCGGTTGTAGTCGCAATCGACGTCCCAGCCGAGGAAGTTGCGCTCCAGATGCACCGAGAGCCGGTGCGTCAAAGCGCGCTCACCGAGATCGCGGTCGAGGATGAAGCGCTCGCGCGCATAGAACTCCTGCAACGCGGAGATCAGCCGGTTCAATTCGCTGTGCATGCCGCCCAAACAAAACAAACGATGGAGACGTCACCATCAACACGCGATCGTGCTGAGTCGCCAACCACATAAATGCTGACATGACGCTGCCATCAACCGGCGGCCGATTTGCGGCCGCCGGGTTGCGGGCGGAGGAACCTACATCTGCACTTCGATCAGGCGCGGACCGTATTCGGCATTGGCCTCGGCCAGCGCGGCATTGAACTCGTCGGCCGAGGTCACGGCGCGGCCGGGGACGCCCATGCCCTTGGCCATGGCGACGAAGTCGAGCGTCGGGCGGTCGATCTTGAGCATGTCCTGGGCGCGCTGGCCGGGCTCTCCGGCGCCGACGCCGTCGAACTCGCCGCGCAGGATCTGATAGATCCTGTTGGCGAACACCACCGTGACGACGTTGAGGTTCTCGCGCGCCTGGGTCCACAGCGACTGGATCGTGTACATGGCGCTGCCGTCGCCGACGAGGCACATCACCTTGCGATCCGGGCAGGCCACCGCGGCGCCGGTCGCCACGGGGGTCGAGAAGCCGATCGAGCCGCCCATGTTCTGCAGCCAGTCATGCGGCTTGGCGGCCGCCGTCGGCGGGAAGAAGCCGCGACCCGTGGTGATGGATTCGTCGACCACGATCGCGTTCTCCGGAATCGCATAGGCGATCGCCTGCGCGATGGTGGCGTGGTTGAGCGCCCCAGTGGGCTTGATCAGCTCGGCGAGCGGCTGCGGCTTGACGTCCGCGGCCTTGGCGCCGAGATGGCCGGCGAGCGCCTCGAGCGCGGCGGCCGAGTTCTCGCCCCACGCCGTCATGCGGTGGACCTCGGTGCCCTCGGCCTTCAGCATGCTCGGCTTGTTCGGATAGGCGAAGAAGGCGACGGGGTCGTTGGCCTCGACCAGCACGATGTGCTTGTAGTTCTTCAGGATCGGCAGCGCCTGCTCGATCACGTAGGGAATGCGGTCGATCGAGAACCGCCCGGCGCCGCGCGCCATGCGCGGGTGATAGGTCTGGCCCATCACGCGGCAGCCGGTCTTGCCGGCGATCTGCTGAGCGAAGGTCAGCGCCTGCTCGGTCAGCGCGCCCGCGGTCATCAGCACCAGGGTCTCGGGACCGTGGGCATGCAGGATCTTGGCGGCCTTCTCGACCGCATCGGCCGAGTAGCTCGGGCGCTGCGTCTCCGCCGGAACCTGGGCGATGCCGTCGGCCTCGTTCCAGGCGGTGTCGGCGGGCAGGATCAGGGTCGCGATCTGCGGCGGCGCGCTCTTGGCGGCGGCGATCGCCGCGGCGCCGTCGGCGGCCACGGCCTTGGCGCTCGGCGAGGTCCGCACCCAGTCCGACATCGGCCGCGCCAGGCCCTCGATGTCCGAGGTCAGCGGCGCGTTGAAGCCGATGTGGTAGGTGGCGTGCTGGCCGACGATGTTGACGATGCCGGAGCGCGCCTTCTTGGCGTTGTGCAGATTGGCGAGGCCGTTGGCGAGCCCGGGGCCGAGATGGAGAAGCGTCGAGGCCGGCGTGCCCTTCATGCGGAAATAGCCGTCGGCGGCGCCGGTGACCACGCCCTCGAACAGGCCGAGCACGCAGCGCATGCCCTCGACACGGTCGAGCGCGGCGACGAAGTGCATCTCGGACGTGCCCGGATTGGTAAAGCAGACGTCAACGCCCCCCGCGACCAGGGTCCGCACCAGGCTTTCCGCACCGTTCATCCTATTCTCCTGCTGATTCCGCGCGCCATTTGCAATGCTGGGCAGATCAATCATTGTTCGCCCGCGGCGTCAAAGGGGCTGGCCGCATTGCTGCCATCGCCACGGTGCTCATGCGCGGGCTTGGCTAACAGGATGTTGGTCCAGGACGCGGGCGATTTTCCGTGGGATTTGGGTCACGGACCGTCGCCACATACCGGCCTCACGCCGCCGTGGGTTGCGAAGTGCAACCGTTTATGGCCTGTCTGCGAACGGAATTGATATTTGCCAGGGGATGGAAATGAAGCGCTGTTTGGCTTTGGGAATTGCTGCGGTGGCGTCGGTGGCAAGCGCCGGAATGGCGCGGGCGGAAATGTTCGACACCAGGGACATCTTCGGCGGCGGGCCGAACTTCTACCAGGGCGCCGTCAGCCCGATCCCGCGCGAGACCGTGATGTTCCAGAGCCAGTATGCGCCGGGCACCATCATCGTGAACACCAGCGAGCGCCGGCTCTATCTGGTCCTGCCCGGCGGCCAGGCGCTGCGCTACGGCATCGGCGTCGGCCGTGACGGGTTCCGCTGGAGCGGCGTGCACCGCATCACCGCCAAGAAGGAATGGCCAGCCTGGACCCCGCCGTCGCAGATGCTGCGGCGCCGGCCCGACCTGCCGCGCCACATGGCCGGCGGCATCGAGAACCCGCTCGGCGCGCGCGCGATGTATCTCGGCTCCACGCTGTACCGAATCCACGGCTCGAACGAGCCCGAGACGATCGGCCAGGCCGTATCGTCGGGCTGCTTCCGCATGACCAATGACGACGTCGCCGACCTCTATGACCGCGTTTCGGTCGGCACCACCGTGATCGTCAAGAACTGAGCGCCGCACGCGACCGCGACGATGAAGCAAGGTCCCAGCGCGCATCCTCGCCAGGAGCGGCCCCGCTCCTGGCGCTCCGTGCGGAGCGCGGTGGTGGCCGCGCTGGCTGCGCTCGTGACCATGCCGCTGCCGGCGTCCGCCGCCGAGATCCCGGCGATCGCCGCCCGCCAGCGCGTCGAGAAGAAGAGCTTCACCGACGCCGAGATCACCGACGGCTTCTTCAAGACCGCGTTCGGCGCCGAGTATCACCTGGCGGGCCGGGTCGACCGCATCCGCAAGTACAGCGCGCCGGTGCGGGTGTTCGCCGATGGCCGCCGCGCCGACCGCAAGGCGCAGCTCGCCAAGGTCGTCAGCGACATCGCCGCCCGCATCCGCAACCTCGACATCGCGATGACCGAGACCGACGGCGACGCCAATGTCCGCGTCAAGCTGGTGCGCGACCGCGACCTCTACCACACCATCAGCCAGGCCTATGGCAGCGAGCGCGCGCGCGAGATCAAGACCTCGCTGGATCCGCAATGCCTGTCCGGCTTCCGCAAGAACGAGGCGTTCGAGATCGAGCGTTCCGACGTCATCCTCACCGTCGACAACGGCGATTTCGTCTTCCTCGATTGCGCCTATGAGGAGCTGCTGCAGTCGCTCGGGCCTATCAACGACACCGCGAGCGTGCCCTGGACGATGTTCAACGACAACGTCTCGATGGGCTATTTCGACGTCTACGACCAGTACATCCTCAACATGCTGTACGACCCGCGCGTCAAGGCCGGCATGACGCTCGCCGAGGTCAAGGCCGTGCTGCCGGACGTGCTGACGGATGTGCGGGCCTGGGTGAGGAAGACCAACAATCTGGCGGAGTGAGAGGGGTTGAGTTCGCGGGGGGTCTTGGCCCTTAGTTGAGGTTCCTATCGCGCGTCAAACTCTGGTGTCGTCCCGGCGAACGCCGGGACCCATACGCCGCGGCCCTGCGATGAAGCACGCTGGGCGAGACCTTCTTCCAACAATCAAACTCGGTGGTTATGGATCCCGGCGTTCGCCGGGACGACACCGGTTTTGCCGAAACGGACCCGGCAACTCAGTAGCGGCGGCGGCAACTCCGCTACTTGCAAATCCCCTTCAACGCCTTCCACTCCTCCGCGCTCAGCAGCGGCGGGCCGCTCGGCGGCCGGTCTTCGGCGCGCATGCGGGCGAGACGGTCCTCGCTGAGCGGATGGCTGGCCCACAGCGACGGGCGCTTGCCGTCCTCCTTGCCGGTGATGCGGAACAGCAATTCGCCCATCGGGCGCGTCGGCCGTCCGAGCTTGTGCATCACCTCGATCGCGAAGCCGTCCGCGGCCGCCTCCGCCTCGCGCGAATAGGACGCGTTGATCATGGCCCGCGAGGCGAAGACCGCCGCGCCCGCACCGGTGACGTCGCCGAACAGCAGGCCGATCAGGAACGAGCTGCCGCCATTGTGGATCAGCTGCCGCAGATTATCGCGATGCTTGAGGTGGCCGAGCTCATGCGCCAGCACGCCGGCGACCTCATCGGGGTCATTGGCCTTGTCGAGCAGCCCCCTGAACAGGAAGAACCGCCCGCCCGGCAGCGCGAAGGCGTTGGGGATCGGCGTGTCCAGCACCTGCGACGCGATGCCGTCGTCGAGGCCGGCGGGGCGGCGCAGCGCCGTCACCAGCTTGGCGAAGGCGGCCTGCCCGGCCGCCTCGGTGCAGAGCTTGTCGCCGAACACGGTCTGGATCTGCACCACGGCGGCCTCGCCGAGATGCCGCTCCATGGTCGGCGGCACCAGCGGCGTCAGGCGGTCGGAGGCGAACGGAATCACCACCAGCACGACGGCGACGATGGAGGCCGCGGCCGCCAGCGACCAGCCGACGATGCGCGCGATGGCGCCGCGGGTCATCCTGTTCTGGTCGATGTGGCCGCAACGCGCGATCAGTTCGGCCGACAGCGCCGCGTCGCGGATCTCCAGCCGCGCCAGCGGCGACGCCGACAGGCAGCTTACGCGCAGCGTGCCGCTCGGCGCATCGACACGGCGGATGTCCTCATAGGGCCAGGAGACGAAATTGTCGGCGCTGCGCATCACCAGCTGATTGGCGAGGCCGATCGTGACCGTCTGCCGCCGGTTGGATAGTCCGTCGAAATAGACCGCGGGGCCGCCGAGCGGAGCGGCCGGCTCGACCGGCGTGGCGTCGGCCGGCGCAACGGCGCCCGCCGGCGCGGGATCAGAATCCGGCGACGTCGAGTCCATCGGCAAACCCTTCGCCGAGCGCGCTGGCCAGATCGCCCTTGGCGGCGACATTGGCCATGGCCTCGATGCCATGCACGTGAACCGACTGCAGCACCTTCGCCCACATGTCGCGCACCAGATAGAGCCGCATCACGACGTTGAGCGCCAGGATCCAGGCGATGTAGCCCAATCCGACCAGCACCAGCATCGGCACATTGTCGGACAGCGCCTGCACCTGAGGCAGGCCGTCGCTTCCCGGCCCCAGCAGCTTGATCATCAGCGCGGCGACGCCGCTGAAATAGGCGCCGGAGGCGATCGACAGCAGGAACCACCAGCCGATCACCTTCCAGTAGAGACCGTAGAAGGCATTGTTTGGCAGGTCCGATTCCAGCCGCACGCCGCCGAAGCGAATGCCCGACAGCCACCAGCGCCACTCGATCGCTTTGAACTGCGCATAGACGAATGGAAACAGCGGAAACAGCAGCAGTGCAAACGGCGCGACCAGCCACAGATACCAGGCGCGCTTAAAGAACTCCCAGCCGCGCCCCTCGAAGTCGCCGCTGAGATCACCGTAATGCGAATGCCGCATCTTGTAGCGCTCGAGCGCGGCGGCGCGCCACGGCCAGGCCAGCCCCAGCGTGACCACCGCCAACAAGGTCCACAGCATGGCGCGGCCGGCATAGGCCCAGCCCGAACCCGTCATCCAGAACCGGATGCCGCGCCAGACCGTGCGCGTCAGCCGGTAGCGGCGCGCGCGGAAGATGGCGAACTGGCCGAACGCGTAGAAGGCGATCACCAGCGGCACGCTGGCGAAGCCCTGGTAGCGCTCGGCCTCGACGCCGATGAGGAAATAGGCGAGATAGATCGGGACGAGGATCGCCATCGCGAACAGGAAGCCGATCAGGAGCTCCTTGCCGCGCCCGGTATATTCGGCGGCATCACCGTCGACAGCCGTGTTGACCCAGAGATGCCGGCGGATGTCGGTCGCGAGCCAGAAGCGGTAGAAGCCCAGTGTGATCAGTTCGATGGCCGCCCCGCGGCTGACCAGCCGGAAGAACTCGCCACGCGCCCCCGAGAAGGTAGCGGTGAGAGGCGGAAGCGGCGGCGGCTGCTCCGGAACGTAACTCATCTGGTTCACGGCTCAGGCCTCCGACACACGCAAAAAGATCTACAATATGCCTCAATGGTTCGTCGCCGGGACGACTCCGAGGTTCGACGCATTTTCTACTTAAGTCGGCCGGAAAAAAACACCGGCCTGGGTGGGGATGATTAAAATATCTGCAACTGGCCGGTTGGCGAACGCATGTCCCGCATACGCCAACCGTTAGGTCGGCGCCTCAGGACGTCTTCTCGAACAATTCCCGCCCGATCAGCATGCGGCGGATCTCGCTGGTGCCGGCGCCGATCTCGTACAGCTTGGCATCGCGCAGCAGCCGCCCGGTCGCATAGTCGTTGATGTAGCCGTTGCCGCCGAGCAGTTGGATCGCATCGAGCGCACATTGCGTCGCCTTTTCGGCGGCGAACAGAATGGCGCCCGCCGCGTCCTCGCGCGTGGTCTCGCCCCGATCGCAGGCCTTGGCCACTGCATAGACATAGGCGCGCGCGGCGTTCATCGTCGTATACATGTCGGCCACCTTGCCCTGGACGAGCTGGAAAGTGCCGATCGGCTGGCCGAACTGCTTGCGCTCGTGCACATAGGGCAGCACCGCGTCCATGCAGGCCTGCATGATGCCGAGCGGACCCGCCGCGAGCACTGCGCGCTCGTAGTCGAGGCCCGACATCAGCACGTTGACGCCGCGGCCGACCTGCCCCAGCACGTTCTCCTCCGGCACCTCGCAATCCTCGAACACCAGCTCGCAGGTGTCGGAGCCGCGCATGCCGAGCTTGTCGAGCTTCTGCGCGGTCGAGAAGCCCTTCATGCCCTTCTCGATGATGAACGCGGTGATGCCGCGCGGGCCGCCTTGCGGATCGGTCTTGGCATAGACCACGAGCGTCTCCGCGACCGGACCGTTGGTGATCCACATCTTGTTGCCGTTGAGGACGAAGCGATCGCCTTTCTTTTCGGCGCGCGTCTTCATCGACACCACGTCGGAGCCGGCCTGCGGCTCGGACATCGCCAGCGAGCCGACATGCTCGCCCGAGATCAGCTTGGGCAGATATTTGCGCTTCTGCGCCTCGTTGCCGTTGCGGCGGATCTGGTTGACGCAGAGATTGGAGTGGGCGCCGTAGGACAGGCCGACCGAGGCCGAGGCACGCGAGATCTCCTCCATGGCGATGCAGTGCTCGAGATAGCCGAGGCCGGCGCCGCCATACTCCTCCTCGACCGTGATGCCGTGCAGGCCGAGCTCGCCGATCCGCGGCCAGAGGTCGCGTGGAAACTGGTTGGAGCGGTCGATCTCGGCGGCGCGCGGCGCGATCTGCTCCTGCGAAAAGCTCGCCACCGTCTCGCGGATCGCGTCCGCGGTCTCGCCGAGATCGAAATTGAACATGCGCTGCGCGTTGGCGATCATGGGGCGGCCTCCTGCTAGTCTTCTGCTTTGCAACAATGGCTCAAAGCCATATTCCGTGGCGTGGCGCTTGTCACGCCCGACGTCCGGCCGAACACCAGCCTTGCGACGCAAGACTTGACGGGGCAGCCCCCGTCAAACTCGGCGCTTGCCCCGCGCTCCCGGGCAGGATGTAATCGCGCCAAGCATCGCCGGACAGCGCGAATCCGGCCATCAGGGAGACGTCCATGCACGGGACCAGCACGACGGCCGAGGCACATCGTCACGCCGCGAAGGGCGAGCGCGTCATCGACGCTGCCGCCGGCCGCGCCGCATCGCTGCCGCTCGCCGAATTCGACCCCGGTCATCCGGAGTTATTCCGCACCGACACGCACTGGCCGTATTTCGACCGGCTGCGCCGTGAGGATCCGGTGCACTACTGCAAGGAATCGATGTTCGGCCCCTACTGGTCGATCACCCGCTACGACGACATCATGGAGATCGAGACCAATCACGCGGTGTTCTCCTCGGCGTCCGCGCTCGGCGGCATCACCATTCGCGACGTCGATCCGGATCTCCGCCGCGAGAGCTTCATCGCGATGGACCCGCCGCGCCACGCCGCGCAGCGCAAGACCGTGGCGCCGATGTTCACGCCGACGCATCTCGACGAGCTCGCGATCAACATCCGAAAGCGCTCCGCCGAATGTTTGGACAATTTGCCTGTCGGCGAGGTGTTCGACTGGGTCGATCGCGTCTCGATCGAGCTGACCACGCAGATGCTGGCGGTGCTGTTCGACTTCCCCTGGGAAGACCGCCGCAAGCTGACGCGCTGGTCGGATATCGCCACCACGATTCCCGGCCCCGACGGGCTGGTGGCGACCGAGGACGAGCGGCAGGCGGAGCTGATGGACTGCGCGCGCTATTTCGGTCGGCTCTGGCAGGAGCGCGCCAGCCAGCCGCCGAAGAGCGACCTGCTGTCGATGATGGCCCACAGCGAGGCGACGCGGAACATGGACCCGAAGAACTTCCTCGGCAACCTCGTGCTGCTGATCGTCGGCGGCAACGACACCACGCGCAACACCATGTCCGGCAGCATCTATGCGCTCAGTCAGAACCCTGATCAGTACCGCAAGCTCAAGGACAACCCTGCACTGATCGACAGCTTCGTGCCCGAGGTCATCCGCTGGCAGACCCCGCTCGCCCACATGCGCCGCACCGCGCTGGAGGACATCGAGTTCCGCGGCAAGCAGATCAGGAAGGGCGACAAGGTGGTGATGTGGTACGTCTCGGGCAACCGCGACGAGGCCGCCATCGAGCGCCCCTACGACTTCATCATCGACCGCGCCCGTCCGCGACAGCATCTGTCGTTCGGCTTCGGCATCCACCGCTGCGTCGGCCTGCGACTGGCCGAGCTGCAACTCAAGATCATCTGGGAGGAGATCCTGAAACGCTTCGATCATATCGACGTGATGGACGAGCCCAAGCGCGTCTATTCCAGCTTCGTGAAGGGATATGAGACATTGCCGGTCACGATTGCGGCTTAAGTTGTGTTTGAGGGCGAATCCAATTGGCGCCGGCTCGAACGGTCCAGTAGCTGTGCGATACAGTGCCCTCTCCCCTTGTGGGAGAGGGCATCTCCGGCCCATCCGCGCACTCGGTTGGGTGAGGGGTATCTCTCAGCAAACCACCCTCGTGGAGGCATACCCCCATTGGCGCTAACTTACCATTTTGCTGCCGGAAATGGATGATTCCTCGGTCGAGTGACTGACGAATCGCTTTC